>NZ_LHQS01000001.1:353326-653326 GCF_004102725.1 Methanoculleus taiwanensis | reverse complement strand
GAAGAGGAACTCCGGGCGCTGGAGCACAATGGCGTTCACCAGGTACCCCGTCCCGACGCTCATCACGCCGCCGACGATGCTACCGATGATACCGAGGATCAGCGCTTCGTAGAGGAACATCGCGAGGACATCCCGCTGCCGGGTGCCGATGCTCCGCATCACCCCGATCTCCCGCGTCCGTTCCGCTACCGACATCATCATGACGTTTAGGATGGAGACACCGGCGACGACGAGGGAGATGCTCCCGATGGCAAGAGTAAAGACCGAGATCTGCTCGAAGACCGCAAAGAGGCTCTCGAGGATCATACGGGTATCCATAACGTCGACCACCGTCTCCCGCCGGTTGAGCGTCTCCTCGATAGCCGACTTCACCTCGTCGATATCGTTCACGTCCCGGACTTTGACGATCACCTGGTCGTAGCCCTCTTCACCGTAGAGATCGCGGTACCAGACATCAGGGACGATCAGGGCGGAATCGGGGTTGATATCGAAGCCGACACCCCGTTCGGCGATGATCCCGACCACCCGGACGCTGTTCGAGGCGTTGCTGCCGACCTGAACGCGGCTTCCCGGTTCGAGACCGAACTCCTCTGCAAGAGCGCTCCCGGCAAGCGCGCCGGAACTGCTCCGCGGATAGATCCCGTCCGCAAGGTCGAGGAGGGGCGGCATATCCTCGACCGGCATGGCATAAATCACCGCCGCCCCGGTCTCGCTGCCGACGACGATACGGTCGCCTCCCTGCGAGAGCGGGATTACCGTATTCTGCCCGACCGCCCGTTCTATCCGCTCGACCTGCTGGTCGGAGAGGGTATTGCTCGTGATGCCGCCGCCCCCGGGAGGGCCGGGACCGTTCCCGGCGGCGGCACCGGTATGCGGGGTGACGATGACGGTATCGCCGACATCCGAGATCGTCTCCGTGATCGAGAGGACGAGACTGTTGCTGAGGATCCCGAGCGACGCGATCGCGATCACCCCGATGACGATCCCGATGACCGCAAGAACCGAACGGAACCAGTGGAGCCTGATGTTCCGCCGGGCGAAGTCGAAGAAGATCATGGAGCCTCCGGAAGGGTGAGGGGGCGGCCGGAGGGATAACCTTTCCGCCGCCGATCACTCGTAGCGGAGTGCTTCGATAGGGTTCAGCTGCGCCGCCTTCCAGGCGGGATACAGCCCAGCGATGACGCTTGCCGCGATGCCGAAGAGAACGCCGAAGACGATGTACCCGACTGCGGCGGGGCTTAAGGCCGCCGCCCCGTCCGTCGCGACGTACCCGGTCAGGAACTCCGCGACCGATGCACTGACGTAGAACCCGACGACCGCACTGACGAGTCCGCCGACGATACTCCCTGCGACACCGAGTATCAGCGCTTCGTAGAGGAACATGAACATCACCTCGCGTCTCTCCGCGCCGATGCTCCGCATCAGCCCGATCTCCCGCGTCCGCTCGGTGACGGAGATGATCATTACGTTGAGGATGGAGACGCTCGCGACGAAGAGCGATACCATGCCGATGCCGAGGAGGAAGACGTTGATGGCGTCCCACGTATCGTAGTAGATCTCCAGGATCTCCCGCGAATCGAGAACGTCTACGTTCTCCTCCCTGCGGTTGAGCTGCTGCTCGATGGCGGCCTTCACCCCTTCGACCTCGTCGAGGTCGGCGACCTTCACGACGACCTGGCTGTACTCCTGCTCGCCGTGCCGCTCGGTATACCACGCCTCGGTGACGATGACGGCGTAATCGGGATTGATATCGATCCCCATCCCCCGCTCGGCGGCGATGCCGACGACGCGGACGCTCTCACCCCCCACCTCGATGCGGCTCCCCGGATTCAGGTCGAACTCGTCCGCCAGGAGCGAACCCACCATCACGCCCGAGGAGGTTGCCTGCGGGTAGAGCCCGGACTCTTTCTCGAGCAGGAAAGGGATGTCGTCCGCCTGCAGCACGTACAGCTGGGCATACCCACCCTCGTCGTCCACCGTTAGCCGTTCCGATGTCCGGATCATGGGAATGACGCGGTTCTGCCCGACGGCCTTCTCGATCTGCGCCACATCCCGATCGGAGATCCGTGAGGCGAGGGTGTTCCTGGGATCGAACGGGTCGCCGCTGGATGCCGCGAGGTGCGGGGTGACGAGCACGGTATCGCTCACGTCCGAGACCAGCCCGCCGACGAGCGCCGAGAGGCTGGTGCCCATGATCCCGAGGGAGGCGACCGCGATCACGCCGATGATGATCCCGACCGTCGCAAGCCCCGAGCGGACTTTATGCCGCTTCAGGTTCCGCACAGCGAGGTTGAAGAGGATCGTCCGGTACCCGTCAGTCATGCCGCATCGCCTCTATCGGCAGTTGCTGCGCGGCCTTCCAGGCCGGGTAGAACCCTGCAGCGATGCTCGTTGCTATCCCGAACAGCATCCCGAAGATGACGAACCCCACGGCCGTTATATCGAAGACCGTAAAGTTCTCGCCGAAGGTGGTTCCGGCGGTGAAGACCCCGACAGCGGCGACGCTGATGAAGTAGCCGCCGACGGTGCTGAAAACCCCGCCGATGACGCTCCCGATGACCCCGAGGATCGCGGCCTCGTAGAGGAACATTACGAGCACCTCACGCCGCAGGACACCGATGCTCCGCATGATCCCTATCTCGCGGATCCGTTCGGTCACCGAGATGTACATGACATTTAAGATGTTCACGGCGGCGACGACGAGGGAGATCCCGCCGATACCGACAAGAAACGTCGTTATCTGCCCGTAGATCTCTTCGTACTGCTCTAAAAGCTCCCGGGAGTCGAAGATGTCGACCGTCTCCTC
The DNA here is from genome assembly GCF_004102725.1 of Methanoculleus taiwanensis. NCBI lineage: Archaea > Methanobacteriati > Methanobacteriota > Methanomicrobia > Methanomicrobiales > Methanomicrobiaceae > Methanoculleus > Methanoculleus taiwanensis. Next base: position 650,520 of record NZ_LHQS01000001.1, on the reverse strand, counting down.
GCGCCGGTTGAGCCGGTCGTCCACCGCATTCTTCACGGTATCAATCTCGGCGACATCGCCGACCCGGATAATCACCATGGAGTAGTCGTCCCCGGTGCCGAAGTGGCTCTGGTACCAGTCGGACGGCACGACGATCGCGTAATCGGGGTTAATGTCGGCGGCAAAACCCCTTTCGGCAAGGATGCCTGCCACCCGCAGATCCTCGCCGCCGATCGTGATCCGTGCACCGGGCGCTATGTCGTACTCGTCGGCCAGGTACGTCCCGACGAGCGCTCCCGGTTGGTTCTGCCGCGGGTACTGCCCGTCCTCAAGTTCGAGCAGGACCGGGATATCCTCGGCGTCGAGCCCGATTATCTGGGCATACCCGCTCTCGCCGCCGCCGAAATCCACCTCGTCCGCTCCCTGCAGCACCGGGATCACCCGATGTGGGCTCACCACCCGCCTGATCTCGTCCACCTGCCTGGCCGGAATGGAGGCGTCCACCGCCGTCCGCGGGTCGCCGGCAAAGGTATCGCCGACGGCGGTATGCGGCGTTATCACGACGGTGTCACCGACGTCGGTGATGAGGTTCGCGACAAGGAGATTGATGCTGTTGCCCATGATCCCGAGGGAGGCTATGGCTATCACGCCGATGACGATCCCGATGATCGAGAGTGCCGAGCGTATCCAGTGCCTTTTCAGGTTCCGAACAGCGAAATTGAAGAATATCATACCAGTCTGCCGTCCACGATCTGGATATGGCGGTGAGCGTAACCGGCGACCTTCGGGTCGTGGGTGACCATGACGATCGTCTTGCCCTCGGCGTTCATGCTGCCGAGGAGATCCATGATGGCGGTCCCGGTCTTCGAATCCAGGTTGCCGGTCGGCTCGTCGCAGAGCAGGAGTTCCGGGTCGTTGACGAGCGCTCGTGCTATTGCCACCCGCTGCTGCTGGCCGCCGGAGAGTTCGCTCGGTTTATGGCTGAAGAGCTCCTCCTCGAGGTCCATCGACCGGAGCACCGCGAGCGCCCGTTCCCGGCTTTTGCTCCGGTTCTCGGTCAGCACCATCGGGAACTCGACGTTCTCGAAGGCGGAGAGGAGCGGGATTAAGTTGAACTGCTGGAAGATAAACCCGATGTGGTTTCGCCGGAGCCGCGTGAGCTCGTCGTCGCTCATGCTCCCGATCTCCTCGCCGTTGATGTAGATCCGCCCCAACGTCGGGACATCGAGGCAGCCCATCAGGTTGAGGAGGGTGGATTTCCCCGACCCGGAAGGGCCCATCACCGCGATGAACTCGCCGGGCTCCACGGTGAGGGTGACGTGATCAAGTGCGACGACGTCGCCGCCGGGAAGCCGGTATATCTTCGAGACGTCGTCGAACCTGATGACGGGCTCACCGCTCATCCTCGTCTCCGCCGGAGGAGGTAGTACCCGGCGGCCGCGGCCGCGACCACCACCACAAGGGCGACGATTATCGGCAGGAGCGGGAGACCTCCTTCGTCCTCCGCCGCGGTTCGGTTCTCGAGCGCGATCATGCTCTGCTCGGTGTAGAGGTTCCCGTCCTCGTCACGATACTCGACGACGAGCGGCACCTCCGAGACGTTGCCTTCGGTCTCGAAGGTCACCTCGAAACTCGAAAAATCGTCCGGGTCGAGTGTGCCGACAACGTAGACCCGGAACGGATCGGTCGGCACGGCCGGAGCGGCGCTCGTCACGATCACCGATCGCGCTGTATCGAGACCCGCGTTCGTCACGTCGCCCGTCACCCGGTAGAGATCTCCGTCCAGCATCACCTCGATGTTCGTCAGGACGGGATCAGCCCGTATCTTCCCTTCGCCGAGGCTGACCGGGAGCGGCAGGATCGTCTCATGCACGTTCCGGCCGTTCTGGTAGACGACCCTGAAGGTGAGGTTCGTCGACTCCTGCGGGGTGATGTTGAAAAGCACCTGCGCGGCCCCGTCCGGTGCGAGCGTCCCGATAAATGCGCTCGAGGGTATCGCCGTAAAGCCGGTTCCTTCAGGGACGACCCGGACACCGGTCACCGCACTCGAGCGGGGATTCCCCACCCGCACCGCGACGTCGGCCTCCCGGCCTTCCGAGAAGGTGTCGGGCCGGTCGACCACCGCCGCCTGCAATTCGGTGCTCTCCACCCGCACCGGGATCGGGTAGCGGAGGCTGCCGTCGTCCCGGAACTCAAGGACGAACTTCGGGTAGTAGGTGCCGTCTGGGGCGTCCGCCCGGACGGTGAAACTGAACTGCTTGGTGTTCCCGGCACCGATATCCCCGACCGACGGGTAGGGGTCGCTCAGCACCACGACCCCGTCGCCGTAGAGGCGGGCGCGGCTGATAGCCACGGGCTCGGGCCCGGTGTTCTGCACCGTTACGGTGAGAATTCCTTCGTCCCCCCGCATCAGCACCGGCGGGTCGAGGGTAAAGGAGGTTACCGTCACGTCCGCAGGCGCCGCAGACGCCGGGACAGCCAGCAGAAGAACGGCGCAGACAATACACAGCACCGTTATCCGAATTCCCCTGCCGCTCCGAATAGTCGTTACTCCCATCAGGTCGTTCACCATATCACACTCCACGCTCCTCATCTTCCCCTTGTCATATCGGTTGATAGCCTTTTGCAGACCGGAGGGGGCAGGCGCCGTCATCCCTCTGCAGACGATAGTTCGCCGCAGGGCCACATGAGGATTGTCCCGTACATGTACGGGTAATATATACCCCGGCCGCCCTCATCTGATCATGCGCAAGCTGATCGTCGAGCTCCGCCCGACCCTTTCCATGCCCGACGCCCCGGCTGAACTGCAGGAGAAGCTGCGGGAGTGGAAGCGCGTCTTTGAGCGGATCGAGTCGGTCTCGCTCCTCGAGATCCTGAAGGTGGACTTCGAGCGGGGACTGAAACTCATTCTCTGCGAGGTCATCGTCGCAGACGGCTACTCCATCGGGGATATTACCATCCCGGGAGTCATGGAGATCCTGCACGTCATCAGGGTGCAGGGTCGGGCACATACCTGCCTCATCCGTGGCCAGGCGCATGACGAGTTCTTCCGCCGGAAGATGCAGGCGTTCGACCTTGACCTGATCTGGACGACGCCGATCACCAAGTCGCCGGACCGTATCGTCTACTCGTGCATCGGCGACGAGGCGAACCTGCAGAAGTTCCTCCGCCTCATGGAAGCATACGGGGAGGTTCTGAACGTCAGTTTCCAGCCGGTGACCTACGACGGCCGCGATATCCTCGGGTTGCTGACGGAGCAGCAGCGCCGGGTGCTCCTCGCCGCGAAACGCTCCGGCTACTACGACTATCCCCGGAAGACCAGCGGCGGCGGGCTCGCGGAGGAACTCGGGGTCAGCAAAGCCACGGCTATCGAACATCTGCGGCGTGCGGAATCACGGATCATGGCGATCCTTCTCGCCGGACACTGAGGTGCCGGTGCAATAGCTTTTGGGAGAGCAGAACCTACCAGCTACGTACTGTCCCTTCGGACACGGCGATACGAAGGAGATCCCGCAAGGAGGAATAGAACTGACTACGATCTACATCATCGGACACAAGCAGCCGGATACCGATAGTATCTGCAGTGTCATCGGCTATGCGGAGCTCCTGAACCAGACGGAGTCCGATACCTACGTCGCTGCCCGGTGCGGCGAGGTGAACGCCGAGACCCGTTTCGCCCTCGCGAGGTTCGACGCAAAGCCCCCGCTCTATATCGCGAACATCGAGCCGACGGTATCGGATATTCCGCTCGATACCCGGAGCGTCCAGGCGGACGTGCCGACGATCGACGTCGCCGCCATGATGGATACCTACGATATGCGGAATATGCCGATCACCGACGAAGCAGGCACCCTCCTCGGCCTCGTCAGCGAGTACGGTCTCGCCCGGTCGTACGTCCGGAAGAACCCCCACGAGCAGCTCTCGCTGATCCCGATGAAACTCGAGACCCTCGCCCGGATCCTCGACGCCCGGATCATCACCGCCGAGCGCCCGACGCTCGGCGAAGGCCGGGTCTACACCGTCATCGACGCATTGCACGTCACCCTCTCCCGGATGACGCCGGACGATATCGCGATCGTCGGCGACAACGAACCCGCTCAGCTCGCCCTGATATCGGCCGGGATCGCCGCGATGATCATCGCCGAAGGAGCGCCCGTCGGCGAGCGGGTGATCAAGGCCGCCCAGGCACGCTGCGTCTCGATGATCGCAACCACCCTCGACGCCTTCTCGGTCGGGAAGATGATCAGCCTCTCGCTCCCGGCGGAGATGATCATGGAGAAGACCGACCTTCCCATCGTGCGGATGGAAGACTCGCTCGAGTACGCGAAGCAGGTCGTCTCGAACTCGAAGTTCAGGACGGCCTGCGCCGTCGGCGAAGGGGAGAAGCATATCGGGCTCGTCTCCCGGACGACGCTGATGCAGTCGGTGCAGAAGTCCGTGATCCTCCTCGACCACAACGAGTACTCCCAGGCCGTCGACGGGATCGAGACCGCCGATATCCTCGAGATCGTCGACCACCACCGGCTCGGCGCGATATCGACCCTAAAGCCGGTGAAGTTCCTCAACGACCCCGTCGGGTCGACCTCGACGATCATCACGAATAAGTTCATCGAGGCGGGGATAGAGCCCTCCCCTGCCGCGGCAGGCCTCCTTCTCTCCGGTATCCTCTCCGATACGATGGTGATGAAACTCTCGACGACGACAACGGCGGATACGCGGGCCGCCCGGTACCTCGCCGACCTTACCGGGATCGATCCGGTCGCGTTCGGCACCGAACTCGTCGGGAAAGGGATGGAACTCGGGTCGCTGTCGCCGGAGGAACTCCTCACCCGGGATATGAAGCGCTACAACCTCTTCGGGAAGAGCGTGATGATCGCGCAGGTGATGGTCTCGACCTTCGAGTACTCTGAGCAGAACGCCGATCTGATCCGGCAGAGCCTGGAACGGCTCCGGAGCGCCACCGGCACCGACTGTTTCCTCGCGCTCTTCACGAACGTCTTTGAGAACGCGAGCGATCTCTTCGCCGCCGGCGAAGACGCCTGCCTCACGAAGCTCGCCCTTCGCGACCAGCCGGTGCGCCTCGAAGGCGTCATGTCCCGGAAAAAAGATTTCCTGCCCCAGTTCGGGCAGATGTTCAGGAATCTCTGAGCCGTGGGCATCAGAGATCTTCTTTTCTCTCTTTTCGGAGCAACTCGGCGGCGTAGCGGTTGAGCCAGTAGATCCCATCGGTCGACGGGTGAATCTCGGCGAAGGTGTCGAACTCCTCGACGGTGATACCCCGCCGCATCAGGAAACCGAGGTAGGAGATTAAGAGCGAGGCTCCGGGTGCCGCCGCAGCGGCGCCGACGATCCGGCCGGTCGCGGGGTCGACCCGGATCTCCGCCATCCCGGTCCAGCCCGAAGCGACGTCCCAGAACGATCCCGGCCCGGCGGGAGCAGGCGAGGAGAGGGCGAGCCCGTCGTCTCCCGGCGCCGATACGGAGGCGAACTCGTACCCGAGCTCGAGAGCCTGCGGGACGGTGGCGTAGTCCATGGCGACGTCGCGCCCGAGGATGTTGTCGGCGGCGACGACCCCCTCCCGCCGGGCTACGGGCGTTAAGTAGGGCGGGCCGATGACGTCACCCGCCGCGTAGACACCCGGCACGCTCGTCCGCATGTGGTCGTCCACGATTACGTTGCCGAGTGGGTCTTTCCGGATGCCCTGCAGGAGCTCGGAGCGGGGGGCAAGGCCGGTCGCAAGGAAGACGGCGTCGACCGCAAGCCCGGTATCGCCGTTTGCCGTCTGCATCTCCACCGACCGGACGCGTCCGCCGCCCTCGATCGAGAGCACCCGGGCGTTTTCGTGGATGGCGACCCCGGCGAGGTCGCGGAGGACGGCGGTGCGAAACCGCCCGTCGATCTCTTTTAAGAGTGAGCTCCTGGCGATCAGGTGCACTTCAGAGCCGAACGCCCGGAAGATCCGGGCGAACTCCGCACCGACAGTGCCGCCCCCGATGACCGCGATCCGGGCGGGTAGGTCCGGGAGCTCCCGGAAGGTTTCGTAGGTGTAGACGCCGGGAAGGTCGGTGCCGGGGATGCTCGGGAGCGCCGTCCGTGACCCGGTCGCCGCGACGACGGCCTCCGCAGGTGCGGGTTCGTCGTCGATGTAGGCCGTCCGCCCCTCGAGGCGTCCTTCGGCGCCGTAGAGGATCTCGACGTCGGCTTTCCGGGTCTCCACGTCGAGGACGGTGCCGAGTTTCGTCTGGATCTCACGCATCCGGGTCATCATCGCCGGGAACGAGACCCGCGGCGCGGCATCGAAGATACCGAGGTCGTGCATCCGCCGCGAGCGCTCGACGAGCCTCGCCGCATCGGCAAGGGCGCAGACGACCATGCACCGGTCGTGAAGGCACTGCCCTCCGATCGCCCGCTTTTCGACGAGCCTGACCTCGCGGCCGGCCTCTGCAAGCCGCATCGCCGCGATCCGCCCGGCAGGCCCGCCACCGATAACGACGATCATGGTCTCACAGAAGCTCGACGCCCTCGTCCATCGGCATGGCGAGGATCTCTCCGCTGTAGGCGTTGACCTCGACGATCCGACTCCCGCCTCGGACCTGCCAGACCGGGATGTAGACAAGTTCCATATCGACGGTTACGCTGCCCCGGTCGGGCTTTAAGATCTTCTCCTCGTAGAAGATCGCGTCGCCCTTCTCCTGCCGGAACCGCACCCGCTGGGTCAGGTTCTCGACGATCTCGCGCCGGAGCTGCTCTTCGGCGTCACTCTTCTGGATCCGGGGCTGGAGCACCTCGGAGCCGAACGGCACCGGCGAGACGGCCGCGTCGCGCATGTCCATCTCAGCCCGCAGGCCGTTTATCGCGTTGACGATGCCGGCACCTTCGGAGTCGAACGAAACCAGTTTGTCCTTGATCGCCCGTTCACCGGTGCTCGCGTACCGGTAGTACCAGTGCGGAATGAACTTGCACTTGACCGTTCCCTGCACGCCGGCGATCCCGATAGCCCGCTTTTCGTTGACCTGCACCGGGAGGTGCAGGAGGTCGGGACCCGTGAGGGTGTCGTCGTCCCGATCGGCCTTTGGCGTCTCTGCCCGCTTCGGCACTGCCGGTTCGGGCTCCGCAAGGTCGAGGTCGAGCCTTCTGCCGAGGAGGTGCGCCCGTGCCGCTTCTCCGGCGTACTTCGCAAATTCGTCGGCACCCCAGCGGATACAGTTCCCGGTCCGCACGCTCCCGTCGAGCGTGAAGAGGAGTTTCCTGCAGACGAGGTTCTCCCCATCGACGCCGAGGTTGTAGGTCGTCCGGTCGAACTCGTCTATCTGATCCGGGTCGTCGGAGCAGAGCACGATAAAAACGTCCTCGTCTCCGATGGCCGAGAGGTCCAGCGGATCGCTCACATCCTCCACGTCGTATCCTGCCGCCGTGAGGATCTGTTTCAGAACGCTCCGCGCTTTATCCCGCATCCCGTTTTCCATCTACCGTACATTGTCGTTATATGGTAGAACTATTTTTCCATGCGTCTCCGGGAGGTGGGTTGACGGGGATCACCGCACCCCCGCCTCCCGGTTCCACTCCCGCACAAGCCGTGCATAACATCCCTCACAGACATTCGCCTGCGCCTCCCGGGAGCGGTAGACCGCCTTCTCCGAATCGCAGATCGTGCACCGCCCGAGATCGACGCCCGCCCGTTCGAACGTCCGGTGGTCGAGCAGGCCGGGCAGGGGCAGGACTTTCGCCGGCGTCTTCGCCTTCTTCAGGCAGGCATAGCAGAGGTACTGCTCCTTCCCCCGCAGCACCGACGACGTCGGCCTGCTGCCGCAGACGTGGCAGGGCTCGTTTTTCGGCACCGGGAGCGGGATGTAGTCGGTCGGGTACACCATGTACAGCGGCGAGGTGCCCGGGTGTACCGGTGTACACCGCGTGGTGTCACCGAGCGAAGGCGATTCCTGAGGAACGGCACTGATTCGAGACTCAAAAGCCGTTTTCGCCCCGACATGTACACCATTCTCCAAAGCACAGACACATGCAGTGTGAGGGGAGAGAGCACGCTGCTTGGACTGTGCCCTCCGATCCTGGTGTACATCAGTACTATGAGAAACGCTTTTTGTACTATTATGAAGAGTATCACCAGATCCCTCCCCGTTTTCGCCTTTTTGAGGGTGGCACCACGCGGTGTACATACGATGTACATCTGCTGCCATGGTGTACCCGTCATCGTCGTCACCATCCTCATCGCCGTCCTCATCGATCCAGACCGCAGCCCCGGCGCTCCAGTTTCGATACAACGCGACGTCGAAGAAGTAATGGTGCTCCCGCCGCCGGACCGTGGTGCCGCAGCCGTCCTCCGTCACCGTGGCGTCGACGCAGCTGACCGCCGGGCACTTCTCAAGCAGCCCTGCGTAGGTGGTGCCCCGGTTGACGTAGCCGTTCATGATACGCCGGGTCTGGTAGTAGGTGAGTCCCATCGCCTGCTGGAGCTGCTTGATGGTGAAGACAGGGGCGCCCATCGCCACGACCGTCATGAGGGCGGCCGCCTCGTTCCTGGTGAGTTTCGTCTCCTGCCCACCGGTCACCCCGTTGAGAGAGGCGTAGAGGTCGGCCGCGGCCTTGAAATCTTCCCGGGTCGCGAGAATGCAGAGATCCCCCGAAGCCGACGGCACCTGCTCGCGCTGCAGGCACCGGAGCAGGGCGTGACATTTAATGAGGTCGAAGAGGATACCGGGGTTTCTGCGGTTCGCGGCGTTCGAGAACTGGATACGGGTCGCGAACGGGATGATGACGTGAACGAGCCGCTCCTTGAGGAGCGTCCAGATCGCCCGGCAGACGTGCACCTCCTCCGCCACCGCCACCGCCCCGGGAGCCCGTGCCTCGCTCACCTTGAGGTGTTCGAGCACCGCCCGATCCTGCTCCGCGGAGTCGTCGATCCAGACCGTCAGCATCCGGTTCGCCACCTGGTCGTCGCCGATATTCTCGACCTTCGCAAGCCACCAGACGCACCGTTCCGGGATGGTGCAGATCCGGAGTTGCCGGTCGGTGGTTACGGTCTGGTGCTCGATCCGTTCCCTGAAGTTCGCGGTGGCCGCCTTCAGGAGTTCCTGCAGGTCGTCGGAGAGCGACACGTCGTCGAAGAGGAAGACCGTGCCGGGGCACAATCGGTTGTTGTAGTAGAGCGCCTTGTCGCTGACCGTGCCGGCGAGGCGGTACTGCTCCGGCACCTGCGCGAGCATCGCCGCGCAGGCGTGCGTTTTGCCCTTGCCGGACTTGCCGGAGATGGCGACGTGCAGGCCTCTGGTGTTTGCGATCGACTGCGAGGCGAGCGACATGATGAGGCATTTCGCCACTGCGGCATCGCCGACGTGCTCCCGGTGGAAGGTGTCGAGCAGGAACCCGAGCGGGTCGCCCTCTTTCAGGACGGCGAGCGCCTTTTCCCGGTACTCGTCCTGCTCCGGTGCAGGGACGGGAGGAGAGGAGAGCTCCCCGCCCCGTGGTTTCTTCTGCTTCGGCTTCTCGAACTGTGCCCGGAGCTCCGGCCAGCGCTGCCGCCCGCCGCCGCAGCTCTGGTGGTGGCACCCGGCGAAGATCGCACCGTTCGCAAACTGGATCGCGAACGCACCGTCCTTGTGCGCCGCCGAGAACGGGCAGTCCTCAAGGACGTAGAGCGTCCCGCCCCGGTAGGGTTTTGCAGACCGGACGGCGATCTTGTGGCCTGCGAGCCAGGCGGCGAGGTCGATGCCGGCGCCCTTCTTCGGCGCCGCCGGCTCTTCTTTCGGGAGCAGTCCGGCGAGGTGCCGTAGCCGTTCCACCGGAACCACTGCGATCTCGTCAGGAACCGCGAGGAACTTCGCCCGCCGGTGCGGCCGCTCGGGGGTGGAATCGCCCTTCCGGGAGACCGTGCCGTAGAGCTTCCAGATTCGGGCGGCGTTGTAGTTCGCGGTGTCGACGGTGACCTTCTCGTTCGAGAAGAGCGCGTCGAGGGTCGCGAGGCAGCCCTTCACGAGTCCGGTCGCCGCCTCGTCGTTCGGAAGATCGATACGGTAGAGGAGGTGGGCGCCGTTCCCGGAGTCGGCCGCAACCGGCGCCGGGAAGCCCTGCTCGCTGAGCCAGGCGGCGATCTTCTCCGCCGTCGCGAGGGCGAGGTCGTGCTCCGCAGTGGTGGACGAGACCCCGCTCGGGCGCACCGGGTCGATGTCGACCGGGAGCCACCGGCGTCTCACGATATCGGTATCGGCCGTCGTCGCGTCTTTCTTCGTAAGGCGCAGCTTGATCCGGTTCGCCCGTCGGGCGAGGAGCGCCGGGTTGACGGGGTTTAAGGTGACGTAGATCCCGGCAACCTCCGGGTCGGCATCGAGCACCGCTGCCCGGCCGGCGAGCTCCGTGCGGTCGTCGAAGTAGCCGGAGTGAACGGCACTCTCCGCGAGCGCCCGCACCTCCACAACGCCGCCCGGGGCGAGCACCTCCACCGCACGGCGGATAGCGTCGCTCATTCCGCCACCTCCGGGGTGGGGGAGGACCCTGCCTCCTTTCCGGCCACCGTGGTGATAGCGTAGTAGTGCCCTGCCGTGCAGGTGACGTGGATCTCGCGCAGTCTCCGTTTGTGCCGGACTACCTCGGCCGCGACCGCGTGGGCGATGAGGTAGAGCGGCACCTTCTGCGGTGCATCTCCCGGGGTGGCGATGCTTATATTGTTGCAGTGCCGAGTACCATTGGCGGTCCGGTGCATCCGAGTGCTGGAAACAATTGGTTGTGCCTGGCTGCCGCCGCAGATTACTTCGTCTTCTCTTCTCGATTCTTTCAGGACAGAGGTGCCCCGCTGCTCTCCGGGGGCTCCGGTATCGTCCATGGGTATGGGTTTCGGTTTCATGCGTTGCCTCTCTGTTGTTTTTCGCGATGCACCGGCGTCCTCCGGGGGAGTAAGCCGTTGTCGTGCACCGCTTGTTTCAGCGTGGGGAGATGGGGGTTAAAAAGGTTCGGGGCGTTCGCTGAATGTGAAAAAAGGCATCATATGAACATTACTGAATCATTTATGCCGGGATTGCCCGGTCCGGGAGGGGAACGGGAGAGGGCTCGCCGGAGACGCGCAGGATATGGATTCGGGTTCACCTCCCGGGAGCTCCGGATATACCGCCGGTGAAGAAGTCCGGGAGACTGCTGCGGGAGAGGGCGGGCATGCCAGTACGGTTTTTGCTCACATTCGATACGGCTTCGTTTAGCACTTCTTTTACTATCCCGGCCATAATCCTCCGTCGTGACGGGCCGGCGGATACCCACCACCCAAAAGCTCCGGCTCTGTCCCGGTCGCCGGGGTGCCGGGTGAACCGGAAGTTTGAGAAGTAGTATCAGGAAGTAAAAACGGATTCGTGAAGAGTTAAGAGGTGAGGCAGATCCTCTCCCCTACTCCTGTACAGGGGAGAGGAGATCATCCCGACAAAAAACAAGACGAGCTTCCCGACCTTTTTGGCAGATAAACACATCAACGTCCAGATCTTTTGCGGTGTCCGGGCACTGCAACCCGCCGCACTCCCACCGGGCTCTGATGGTCTGCACAGTCCCATCCACAGCCAGGATACGCATTTCCCGGATTGCTACATCGGTGAATAGGTCAAGCCGGGGCGTACAGCAATACGTGCTGCCAAGAATGATTGCCCCCTGCAGGGAACTCCAGGCAATCGAAGTTTCTCTCCCCTCATCACCGACCGATACCAGCGATACCGGCACTTTCTTCAGGTGCGTCATGCAGAGGTTTTCCGCCCAGACGCGAACCGTCTCTCCCCGGATGGTATCAATCACAAGCCCCCGGACGCCATCCTCGTCCCAGGCATCTTCGATGGTGGCTCCGACGAATACCGAATCCAAAAGCCGGACATGCTCCTCTTCCACGCCATCACTCCAGCAAAAACAGGCATACCCGGCAGTCCCCTGTAAAGTTGACCTGCTGACATAAAGCTGATCTGCTTATAGTATGGTCATCAGATATGCTCATCAATGTTCTTTTTTGAGATGAGCCCGGACGGCAGTCAGGCCGAGCACGGATGCCGGATGAGCAACTCTTTTCCCTTCCCCGCCGCAATCCTCTCTCGTGGCAGACCGGCGGGTACCCGTCACCCGGAGGGTATGGCGCTCCGTCCTGATCGTCGGGTTCGGCCTGCCGGTGGTCGTGGTACTGGTCGTGGGGGTGCCGATCAACGGAGTCTTTTGAGCGTCTTAGCCTGTCTTTTAGGGATAATTTCACCGTGAGATTTTCGCATTCTTTTTTGTTTCAGACCGCCCAACGTACATTCAAATAGCCCGGTCGATAATATTCAGTGCCAATTACTTAGAGTTCTTACAGAGGTTCAACAGGATGAAAACTCAGAATGCCAAGCCTTTTTTGAAGTGGGCTGGTGGAAAAGGCCAATTACTCAAGGAATTTGAGATTAGACTCCCGGAAGAGGTGAGAAAAGGCCTTACCAATACATATGTCGAACCATTTGTGGGCGGGGGAGCCGTATACTTCTATATCAATAATCAATACCAGTTTGACGAATGCCACATTTTTGACGTAAATGAAGAGCTCGTACTCGCGTATACTGTTGTCAAGCATGATGTTGAGGAACTCATTGAGATCCTAAAGGACGTAGAAACCACATACCTGCAGCTGGATACCGAAAAACGGCAGGAGTACTTCTACGAAATCCGCAACAAGTATAATGAGTTCAAAACCTCGATTCAGCCGCAGAAGTACAACAAAGCATGGATCCGGAGAGCAGCAGATCTCATCTTCCTGAACAAGACCTGCTTCAACGGTTTGTTCCGGGTCAACTCAAAGGGCGAGTTCAACGTTCCCTTTGGTCGACATAAAAAGCCCCAGATACTGAATCAGGAAATATTGCGGAACGATTCTGCTCTCCTCGAAAACACAAGCATCCATCTCGGTGATTTTTCAGACTGTGCTCGGTACGTTGATGAAAAGACGTTCGTTTACTTTGACCCGCCATACCGGCCACTGAACCAGACATCAAGTTTTACCTCATACTCCAAAGACAGATTCGGAGACGAAGACCAGAAACGCCTCGCCGGATTCTTCCACGAACTTGACGCAAAAGGGGCAAAGTTGATGCTGAGCAACTCGGATCCGAAAAATGAAGATCCGAATGATCACTTCTTTGAAGACCTCTATCCGGAGTATACCATCGATCGGGTCTCCGCCCGCCGTGCAATAAACTGTAACGGAGAGCGACGGGGCGAAATCAATGAATTAATAATTACAAATTACAAAACCGAAAGAAACGACCTTTCGGTGTTCTAATGGGAAAAAACGATGAGGCTTGGAAGAGCGTCTTTGAAAACCTCAATCTTCTCGAACAAATAAATAGTAAGGGTTTTGTCTACATCACGGCCGATGAGCTCAAAGGGAACAGTGGTGATCGCCGCGAACCTCGTCTGATGGCAAAGCAGGATACCCAGAGTTCGCGGCCGGCTATCTTTAAGCAGCATGACCTTTCAATCTTCCCCGTTGATAATGGCCGATACATTATTTTCAAAGATAACAGCCTGAAAAGTTACTATTCGTATGAATCGTCACTGGATGATGTTCTCATTACCGAATACGTCCCAAAACCCGATATTCATAACTTTAAAACGCTCCAGCTAGGCACGATCTCAAGCGAATCGCAGGCTATCGACTACGCCTATCTCATATCCCTGATTAAGACATTCACAGGTGAATCAGAGTTATTTCTGACGATTCGTGGAAGACTGCGTTCAAACGAGTTTGATTTCCATCTCCCAAACTGCGATCACTGTGTCAGTGTCTCGGGTGTGCAGATCGAGGTGGACGCCGGCTTTGAGAGCCCGGACAAGGTCTATGTCCTGGAAACGAAGATCGGGAAGCGGGATGATTTCCACATCCGGCAGCTCTACTACCCGTATCGGGATTGGTCGATCAGAACGGATAAAGAAGTTATCCCACTGTTTGTTATCTATACAAACGGAATCTTTTATCTAACGGAGTTCAAGTTTGGGGATGCCTTTGGCGAGTTACAGGTTGTAAAGTGCCGGGGTTTCGTCATTAACGAACCCCTCAAGCAGATGCTCAATCTCAACGAGTTGATCAGAACCCTCTCGGTCGCCGACAGCGAGCCTCACGACGTTCCGTATCCACAGGCAAACGACCTTGACAAAGTCATAGACATTGTGACCCGGTTTGATGACAACCTCAATACAAAAGATCTCATCGCCCTTTCTTTCGAGTTTGATGAACGGCAAGGCGATTATTATGCTAACGCTGCAATTTATCTCGGCTTTCTGAAGCGTGACGATGACGAGGAGAAGAGGTTTGATCTCACTCCCCTTGGGGAGGAGTTGCGCCGTTGCAGCAACCGGACCCAGAGAAACTTGCTGTTGCTGAAGCAGATTCTGGCAAAGCCGACCTTCAATGTCCTGATGCGGGATCTGATTCAACGGGATTGTAACCTTGACAGGCTGGACAAAAACCACATTGCAGAAGTCATCCGTGAGAACACCACACTATCCGGCCAGACGGTAGGAAGGAGAGCTTCGACCGTGAAACGCTGGCTCCACTGGATCTGCGACAACATAGAGTTCCAAACCGGGTAAGAGATTCTTTTAGCAATCCTTTTCCCCTCCCCGCCGCAATCCTCCATCGTGACAGACTAGAGCCGGGAGGTAACCGGCATTACCCCGAGGGTCTGACTTTCAACCATAGGCATCAAACTACGTTGGATGTGACGCAAAATGAATCAAAACCGCGACCGTACTGTGTCAAATATCAATATGTATTCAGATAGCCCCACAAAAGGAGCAAAACACTTTAATTTTGAAAGATATATCGAGGGAATTTCGGAAATCATACTGAATAAAGATAATGAAACTCCTTTCTCTATAGCAGTAAATGGACGATGGGGAACTGGGAAAACCTCGCTGATGAAAACCCTCCGTGAAGAGTTGATTAATAGATGTAAAAAAGGCGACGATGATTACAGGAAAATCAGAACAGTATGGTTTAACGCATGGAAATATCCCGAAACCGACGTACTTCTCGCCGCATTATCACTTGAAATTCATGAGCAACTTTCAAATAATTGCGACCGACTTGAGACAGGAGATTTCTTTAAGAAAACGGAAAGATGGATCCACGAACTCATAGACACGGATCGCGTTAGAACCGAAGTGGTAATCCAAGACTTTGTCAGTACTTCACTATCCGCTATCGGAATTTTCAGCGGAATGGGATCCCTTTCAGGACTCAGCCCTAACTATGAAAAATGGGTCAAGAAGCCGATATATAAAGAAAATCCCTCTTTTTACAATGAGTTTAGCAGATATTTACGATGTGTTCTAAGGCGATACATCTGTGGTGAAGAATACGATGACGGTGATTTTGACGACCGCGATGGTGTTCTCGTAATATTTATTGACGACCTTGATCGGTGTCCCCCAGGCGTGGTCACAAACATTTTAGAATCGATAAATTTATTTTTCGACCAAAAAGGGTGTGTTTTTGTTCTAGGAATGGACATCAACCTGATATCAAGGGCGGTAGATTCACGTTATAAACAGCTTGGGCTTGAAGGTGGTCACAGTTTTTCAGGAAGAGAATATATTAAAAAAATGATTCAATTAGAATTCAATCTCCCCGCAATATCAAGGCAAGGCGTTAAGGATTTTATTGAAAAAGAGTTGTTGGTTGGAGAATTAATTCAAGAATATGAAGAATTAATTGTAAATGGACTGGATAGCAACCCAAGAGAAATCAAGCGGTTTTTCAATACTTTAAGCTTAATGTCTGCTCTTGGGAATGGCATCGAAAAAGAAATACTAATAAAGTGGGTTCTTCTGAACTTTTACTCAGAGCCATTCGTACGCGAAATAAAATCAAATTTCGACCTCCTCCTATATTTGCAAGAGTATGCAAGAGAAGCTGAAGGCAAGGATGCAGATGTGTTGTCCAGATTGCCAGAAAATATCCATACACTATTTAATAGTTTCAAGAGCGATGGCAAGACCCAACTGATTTTGCGAACCGGTGATAAGATTTTCACAGACTTCAATCTTGGAAAATGCATTTTTCTAAGTACGGTAGCATCTGAGAACTTTTCTTCACCAAAAAGCGACAAGCAAAGCGGCAATGGCACAGAAGAGAACACGTACATGAGCCTCACCATAACCATTTCCGGAACTGGTGTAGCGTTTACCGGAGAAGAATTATCAATTACAGGCACGTGCACGGCAAGTAACACTCTATATCTGTTTATTATTGGACCAAATCTTCCGCCGGCAGGAACAAGCCTTGAAAACTTAACTGACCCTGTAATTCACGGCAATGAGGATACTTTCACTAGAATTCCTGTGGGTAATGATCAGACTTGGGAATATAAGTGGGAAACATCCACCATCGCCAAACATCTAACGGGAGGAACTTACACAATCTATGCTGTTTCCCAGCCATATGATAAAGAGCAGCTCCATGTCGATTATCAAAAGCGTCCTACTTATTCTACACAATCGTTGGTTATAAGAGTCCCCTATATTACAGGTTCACTTAGTGCATCAGCAGTAGCGCAGGGAAATGCAATAAGGATAACTGGTACCGCTGAAGGCAACCCTTCTCAAATCTACGTATGGACATTTGGACCATATTGTGCAATCAGAGACCCAGTTGGCGTTAGATCTAGTGGCGAATACCAATACACTCTAGGTGGTGCGAAAACACGTGCAATGAATCCGGGTACTTATTTTGTTATAATTCAACATCCAAACACGAACTCAGAACCGGATGTCTTTGAAGAATCCGGGTACATAAAATCTCGATATGATCCAACGGATTCGCATCAGATTTTAAATAATGACCCAAAAGGATCTGCTCTTGCTTTGATTGATTTCCTAACAAGCCCCCAGTGTAGCGATATTTATACAAAACTAACTTTTATTGTGGAAAAACCCTGGCTTTCAATTGATCAATTTGAGGACAAAAGGGTAGATAAGAGTCAAATGAGCATAGTAACATTGAGGGGAGAGACAAATTTAGCCATTGGCACAGAGCTTCTTGTAAAAGTACAAAACATGGATTATTCCCCTCATTTGAAAAAACAGCGTAACAGATTCTCTGGCATGACAGCAACTGTCAAAGTTAAAGAAGGCGGAGAGAACAATCAATGGGAATGCTTATTCGATATTTCGGGGCTTGCTTCAAATCGGTATGATATTGAGGTAGAATGTTTAGAGATGGATATCCGTGTCATAGATTACATCATCATTACCGAGGGACCGGGAAGCTGAGGAATATCACTATTTAGCATATATGCAAATAGATACATTCAATTAATAATTCAATCTTAACTTCCAAACCAATCCACAACCCATTTCCCCTCTCCGCCGCAATCCTCCATCGTGACGGACCGGCAGATAACCATCACCCGAAAGCTCTGGGTCTCCATCCTCGTCCCGGGGCTCGGCATCCCGGCGGTCTCGATGGCCATCGGGCAGTACTGCCTCTCCGGCCCGACATGGTACCCGGCGGTCTGTGCTGCAGTGCTGGGTGTGGGGGGTGCCGGTCTACGCGGTCTGGGTGAAACGGGAGATTAAGCTGCAACTGAAGTGGATGCAGGAATTTGCTTTCCGATTGTTATTTGAGGCATTTTAGGATTACTATTTCAACTTCCCTCTCTGGTATCACATATACTCTTGGATCGGGAGGGGCATGTTCCAGTCTTGGAGTAACGTAATAGTTTCCGCTGTGATAAGAGATTAAGACAAATTCAGAATACTCTTGGAGAGGTCGGAATGATCCATTTTGCGCCTCGAATCCAATGACAATAGTATTTGGCAAATTCCCTTCAACATTCTGAGCCGCATAAAATGTACCAAACGAAGCAACAATTAAAATTGCTAGTACAATAAGAATGTACAACACCCTTAATTTCCCAAAATTACTTTGCTGCCATGTATTTGAAAAAAAAGCCTGACTTATCATTGAAAAGTAAAAGTAAGCTACAAAAGAGGCAATGAAAATTAAAAGCAAGGCAATTGGAAGTGGTTTCCAATGAAATAGGGATATTTGGGTCAAAAAGAAAAGTCCGGCAATGTAGTATAGTAAAAAAGGTATGTTTGACAAAAAGACAATAGTTCTGCTATTTTCTTGAATCTCTAGTACAAAAATATAAGCTGCCACTAAAATAATTGTTAAAACGAGCGGAACGAACCCAAATTGAAAATAATCCTCAGATGAAAAAGAGAGAATACCAGGATCTAGACTCAATCGATGAAAATAACTATCAGTATAAACACGAGCAATACAATAGAGTCCACTCGTGATCACCGCAATTAAAATTGCGGGTTCAACTAGTATCCCTAATGACTTCTCAAGTTTGTCATTGGTTGTCATAGCACTACCGTTTGGGAACGCTAATATCAAGCGCTGCTCTCTTTTTTGATCAGTTTATCAATGAGGATATCCCATAATTATAAGGCCTCTTGAATAAAACCCGAGGTGTATGGCCTTCCGGGAAATCGACGATGATCTCTGGGCAATCATCGAGCCGCATCTCCCCGCTCAGAAACCCCATATTGGACGTCCGCGAACCGACCATCGTGCCATGTTCAACGGTATTCTCTTTGTCCTGACCACCGGCTGTACCTGGAGCGATGTTCCTCGGCAATACGGCACGAAATCGACGGTACACCGCTTTCACCTCTATCTTGCTGAGCACGGCATCTATCAGGACATTTTCCTTGACCTTCTCCGCGCCGGCTATATCCTTCAGAAAATCGATTTAGGGCACTGTTCGACGGATACCAAGGATATTCAAGCAAAAAAGGGGGATCGACCGGTTATGATGGCTATAAGAAAGTAAAAGGGAGTAAACTGAGCGCTTTGGTCGATCAGAATGGTCTTCCCCTCGCCTGCACCGTTTTCCCAGCAAATATCCACGATTCACGACTCTACGAACCAACTCTCGAAGCATTCACGATTCCAGACGTCCAAGATCATCCCACTATCATCTCGGCAGATGCAGCTTACGATTCCCGGGAGATTCGCCAGTACAATCGAGAACGAAGAATCAGGAGCAATATTCCCGTGAATCGAAGATCAAGGAAATATCCCAAGCGGGGAAGGCCATTCTGGTTTGATCCGGAATTGTATAAAAAGCGCAGTGCTGTTGAACGATTTTTCAGCTGGATAGAGGCATTTAAGAAGGTCGTTCCACGATATGAGCGATATGAATACTCATTCTTGGGACTCATCTACCTGGCATGTGCAATGATGCTCTGGAGAGTTATGGGATGACCTCAATCAGATCTCTCGCAATCTCCTTCGAGACGCTATCGACGATATCCTGCTTCATCTTCTCGAGGTCGATCTCCGGCTGCTCTTCTCTCACCATCCCGGCTGTCAGGCAATAGATGATGGCTTCCGGTCTCGTTTAAAATTCGCCTGCTACGACTTTCGCATCAAGCCAACATTCCATTTTGTAGGGCTCCAAAATGTGATGGTTTCTTTTTCAACTACTTCGTGGGAACATCCATTGCCGAAATCGCTTCCTTAAAGTATCATGTTGCAGTGGCAATACAAAAAGCATACCCTCTCCCCGTGACCAAGCCGTTCGCCAAAGAAACGACGAACAGGCGACGAAGACCCCTGCAAGAACGGCCAACCACCACCCCAACCATCCCGCACCCGAACACATCCACCCCCCACCTCCGATCAGCTACCCTTTTTCCCTCGGGGAAGAAAATAAACTACAACCCTTCCCTGCGGAAGATCCCTCTCCCGCGCAATGAAGGAGCCGTGCCGATGAAAGAACCGCTGAAATTCACCAACCACCGCATCGAGGAGTACGCCCTCCAGGTGACCTACAACCCCGAGGAGAACACCGGGAAGATCATCTACAACCTCTCGCTCATCAAAGAGGACGACCTCTCCTTTGCGCTTGCGATGCTCAAAGACGCCCACCGAACCGGGCTCATGGTCAGCGACCGGATCCGGGTCGCGGAGCCCGGCGAAGATATAGGGGACTACACCGTCCCCGACCACGCCCACGCGATCTGCACCATGTGCAGCATCACCCTCGACGCCCTGCTGCTCCAGCGCGGCGTGCCGCTCAACCCCATCGGCGGCGGCGTGGTCGAGATCGACCGGCACGAACCGCGCCGGTTCATCAGCATGCTCCTCTACAAGGACACGACGCTCGATCCCCTTGAGGTGCTCATCTCCCAGGACATCACCTCCATCCGGAGCGTCATGAAGCACGGCAGCGGGAATATCCTCGCGAACATGCGCGAATGCCACATGGAGGCCGAACCGCTCGTCGGAACCGTCCTCGACGAACTCACCGCCAGCGGGTTTTCCGGCATCCTCGACGTCGGCGCCCCGAACGTCCCGCTCCTCGGCGTCCCGGTCAGCCCGCAGTACCTCGGCGTGACGATGGTCGGCGGCACCAACGCCATGGCGGCGATAAAAGAGGCGGGGCGCTGGGTCGTCACCCGTGCGCTCAAAGGGCTGATCGATATCGACGAGATGGGCTACCTCGACGACTACTGATCGCCGAGCGCCATCCAGTCCCGGATATTCGTCCAGTAGCGGTTGAAGAACTGCACGAACCCGGCGGATTCGGAGTAGAGGGCGGAAGGCGCCTCACCGGCCGAGCCCATCCAGACAAGCACTTTTTCACCGTCGACAATAAAGACGCCCGCGTTCTCAAGCGGCATCCTCTTCTCAGCATGCCCGCAGTTCCCGGACTTCATACAGTGGTGGTGGACGTGAACCACCATCCCGTCCGGCACCTCGCCCACACAGGCGTCGGTGACAACCTCGACGGCGACAGGATTCGGGCACGATAGGAGAAGGGGAAGGATCGCGTCCGCCAGGAGATCGTTGTTGACGACCATGGAGATGCTCCGTTTCGCGTTCCGGAAGGCCTCGGCAAGACGGGCGACAATATTCTCCTGCCCGTACAGGCTCCAGATCAGTTCCTGGTCGCCCCGGTCATCCTCGTGCTTCGCCTGGTAGATCGCGACGAGCGCTTCGCGGGCGGCCGCCGCATCCTCCTCGATCCGGTGCATCAGCGTTCCTACCCCCTCGTCGGGCGGCGTCGCGTTGAACCGCCGGGGCGTGGTATGCGAGACGCTGACAAGACCCTTCTGCATCAGCCGATCGAGAACCGGATAGACCGATGCGCGGGGCACGCCCGAGATTTCGTGGATCTCGGTCGCCGTAGCGCCGGCAACCTTGAGGAGCCCGATATAGACAAGGGCCTCGTACTTGGTAAGCCCCAGTGATTTGAGAGATTCGATAATATCTGCAGGAATGTCCCTAGGCTCGCTCATCCCATATGTATATATAATGACGGGAAATAAATGTTGTTCCGCAAGAAACAACACAGGTGATCTGATGAGAATACAGCATATCCTGGTAGCAGCCCTCATGGTAGCTGCCCTGACCGGTCCGGCTCTGGCCGCCGATAAATACCTCTACGGAAGCCCGACCCTCTCGGCCTCGATCGCCGGCACCAACGAGTTCACCCCCGGGCAGGAGATCGCGCTTGCGGTCGCCCTGAAGAACAGCGGGCTGAATACGTTCAAGTTCGTCGACCCGACCGCGGTCGCCCGCGACGACCTGCCGAACACGGCGAAACTCGTCACCGCCGCGCTCGGCGCCGACGCCGCCCCGGTCACCGTCAAGACCGACCCGCAGTTCCTCGGCGACATCGCCGGCGGCAAGAGCGCCACCGCCACCTTCACCGTCAAAGTCGCTGAAGGCGCCGCTCCCGGGACATACAACCTCCCGCTCACCGTGACCTACACCTACCTCAGTTCCGCCGAGCAGTACGGCAGCGACAGCATCCAGTACTTCTACGAGGAGAAGACCGAGGTGCTCCCGCTCGCGGTCACGATCACCCCCGACCTCCGGGTTGAAGTGCTCGCGGTCACGACCGACGACCTCAACGTCGGCACCGAAGGCTACGTCCACCTGACCCTGAAGAACGCCGGGTACGAGACCGCACAGGGTGCCGTCGCCCGGATCGCCCGGAGCGGCACGAGCCCGGTCGTCCCGACCGACGCCGCCGCCTACCTCGGCGACTTCGCCCCCGGCGAGACCGTCGACGTGACCTTCAAGGCCGCCGTCACCACCGACGCCGAGGCGCAGACCTACCCGCTCGACGTCCTCGTCACCTACACCGACTCGGACGGCGACGCCGCGACCTCAAAGACCGTCACCCTCGGCATCCCGGTCGGCGGCAAGACCGACTTCGCGGTCGTCTCCTCGGGCGCCGTCCTCTACCCCGGCGAGAAGAGCGTCCTTGAAGTCGTCTACAAAAACACCGGCGCCGCCACCGTCTACAACGCACAGGCACGGATCAGCGCCATCGACCCCTTCACCAGCAACGACGACACCGCCTACCTCGGCGACCTCGCACCCGGGGCGGAAGGAACCGCACGGTTCGAGATGAACGTCGACGCCGACGCCACCCTCAAGGCCTACGGCCTCGACTCCGAGATCCGCTACCGTGACGCCCTCGGCAGCAGCCGGATCTCCGATACCATGAAGGTGCAGGTCGACCTCGCCCAGAAGACCGGCTCACTCGTCACGAACCCCGTCGTTCTCGCCGTTCTCGCCGCAATTATCCTCGGTGGAGGGTATTATATACTGGTGTACCGTAAGAAACAGAGATGAACGGGTACTGGGACGGTCCGCTCCCGGAGGCACAGGTGCGGACGATAGACGATATGCGGCAGGTGCTTGCAGATCGGACCTGCACCGCCAATCACCCCCTCTATTATATGTACCGTCACCTGGCAAAGTCCGACGACGACCGGCGGTGGCTTGAAGAACAGCGTATCAGCTACGATATCACCGCCATCCCTCCCGGCACCCTCTGCGGGGAGTACGTCAAGACCAAAGGCCACCTCCACCCCGACAACCCGGCAGGACTCGGCTACCCCGAGATCTACGAAGTGCTCCAGGGGAGAGGCCACTACCTCCTCCAGACCCGTGACGCGGGCGACGTTATCATGATCGAAGCCTCCGCGGGCGATAAAGTCCTGATCCCACCCGGATACGGGCACGTGACCATCAACCCCGGATCGAAGGTGCTGGTCATGTCGAACCTGGTCTCGACCGCGTTCGCGAGCGACTACCAGCCCTACGTCGACCGGAACGGAGCGGCTTACTACGAGATGGAGGGCGGGGCGCTCGTCAAAAACCCGAAATACCCCCACGCAGCACCGGTCAGGCACCTGCCGCCCATCGAGGTACGGGAACTCTCCATCGACCGGACGACACCCCTCTACGACCTCGTCGGGCGGGCACGGTCGGTCGCATTCTTAAACCACCCGGAGCAGTTCATGGAGATCTTTGCCGAGCTGACCAACTACCCGGTACCCCGGTAACATTCTTTTTCCGGCGGCGTCGGTTTGCTCCCCTTTATTATAGGGGCGTGCGCACGCTCTCTATGAAGAACAGAGCCGTCACGGCTTCTCTCTTACTCATTCTCCTTGTCTGCACGCTCGGCGCATCGGGCTGCACGGCGACCGCTCCCATGGGCGACCGGTCACTGCCGCAGATCACGGTTCCGGCGGATGTAACGCTTCCGGTCACCCTCGACCCCGCAGCCGTCGAGTCGATCGAAGGGTTCATCGTCACCGCACAGGATATGGCGGCGACGTGGGACACGGATACCATTCTCTACGAGGACAAAACCTGCACGGCCGGGTTCGTCAACGAGGACGGAGATGCGGTCACTATCGTGACGACGCTCTACGGCGGCGAGGAGAGCGCCTGCGCCGGGTATACCGCCGCCCGGGAACGGTCGGGCTACCGGACGTTCGACCTCGCCATCCCGGACGAGGGCTACGGGTGGCAGCACCGGGAGGCGGCACAGGTCGGTTTCCGGAAGGGAACGATCGTCGTCATCGTCGACTATCTCTCGGCCGACGGCCCCGCGACGATCGGGATGGCGCAGGAGATCGCAGCGATGGCAAACCTCAAACTCTAGCATAGCCTCTAGGAGGGAACCACCCCGACAACGACGGTGTTCGAGAGATACGTCGCATTCGGGGACGGTACCCTCGCCCGGGCAGCATAGAACCCGGGCGGCACTCCGGCAAGATCGATGCCGCCGATGACGACCGGGCTCGCCGTGACCGGGATCGCCGTCAGGTTCACCCCGCCGAAGGAGGGGAGGAGGCCACCCTCCGGCCCGACGAGATCGATCCGGGCGGATACTCCCGATAGATTATGCACCAGGACGAGATCGATCGTCCGGTTCTCTGTCAGAACCATCCCGTTCACCGACTCCGACGGCGACCCGTTCGAAACAACGCGGAGGCGGAGCGGTTCGGCCACGGCCACCTGCCGGCCTGGAGCGCCGCCCTGCGGCAGGACGGCGTAGCTCCCGGTGACGCCGCCGACGGCGACCGGGGTGAGATCGAACCTGCCCGGGTCCGGCACGTCGATGATATTCTCGGGATCGCCGGAGTGCACCAGCCGGTTCATACCGGCAGGAGACGGCGGAGACCCCGCAAAGAGGGGTGTGAGATCGAGGTCCTCCTCACCGATATAGATAGTATCCCCGCTTTGAACGACCCTGCCGCCGCCGTCCGCTCCCGCCGCCGGGAGAGCGAGAGCAGCCGCAAGAAAGAGACAGAGGAGTAAACAGACGAACGAACGCATCGTACTCACCGACCGTCCGGGGGCGATCAAAGTATTTAAGCGTGCAGCCGGACTGCCGTTACATCAGGCGGATGAACCGTTTCAGCGTCTCGTTCCTGCCGAAGGCGATCACCGTATCGTCCGGGAGGATAAGATCCTCCGACTGCGGGCGGATCACCGAACGGCCGGCTCCTTCGATCCCGACGATCCGGACGCCGCTATGCACCTCCACCGCCCCAACCGTCGTCGAGGTATCCCGCATCCGGTGCTTCATCACCACCTTCTGCCCGTCCGGGAGATCGAGGAGGATGCCGGCTATCTCCGAGAGGATGATCCCGGCGATCACCTGCCCGCCGATCGCCGGCAGCAGGGTGACGTAATCCGCACCCGCCCGGTAGAGTTTATCGACCGAAGACGGCTCGTTCGCCCGTGCAAGAATCCGTAAGGAAGGGTTTAAGTTCCGCGCCATAAGCGTCGTGAAGATATTGACGTCGTCGTCGTTGACCGCCACCACGCAGAACCGGGCACCCTCGATCCGGGCAGCCCGGAGCACCCCTTCGTCCTCGACGTTCCCGACGACCTCGGTCACATCGTAGGGCTTCTGATCCACCACGATACTCGCTATGCCGGAGGATGCGAGTTCTCTGTACGCCGCTCTGCCGACATCGCCGAACCCCGCGACCACGGCGAGCGAATCGCGGCCTCCGTCGTGAGCGAACTCGCGGTCGATCATCTCGGATATGGCGGCGGCCGGCCCGAGGACGAAGAGCATGGTGGAGGTATCGATGACATCGTCAGCCTTCGGGATGGGGACAAACCGCCCGCCCTTCCAGAAAAAGAGCACCTCCACCCCATAGGTCTCGACGAGCGCCAGCTCGCGGAGGCTTTTCCCTGCAGCGGGCGAACCGCTCATGATCGGAACCTTGACCAACTGGAGCGACCGGTCGGTTCCCGTCCCGTAGATATCCGTCCCTTCCAGGCGGATCGCCTCGTAGATCGTCTCGACGACCGGCCTCAGTACGGCGTGCCGGGCGAGGATCCTCCCGGTCGAATTCTTGGGCGAGAGGACGTACTCGGCGCCGGCATAGCGGAGATAGCGGTCGAAGGCGAGGTCGTCGACGATAGCGATGATCCGGGCGGCGGTCATGTCCCGTATCCCGAGGATCACCGACGCGGTGGTGCGCTCCCGCTCGGTGACGATGACCGTCGAGGCGTTCTCAATGGAGACCTGCCGCCACGTCGACGGCTCTGCGTAGGCCCCCCAGACGACGTAGACCTCGGGGCGGTACCGGGAGTCGAGGTCCCGGGCGACCGCCTCGTCCTCGACGACGACGACGATATCGAGATCCGCTATCATCAGGCTGTCGACGAGCGACCGGACGAGTTCGGAGTAGCCGACGATGACGACGTGCCCGTCGAGCGGGTAGGGCGTCCGCCGGGGAGGCGCGGCCCGGATGATCGTGGTGAGATAGGGTGCGAGCAGCAGCGGGATGAACATGAAGATCATGACCACGCCGGTCAGCATCACGACGATGGCGAAGACGACCGTCGCTTCGTTCCGGAACGGGAGCTGCTCGCCGTACCCGGTCGTCGTGACGGTCTCGAGGACGAAGAGCAGGGCGTCGAACCAGGTGAGGGGCCGGCCTTCCCACTGCGGATAGAAAGTATGGTAGAGGACGGTGTAGATGATGATCTGTGCCGCAAACAGGACGAGGTAGAAGCGTATCCGGAGCCGCGACGGAGCGTTCGCCAGCCGCCAGAGAAGGCTACGCCCCCTCATACCCCCTCGCTTCGTCGAGGATCCGACAGCACCGGCAGGTCTCCCCCGACGGCTCGCCGCACCGCTCGCAGATCCGGGTCGGCCCTGCCCCTGCCGCGAGCGCCCCCGAGAGCTCCTCACCGAGATTCACGAGGGCGTTCTTTGTGGCCGGGTGGCGGGAGGCGTACTCGTCAAGCAAACTCCGGACATCTTCCCGGAAAGCATTCCCGGCGTACGGGCATTCGGCGAGGTCGAACCCGTCGAGGTGCAGGGCGGCGTAGAGGCTCACCTCCTCCCCGGGAATATCCATAAACGGCCGGATCCGCGGCACCGTCCCCGGAACCGGCAGCGCCGGACGGCGGAAACTCTCCGCATCTCCCCGGAAGACGTCCGCGAGCACCGACACCGCTCCGTCGTCCAGGGTGGTTCCGAAAACGAGTTTCGTGACGCCGTGCTCCCGGGCAACCCGGTTCAGCAGGTTTTCCCGGAGCACCCGGCAGGCGGAGCAGGCGGAGGCACGCCCTTTCCGGCGGGCGAACTCGTCGAGGGTGATCCCGTACGCGTCGGCGAACGAGGCGGTCACCAGAGGAGCCCCGATCGT
Source organism: Methanoculleus taiwanensis (assembly GCF_004102725.1). Lineage (NCBI taxonomy): Archaea > Methanobacteriati > Methanobacteriota > Methanomicrobia > Methanomicrobiales > Methanomicrobiaceae > Methanoculleus > Methanoculleus taiwanensis. The sequence continues at coordinate 623,541 of NZ_LHQS01000001.1, read as the reverse complement.
CCGGGCGATCGCCTCCGCCCGGCCGGGGTCGCGATAACCGGCTATCCCCTCGTCGACGGTGATCGCCGTGAGAATGATATCCCGCCGTTTGTGGAGCAGGCGGTGCATGAAGAAGAGAACGGCACTGCTCGCCAGGTCCCCCGAGAGGGCGACTCCCACCGAATCCCCCGAATCGATCCAGCGGTGTTTCCGGATCGCCCGCTTGGCCTTCGCCTCGAGATCGAGGACGAAATGGTGCTCGCAGAGGTGCAGCCCCGAGTATCGTTGATACACAATCGCGTCCCTGCGGCATTTCGTGCACTGCATCTCGGTCGTCCCAATCACACTTTTATCACCCGAACACATAAATGGTGGTGACCATGCCCGTTCCTGCAGAACACGTACGATCGTTACATCCCTATGAACAGTCCATACTGCGTGCACTCGAGCGCCTGATGCGATGGCACGAGTGGGTTCCGCTCGATATCCTGAAATCAGCCACAAAACTCTCGGAGGGCGAACTCGCCTACCGCATCGGGAGGCTGATGGAGATGGGTATGGTGCGGTATGAGAAGGTGCCCTACGAGGGCTACGCCCTGGTCTTCAACGGCTACGATACCCTCGCTCTCTCGAGCCTGACCCGCAAAGGGACGGTTCAGGCGCTCGGCACCCTGATCGGAGTCGGGAAAGAGTCGGAGGTCTACGAAGCGATGGGGCTCGGCGTCCTCGTGCTCAAGTTCCACCGCGTCGGGCAGCGCTCGTTCCAGTCGGCCCGGCTCAAGCGCAGCTACATGCCCGAGTCCGGGCACTGCCCCTGGATATTCGCCTCGAACCTCTCGGCGAAGATGGAGTACGAGGCGCTCACGGCCCTCCACCCCGCCGTCTCGGTGCCGCTCCCGATCGACCGGAACCGGCACGTGGTGGCGATGTCCTTCGTTCCCGGGGTGAACCTCTCCCAGGCGGTTCTCGAAGAGCCGCGTGAGGTGCTCGACGAGATCCTGCATAACGTCAGGGAGGCGTACCGCCTCGGCATCGTCCACGCCGACCTCTCCGAGTACAACGTCATGGTCGCGGAGGAGCAGTGCTGGCTGATCGACTGGCCGCAGTGGATGGAGGCGTCGCACCCGAACGCACACGAGATTCTCATACGGGACGTCGGGAACCTCCTCCAGCACTTCAGGCGGAAGTACCAGATCGACTACTCCCTCAACGACGCGGTGGACAAGGTGATCGGTTGAGGATCTTCGGGATCGACGTCATCAAAGGATCGGTCCGCTCGCGGTCGCAGCGACCGCTTTTCGCCCTTTACCGGATGGAAGACGGTGAGATCACCGACGTTACGGAGGTGACGCTCTTTCGCCTCCGCCGCCTGCTCGACGCGGAGGAGCCCGATATCCTCGCCGTCGACAGCATCCAGGAGATCGCGACCGACCAGCACGAACTCTTCGAGTTTCTCCAGTCGCTCCCGCCGAGAACCCGTCTCGTGCAGGTGACCGGGGGCGAGCGGAAAGAGTCCCTCCCGAAAGTCGCATCCCGATACAATATCAGTTTCAATAAACTCGATCCCTACGCAGAAGCCCGCACCATCGCCCAGGTCGCAGGGCTCGGCGCCGGCGTCGAGGTGATCGCCTTTGAGAACACCACCGATATCGTCGTGAGCCGCCACCGTTCGCCCGGCAGGGGAGGGTGGAGCCAGAACCGCTATGCCCGGAAGATCCACGGCGGGGTCATGCAGAAATCCCGCGAGATCGAGCAGCAGCTCAAAGGAGCCGGGCTCCGCTACGAGAAGAAGGAGACGAAAGCCTTCGGCGGGTTCTCCCGGGTCGCCTTCACCGTCCACGCTCCCCGCGACATGGTGCCGGTGCACACCTACCGCGGCGCCGACGTGCAGGTCAGGGTGGCGGGGCGACGGCTCGACCGGATACGCTACGAACAGCGCAGCGGTCGCCCCCGCTACCTCATCGTCGGTCTCGACCCCGGCACCACGACCGGGATCGCCGCCGTCGACCTCGACGGGAATCTCATCCACCTCTCAAGCTCCCGCCAGATGACGATGTCCGATATCGTCGAGGAACTCTACAGGGCAGGAAAACCCCTGATCGTCGCCTCGGACGTCCAGCAGATGCCCTACTCGGTCGAGAAGATCCGCCGCGCCTTCAACGCCATCCCCTATACGCCGCGGCAGTCGCTCGCCGTCGAGACCAAGTACGACCTGACGGCGCCGTTCTCCTACACGAACGACCACGAACGCGACGCTCTCTCGGCGGCGCTCGACGCCTACCGGAGCAACAAGAACAAGTTCCGGAACATCGCTAAGAGGGTGCCGCCGGGCGTCGATCTCGACGAGGTGCGAGCCCGCGTCCTCCGTGGCCAGGCGCTCGACCAGGTGCTCGCCGATATGCAGGGCGTCCCGGCGCCGGCCGAAGAAGCGGCACCGGCGACGATCGTCGAGCGGAAGGTCGAGGACGAACGGGTGATCACCCTCGACGGAATGGTCAAGAGGCTCCGCGGCTACGTGGCCGATCTCCAGGAAGACCTCAAAAGCCGGGATACGGAGATCGAACGGCTCCGAGCGGGTATTCGCAGGGAGCGGTCGGCCACCGAGAAGAAACTCCGGAAAGACGCCGAACTCGCGACGAAGGACGCGATCATCGAGAGCCTGCGCCAGCAGCTCCGGAACGAAAAGAGGCACGGCAGGAGGCTCAAGAAGAGGCTCGATAGGCTCCGGACGATCGCGGAGGTGGAGCACGCAGAGGACGGGACGCCGGTCAAGGTGCTCGACGCCCTCACCCGGGACGCGGTCAGGGCTCTATCAGAGGAGATCGGTATCGGCGAGGGGGACATCCTCTACGCCCGCCGGACGGCCGGATGGGGGCGGGCGGTCGTCAAGGATCTCGCCACGGCCGGGGTGCAGGCGGTGATCGCCGGGAAGGAGACTCCCGGGGAGCCCGACCCCCAGCTCGTCGCGGCGTTCCGCGAGGCGGATCTGCCGCTCGTCCCTGACCGGAAGGTAGCGGCTGATATCCGGGGGAAGACCGGGGCGGTGAAGACGGATGCGCTCGAAGAAGCGATCCGGGACTGGGAAGAGGAGCAGAAGCAGTTCCGCCGCGAGCAGGAGGCGGAACGGGTCGAATACCTCTTCAAGGAATACCGGAGCGAACGCGAAAAGGAGGTGCGGCGCGGTGGATGACCGCGACCTGCTGACCCGGGTGCAGGCGGTCATTGGACATGCACAGACGCTCGACGACTGCGCCGTCCTTCCCCACGGCGGGGAATACCTCGTCGCGACGACGGATATGCTCCACGAGACCACCGATTTTCCGTGCGGGATGACGGGGTGGCAGATCGGCTGGATGTCGGTCGCGGTCACCCTCTCGGATATCGCCGCCATGGGTGCAAGCCCCACCGCCGTACTCCTCGCCGTCGGGCTCGACGACCCGGAACGGCTCCTTTCGATCATGGAGGGCGCGAACGACTGCTGCACGACCTACGGCGCGGAGCTCGCCGGCGGCGACCTCGACGCTCACCGGGAACTCACGATCGTCAGTACCGGTCTCGGGCACGTCGCGCCGGAGCACCTCGTCCGCCGGAAAGGGGCGCGGCCGGGCGACGTCGTCGCGATAACCGGCACGCTCGGCGAAGCGCAGGCGGCGCTCGAGGGCTACGGTCAGCACCGGCAGGCGCTCCTCGAACCGCAGCCGCGTCTTCGCGAGGGGATAGCGCTCGGCAGGGCGGGGGCGACGGCGATGATGGATATCTCCGACGGCCTCGCCCTCTCGCTCTACGATATGGTGGCGGCAAACGGGTGCGGATTCGCCATCGATACAGATCGCCTCCCGCTCCCGGCCGGGGTGCCGGAAGGGGAGGCACGCGAGCTCGCCCTCCACGGCGGCGGGGACTTCGAACTCCTCTTCACCTGCCCGAAAGAGCTGCTCCCCGTCCCGGATGTGGAGGCTACGATCATCGGCAGGGTTACTGCAGAACCGGTCGTGCTCGCCAGCGGCCGGGTGCTCGAGCGGCGGGGCTACCAGCACCGGTGGTGAATCAGGCCGCCGCCTGATGCCCGCCGAGCCGCTTCCACTCCCACCAGATGTAGGCGATCCCGATTACTGCGAAGACGAAGAGCGACGCCTCTGCAATGAGTATCCCCGACGTCTGCCCGAGGAAGACCACCGCGGCATCGACGGCGGCATGCCAGAGAATGGCCAGCATCAGGAGGGCCGGCCGGGCGAGGACGATCGACGCCAGCACCATCATCGTCCAGGCAATATGGAGCGTGATGGTCATGATACGCTCAAAGAGCCCCGGCAGGATATCGAGGGGCGTCAGGGCGAGGAGGGCGGCGACCTGCTGCTGGACGGCAGGGTCGGCCGGGAGGAACGCCATCTCCCCCGAGGTGAGGGCGATATAGGAGAGCAACGTCGTGAAGACAAGACCGCCGACGATCATGCTCTCGATACCGCCCCACCCGGCACCGAACATCAGCCCGTTCTCCCGCACGAGCGAAATTCCCCGGCGGGGAAAGAGATACCGGAAGACGAGGTAGCGGCCCGTCTCCTCGAAGAGCCCTGCAAGCAGGCCGAGGTAAACGGCGAGAACGGCAAGGACGAGCGTCGGGTCTTGCAGTATCTCGAGCAGATAGAGGGTGAGCGGCCCCTGGGTGACGAGAACAAGGGGCGTGTGGAATACCTGCACGAGGACGAAGAAGAGGGCGCCGTACCCGAATATCTTCCAGGACACCCCGAACCGGCGGGCTATCCACCATCCGAGCCCCAGGGGAACGGCGAACTCGAGGAAGACGACGAACGCAAACGTGGCAACGACAAGCGGGTCCATACGGTTGGTTACTGTCCTCCATGTATTTGAAGTATGCACGACGGGGTCATCCGGATCACCTTACAAATTGGAAACAGTTAAGCGCGGAAAGATCCATCTCTCCGGGAGAGGGATGCCCTTATGCTTGACGAAAAATCGAACGAGACGGTTAAAGAGAGACTGAAAGAGTACGGCGCCGCATACAGCCGCCGCGACCCCGATGCGGTGCTCGCGCTGACCGCTCCGGAGTTCATGGCCTTCGGGTCGGGATCGGACGAGGTCTGCACCGACCCCGAGGAGTACCGGCTCGGGCTCGAGCGGGACTTCATCCAGTGCGACGCGCTCTCGATGGAGTTTGAGGATATCCGGGTCGCGGGAACGGGAGACGTCGCCTGGACCGCCGCACGGTGCACGATCACCCCGACGTTCGAGGGGAAGAGCGAACCGCTCGAAGGGAGGATGACCGCCGTCTTCAGGCGCGAGGGCGAAACCTGGCTCTGCACACTCACCCACTTCTCGCTGCCGTGCGCGGAACAGGAAGAAGGCGAGTCGTTCCCGGCAACCGACTAAAACCGACACTATTTTTCCGGGGTTGCCGCGCCCCGGGTCGGGGAGAGAGATGTATATGCACTGAAGGGAAACCGGTATGCGTATGAACCCGGGCAGGCACGAGAACAACTTCGATGCGCTCCGGTTTGCCGCCGCAGCGGTTGTGATCGTCGCTCACGCATACTCGCTCTCGCTCGGCTACGCCCGGATCCGGCCGGACGACCCGGTTCTCATGGTTGGGTGTGCCGCGCTCGCCGCGCTCTTCGTCACCAGCGGCTACCTGATCACGGCCAGCTGGGAGACAACCTCATCACCGGGCAGGTTTATCTGGAAACGGTTTCTGCGGGTGGTTCCCGCCCTCGTACCGATGGTCTTCATCACGCTCTTCATCATCGGCCCGTTGATGACGACCCTCCCGTTGTCCGGGTACTACGCATCGCTCTTCTCGTGGCAGGGTCTCGTTTCGGCGCCGTTCTTCGAGAACGGTGCGATTATCGGCCTTTTTCAGGGCAACCCCGTGACGAATGTGAACAGCTCGCTCTGGACGATCCCGGTCGAAGTCTTCATGTACGGCATCGTCGCGATCTGCGGCGTGACCGGCCTTTTAAGCCGGCGGGGCGTCGTCCCCGGGCTGATCCTCGTAAACCTCCTCATCTGGCTGCCCTGGTACGCCGACCCGAGCCTCGGGAAAGTGCGGTTCACGCTCTACTTCCTCGTCGGTGCCTACCTCTACCTCCACCGGGAGCGGATCGTCTACGATGTCCGGATAGCAGGAGTGCTCCTCGCCGTGCTTCTCCTCGCCATCGCAACGCCGTATGTCACCGCCGCAGGAGTGCTCTGCATTCCGTACCTGACGCTGTACTTTGCCCACCTTCCGATCCCGTTCCTCAGCGGCTTCGGGCGGGCGGGCGACTTCTCCTACGGGATGTACATCTACCACTATCCCCTTCAGCAGGCGGTGATCCAGGCGACGCAGGACGCAGTCGCGGCACCGGTGCTCGCCGTCCTCTCGTTTGCGATGACCTTCCCGCTCGCATACCTCTCCTGGAACCTCGTCGAGCGGCGGGCGCTCGGGCTGAAGAACACACCGCCTTCGGCACTCGCCAGGGCGTACCGGCTCCGCGTGGAGACGCTCCTCTCGGGCGGCCTCGCGGGCGGCGACCGGATAGCGGGGAAACGGTAACCCCGAAACCCTCCTCTCCTGCATCTATTATCCCGGATAAGAGCAAAAATTCTCTACCACGCACCGCCCGGAGAATAGAATACCCCTGGTGCCCCGGAGGAGAAACCAGACCATGCCATACCACTTTGCTTCCCGGATGCAGACGACCCCGCGATCGTTCATCCGCGATATCCTGAAGACGACCGAACGGCCCGAGGTCATCTCGTTCGCCGGAGGGCTTCCGAGCCCCTCACTCTTCGCCGTCGAGGAACTCAGGGCGGCCGCCGAGTACGTCATGAAGCACGCGGGAGAGTCCGCCCTCCAATACAGCACGACCGAGGGGTACCTGCCGCTCCGCACCTTCATCGCCGACCGTTACAAGGAAAGGCTCAGCCTCTCCGTCGACCCGGACGAGATCCTGATCACGAACGGGTCGCAGCAGTGCCTCGACCTCATCGGAAAGGTGCTCCTTGATGCGGGCGACCCGGTTCTGATCGAGCGGCCGGGCTACCTCGGCGCCATTCAGGCATTCTCCCTCTACGAACCGGAGTTCCATACCGTCGCGCTCGGGAACGACGGGCCCGATACGGAGGAACTCGCAAGCGTGCTCGGGAAGCACCCGTCCCGGTTCTTCTACGGCGTCCCGAACGCCCAGAACCCATCGGGTGTCACGTACTCCGACGCGAAGCGGCGGGCGATCGCCGATATCCTCGCCGGCACGGAGACCCTCTTCGTCGAGGACGATGCCTACGGCGAACTCCGGTTCGACGGAAAGAGCCTCCCGTCGCTTCGGACGTACCTTCCGGAGAAGACGATCATCACCGGATCGTTCTCGAAGATCGTCACGCCGGGGCTGCGGATGGGGTGGATCTCTGCGCCACGGGAGATCATCGAGCAGGTGAACGTCGCAAAGCAGGCATCCGACCTCCACTCGAACGTCCTCGCCCAGCGGATCATCACCCGCTACCTGGAGGAGAACGACCTCGATGCCCATATCGAGCGCATCGTCGGGGAGTACCGGGCACGGCGCGATCTGATGCTCTCCTGCATCGGGGAGTCGTTCCCGGCAGATATCTCGGTCACGAAGCCCGAGGGCGGGATGTTCCTCTGGGTCACGCTCCCGGACGGCTGCTCGACGACAACACTCCTCGAGCTCGCGCTCTGCGAGAACGTCGCGTTCGTGCCTGGCCGGGCGTTCTACGTCGACGGCGGCGGCGATACCGCCATGCGCCTGAACTTCTCAAACGCGAGCGAAGCGATGATCGTCGAGGGGATAGACCGGCTCGGAAAGGCGATCCGCCGCCTCGTCGGGTAAAAAAGAGTTAGAGAAGATCTTCGAGGATCTCCACTGCATCGCGGACGTACTCCGGGCAGACGTCCCTGGTGAGGTTCTGCTCCCGCGCCCGCTTCCGCTCCTCCGGCACGGAGAGATCGCACCCGAGGAGGGCGGGGCAGTCGATCGCGCCGTGCCGCTCCCTGAACCGGTCGATGAACTCCGCCACGACGGCGTAGATTTTTGCCCGCCCCTCTTTATCCCCCGCTACACCGCTCCCGTAGCGAAGCCCGAGGACGATGATCCCCGCGGAGACCACACCGCATACCCCGCCGGTCTGACCCATGCCGCCCCCGAAGCCCGCCGAGACCCGGAGCGCCTGCTCCTCGGTAAGCCCGAGATCGGGAGCGAAGACCGAGGTTACCGCCTGTGCACAACTGGAACCCTCCAAAAACCGGGAGACCGCATCATCCGCTCTGCTCATAGTTCTGACAGTAGGCATACGGGAGCGTTATACCTTTGCACCCTCCAGAGCGAAGATGCCCCCTGTATCGCATGCCATACAATGCTTTTTATAGAGCGGCGGGGAATCAGCAGACTGTTTGTCCCTCCCGTCGCCGGGAGGGTTCGGCAGAGTATATGGGGGAAGAAGAATGAAGGGAAATCACATACTGATGCTTGCAGGTCTCCTGCTCGCCGTCTGCCTGATCCAGGCCGTAGCGGCAGAGGTGGAGACGGCGGCGAACACCAGCGTCACGGCGGTGGCGGTGGCGGGTGACGGCCGGTACATCGTCGCCGGAACCGCCGGGGGTGAGGTCATCGGCCTGAACGAGAGCGGGGAGAGCAGATGGACGCACCCCGGCGGCGAGAACGTGAGTGCGATCGCCGTATCCACTACCGGTGCCTACACCGCTGTCGGGACGGAAAACGGCACCGTGACGCTCCTCGACGAGAACGGGAACCCGATCTGGACGAAGAACACCGAAGCACCGGTCTCTTCGGTTGCCGTCACCGAGAGCGGTCAGTACATTGCGGCAGGGAGCACCCGGGTGCACCTCTACACCTACCTCGGGGATACGCTCTGGAACGTCTCGACGGGCGATACCATTCTGTCCGTCGCTATCTCGGAGGACGGCCAATATATCGCGGCGGGAACCAACAACGGGAGGATAACGCTGATCGGGCGGCGCGGCAATATCTTCTGGGAGAACCTTGCACTCGGCGCCGTCCCGGAGGTCGGCATCTCGGCGGACGGGACGGTAATCGCGGCGGGGAGCTACGACGACAACCTCTACGTCTACAGCCGTCAGGGGGGGCTTCCCTGGCTGAAGGTCACCGGCACACCTATCCTCGCTCTCGCGCTCTCCCGTGACGGCCGCTACGTGGCCGTCGGAAACCGGGGCGGCAATCTCCAGTTCTTCCGTGCCGGGGAGGATCTGATCTTCTCCGAGCGGATGGACGGCGACGTCGGAACAGTTGCGATCTCCCGGACCGGGAGTGCCGTTGCGGCGGGGACGGCCAACGGTACGATCGCCTTCATCGACACCCGGAGCCGTACAAACTGGACCTTCCCGGCAGGCGCACCCGTGAATGAGGTGGCGCTCAGCAGCGCAGGGGATACCCTCGCCGTCGCGGCAGGGAACAGCACGCTGATCTTTGCAACGGCGCAAGAACCGGTGCCAACGACGCCGGCAACGCCAGCGCCTGAAGAGACGACAGCGACGCCCACCCCGACCCCGACGGCGGGAGGAGAGACGGCGCTCATCGGCGCGGCGGCATGCATTGGCGTCTGGGCGGCAGGACGGATGAAGAAGCGATAAACCGAGACTCTTCTTTTTTTGGAAAAACGTCGGGTGGCGGCGAAGTTTTCCGCACCGAAGGGGCTTTGCCCCTTTCGAAACCCCGACGCGACCTGACGGTCGCGAAGTGACAATGCAGAATGGAGATACAAGAAATGGACTTGGCGGGATTTGAACCCGCGGCCTTTACTCTTGCGCACCGAAGGGGCGCCGCCCCTTTCGAAACCCCGGCGCGACCTGACGGTCGCGAAGTGACAATGCAGAATGGAGATACAGGAAAAGTGGACTTGGCGGGATTTGAACCCGCGGCCTTTACGTTGCGAACGTAACGATCTACCCCTGATCTACAAGCCCGAGAAAAGAGATCAGAGTATGATCTCGATATCTAATTTTTCTGCCAGTTCCTTATATCTGTTCCTGATGGTGACCTCGGTTACCCCTGCAACCTCGGCCACCTCGCGCTGGGTCCGGCGCTCTCCGCCGAGGATCGACGAGATATAAATCGCGGCCGCTGCAACCCCGGTTGGCCCTCTGCCGCTCGTTAATTCACGTTCTCCTGCCTGTCGGAGGATCTCGACGGCACGGCTCTGCACCTCACCCTTGAGGTTCAGACCGGAGCAGAAGCGCGGCACATAATCGATCGGCGACGTCGGGAGGAGTTTTAATCCGAGCTCGCGGGAGATGAACCGGTACGTCCTGCCGATCTCTTTTCTCGAGACCCGGGATACCTCGGCGATCTCGTCGAGCGTCCGGGGAACGCTGCACTGCCGGCATGCCGCATACAGGGCCGCCGCAGCGACGCCCTCGATACTCCGCCCGCGGATAAGGTTCTTGTCCACGGCGTCACGGTAGACGACCGCAGCGGTCTCGCGGACGTTCCGGGGAAGACCGAGTGCCGACGCCATCCGGTCGAGTTCGGAAAGCGCGAACGCGAGGTTCCGCTCGGTTGCGTTCGAGACCCGGATACGCCGCTGCCACTTGCGGAGACGGTAGAGCTGGGCACGGTTCTTGCTGGAGATAGCACGGCCGTACGAGTCGCGGTTCCGCCAGTCGATCATCGTCGAGAGACCCTTGTCGTGGATCGTGAAGGTCATCGGCGCACCGACACGGGAACGCTTCATGCGCTGGTCGTGGTCGAAGGCACGCCACTCAGGGCCGCGGTCGATGAACTCTTCATCGAGGACGAGACCGCAGTTCTGGCAGACAAGCTCCGCACGCTCATAGTCGTGGACGAGCTGGCGGCTACCGCATTCGGGACAGGTCGACTGGACGGTCTCTTCGGTGCGCTTCTTCTCCTTCTCCTTTATCTGCTGCTCCCCTCTCTTCTTCAGGGCCTCACGCTGCAACTGCAGCTGTTTCAGCTTTTCAACTTCAGTCATGGATGATTTCTCCTATTTTGCAAATATCTTCTCACCGGCGTGCACGGAACAGTCATTATAGCAGAGAACTACGGCGTAGGGATCTGATATATTCCCAAAGACGTCAACGACTTTTCCTACGGGCTTCAATCGCCTATCGACGACCTCACCATGCAGACGCGGGAGGTGTGCAGCATCACATCGCAAGATTAACATGCGACGACCACAAACACTTGTAGAACGCCCGACGAACCTCAAACTGCAAACCTCTAGGTAACTCTGTTCCTGGTACTATTGAGTAACATATATATATTGACCAGAACAATATAAAAACTTATCTGTAAGGTATAAATAATAGTTAGAACCGATGCAGGAGCCGATCGACGTCCAGGGAGAGCGCCGCAATGCACTCCGCTTCCGTCATCCCTGCTCCGAGCGCAACCGTTTTTCTCGCATCTCTCGTCATCAGATCCGAAGGCGCGTGCGCATCCGAATCCACGCTAACGGCGCATCCTGCCTCCCGTGCGATCCGGAGCACATGCCCGTTCGTCCTGTTATGCCCTGCCCGCGCGGTGATCTCGAGTGCTATCCCGCGCTCTGCTGCCTCTTTCGCATCCTCCAGCGTGATAAGCCCGGGATGCGCGAGGAGATCGACGTATTCACAGGTGCAGGCGGCACGGTTCGTCCCCGGCGCCACCGGCTCCACCGTCGTCTCGCCGTGCACCACGACGATGTCGGCACCATGCTCGCGGGCTCTCCGGGCAAGAACCGGAATCTCCACAGGGGGAACGTGCGTCAGCTCGACACCGATGAGAATAGCGACCCCGTAGCTCTCCGCGGACTCCCGCACCGGCTGGAGTTCCTTGATAAGGCGGGTCACGTTCGTGCTGTCCGCGTGATCGGTGATCGCGAGAGTGCGATAGCCGAGGACCGCAGCGCGGCGTACGAGTTCGATCGGAAGGAGCTCGCCGTCGCTGTAGATCGTGTGCGTGTGAAGGTCGTACATGCCGGGGACTCACTTCCGGTGCGGCAGAATCCGTGCCACCTTCTTGATGAGGAGTTCCTTGCTCTCGCTCCAGTCGACGGCGACTCTGCCCCCGCGCTCCGCCCAGTGAGCCGGGTGGTGCTGCTCGCCCGTCTGATAGGTGATCTTCAGCTGTTTGAGCGCGGTCTCGAGATCTGCGAGCGTGGGATTCTTGACGGCCATCGAACGGGGAACCCTTCGTCCCTCACGACACAGTAGTGCGGCATCAAAGTAGCAGGGATACAGGATACGTTCCGGGCTCATTACCTACCCTTTGGACGTTAATCTATAAACAGATCATGATCAATCTATCTGTATGCATCACATCGACGTCAACGTCGAAAAGGACGTCTACGACGTCAACAACCGCATTGCAGATGCCAACGCCCGGAATCTCCGGGAACACGGCGTGCGGGCATTCGATCTCCTCGGCGCCATAGGCTCCGGGAAGACCGCCCTGATCGAGCGCCTCGTCCCACTCCTCCGCGAGCGAGGCGTTCGTGCCGGGGCTATTGCGGGCGACGTCTACGGCGACGACGACTTTAAGAGGATCGTCGCGCTCGGCGTTCCGGCAGTCAACGCAAACACGGGGAAAGAGTGTCACCTCGACGCACACCTGGTCGAGCACGCCATCAGCCACCTGCCCCTCGACGAGATCGATGCTCTCTTCATCGAGAATGTGGGGAACATGGTCTGCCCGACGGATTTCCAGCTCGGCGCCGAGAAACGGATCGTGATCGTCAGTTCCACCGAAGGCGACGACGTGGTGAACAAACACCCGATGATGTTCCGGGGGGGCACCATCGCGGTGATCAACAAGGTCGACCTCGCTGAACTCGTGGGGGCGAACGTCGAGAGAATGGAGCAGGACATCCGCCGCTACAACCCGGAGATGCCGATCTTCCGGACGAACCTCAAAACAGGCGAAGGCACGGAGGAACTGCTCGACGCAATCCTCGCATGATCAGCACGATTAAATAGCTTTGATTCGAACATTTATAGCACTTTAACGATGTACTTCCCCATCCTCCTGGAGGGGAAGGCTTCAATACAAGTATACGGTGGTCATATGCAGTGGCAAGGTAGATCAGTACGAAAGGCAACCGGCGGTCGCTACCGCCCGGCCCAGAGCAAGAGGCGCTCGGAGATCGGAAGAGCACCCGCAGACACGCACATCGGCGAGGACCGCAGAAAACTCGTCCGCACCTACGGCGGCAACCAGAAGGTCCGGGCACTGCGTGCAACCTACGCAACCGTCGCGAACCCCGCGACCGGTGAGAACAAGAAGGCCCAGATCCAGACGGTCGAGGCAAACAGCGCGAACCCGAACTACGTTCGGCGTAACCTCCTCACCAAGGGCGCAATCATCAAGACCGAGATCGGTCGTGCCCGTATCGTCAGCAGGCCCGGCCAGGACGGCGTTATCAACGCAGTCCTGATCGAGTAATATTTTTTTCGACTCTGGAAACAAACCCGGAAAAAGCCCGGGCACCTTCCAGTCTTTCACCCTGCGGCCTGGAGCCGTACAAGTTCGGCGACACCCGACGAGACGAGCTCGAACCCCGCCCCTCGAAAATCGTCGGGCACAAGCCCGTGCGTCTCGAGACCCCCCCTGCAGAGAGCGAACCGCACGGCCCCCTCATGCCGATCCCCGGTCCGCAGGGCGTACACACCGTCGGCATACACGACAACCTTCACCTCCTCTACGGCATCGACACCGAGATCCTCGAGCAGGTTCCTGACATTGACGAGCGTCGTCGTCGCCCGGTAGCCCTCGTCGAGGTGGAGCACCACACGATACGTTTTGGTCATGCTGCGAAAACTCCCGGTATCCGTTAGATCGTCCAATCAGATCGCCGTAACCGTCCCGCGAAGCTCCGCCCGGACAGTCCCCTTCGCCAGGTAGCGCTCCAGCGCCTCGATTGCAGACATATCGAGATGCCGGCGATGCTCGCCGTACTGCCCGGGCACGCCCTGCGACGTCACGAACGCAGCGCTGTACGTCCGGCCGGGCTCAAGCGATCTGCCCCCCACGAAGAACTCCTGGATACGATTGCCGGGCGGGTTTTCAAGCTTGCAGTAGACAGTTATCCCGAGGCACCGTTTGACGTAACCCCCCATCTGATTGTAAGGGTCGCGGGAGAAGGTATGCTCGAGGTTCTCCTCCATCATCGCCAGGAGTTCGCGCCCCGTAATCTCGACGGTGGAGACGGGCGGGTTCGTGGGGATGATGTTCCAGAGGTCGTCGACGGTGACCGGCCCGGGCGGGATCGGCGCCCCATACCGCCAGCCGTTCGAGAAGGCCATCTCCGCCCCGGTGGCGTCAAGCAGTGCATGGAGGAGGAGGTTGTCCATCGTCGACTCCAGCACCAGAGTCCGGTGGAGTGCGGTCGCCGTCGTCCCCACGACCCGTTCGAGTTCCTCGCGGGAGGGGGCGAGCGTTCGGTTCACCATCTCCTCAATCTCCGGATCCGGCCGGATCTCCTGATCGACGGTGAGGAGCCGGTGAGCGTAGTGCGTGACGCGGCGGTTCTCCACCGTAAGATCCAGCCTCCCGAGGAACGAGCCGTGGCAGCCCGACTGGATGACGATGGTATCGTTCACGACTGCCGGCCGGTAGAGCCGGTTATGGGTGTGGGCGGAGAGCAGCACGTCGATCCCGTCGACCTCCCGCGCAAGCTGCATCTCCTGCGGAAACCCGAGGTGCGAGACGACCACGATGAGATCGACGCCCTCGTCCTCGCGGAGCAGGGTGATGTAGCCCGGGAGCTCCTCGTTCCCGAGGGTGAAGTGGATGCCCTTTGAAAACGATGCCGGCATCGTCTTGTCGACGATCGTCGCGGCGATGCCGATGACGCCGACCTGCATTGAGTTCGTCTCGCAGACGGTATAGGGCGGAAAGACAAGGTCGCCGGTCGCATCGTCGTAGCAGTTGACGGCGAGCATCGGATAACGAAGCCTTCCTGCGAGTTCGCGGAACCGCTCCGGGCCGTAAGCAAACTCCCAGTGAGCGGTCATGCCGTCGAAGGCAAGAGCGTTCAGAATCGGAACGAGCGCCTCCCCCCGGGTCGTGACAGCCCCGTACGTCCCGTGGATGGTATCCCCGCAGTCGAACGCCAGCACCTCCCCGCGCCGCTCCTCCCGAACCTGCGCAAGAAGCGTGCCTATCCGTGCATATCCTCCCGCCATCCGGTACTCCGCCCGGTTCCCCACCCTGAAGAGTTCCGGGTGGAGCTCCAGGTAGCCGTGGGAGTCGTTCATCTGCATGATCGTCAAGTGCTCCATGGTAACCATCCCCCGCGCGAGAGGGATACCTGCCGCAGAGGATGAAAACCTTTCGGCATTCATTCCCGGAGATCATATCCTTTTTACGTTCCCAGATCCTCAACTGTACCAATGCGCAGAGTCTACCACCGGTTCCCCCAGAACGTCGATCTCGACTTCGAAGTGCATCGCCCCTTCCGTGACCTCCTGCGGTGCCTCCAGCGGCTCCACAACACCCACACGACGGAGCGGCAGGAAGGCGGCCTCCTCAAGCGGAGAATACTCTTCCAGATATCGGACGGCAGGACGCAGTTCGTATCCCTGGACACCCTGCCGCCGCTCGAGGAGACCGTATCCGAAACCGCCGACTTCCGGGTCGACCTGCAGGAGACGCTCCTTACCCCGGAACGGCGTCTTCCCGTCTCCGCAAATATCTTTCTGCTCAGAGTCGTGGATAAGGGGCCCTATACCGAATGCTTCGTAGCAAAAGAGGGACAGCACGGCGGCATGGACGCAATGAACCTTCGGACGCTGCTCAAGGGTGCCTGCGAGTGAACCTGACAATCGCCGTCGCCGCGCCGTTCAAGCATATGCGCAAAGACCGGCTGCAGAAGAGCGAGTTCATCTTCTATATCGCCATCGACCGGAAGTGGATGAACAAAGAGCAGGCGAACCAGCTGCTGGAACGCGCACAGGCCGACGGGCTTGTCGAGGTGGACGGCGGCTTTATCAGACCGCTCTTTGACGTCGCCGGAGTGACCGTCCCGCTCGGGTTCAAACCCACTTCAGAGATATTCGAGCAGGAGAACCCGTACGAGGAACTCATCGGCCGTATTGCAGCTGCAACCGGCAGATCGCCGAACCAGATCGTGGCCGAGCTCAACCCTATCATCACCGATCACTTCGACGGCAACCTCAGCGTGGAGGCGGCGGTCGTGCTGATCGCAAAGCGATACGCCGTCCCGTTCGAGGACAAACTCGATGCCCTGATCGCGAGCGTATCGAAGAAAAACAGGAGTTGATTTATTCTGCAGCTTCCTTCGGTCCGAAGTAGTCCTGCAGCGATTTTTCGCCGTAGGTCTTCACGATGGCGTTGACCTGAACAAAGTCCTGGCTGATCTCGCCGCCGCGAACGGATTTCCGGCGGCGTTCGCCGTCGTACGTGGGATGAAACCCGGTGCTCTCCGAGAGAAGCAGTCTCCTGCGTCCCGAGCCGGGAAGGTCCCGCCGCGCAGGAATACCAGTCTTGTCCGTCCCGCCGGTGATCTCAACGGTGTAGCCCGCAAGACCGAGAGCGTTGCCGTCTATCGCTTCACCGATACGCTTCCCGACGAATGCACCCGCCACAGCGCCGGCTGCGTCGATTTTGTATGACCGACCCGATTTCGGGTCGGAGAGAACTACTTTAAAATCCACCATATTTGGCCACTCCTTCAAATGTATCTATTACGTTGGATATTGAGATATTAAATACTACTTCCCCCAGAAGGGATCTTCACGCCGCCTCATGGACGTATACTCCTCGAGGATCTCCTGCATGCTCGTGCTGAGCCGGTCGAGCATCTCCCGCTCGATCACCTTGACGTGCCGCTCCGGAATATCCACGTACATCTCGTCGTCCACGTTGATCTGCCGGCCGACGGTCGGCCCTTCGATCGAGATCGCCACCTCCTTGCCGGCATCGGCCTCGTGGATCGTCTCGCTCCGAAGCTGCATCTGCTTGAGGTGCCCGACTTTCTTGCCGTTCGTGAGCACCAGGTTTACGTCGGTCTGCAGCTTGCCGCCGAGGATCCGGACACCCACCACGGCAGGGTTGCTCTGGCGGAAGACGCAGTTCGGGAGAATGCGCACCTTCGCCGGCATGACGAGTTTCTCGAACTGCTGCCGCTCCATTTCACGTTTCTTCTCTTCCCGCCACTCTACGTAGTCGTCGAGGAGTTTGTAGATGACCCCTCCTTCGAAGATGCTGACGTTGGACGCGGAGGTCTCCATCAAGGCATCGACTGCATCGGGGAGGGTCGGGGTATTGAAAGCGATAATCGCACTGTAGAGCGGGTTTTTGATCGTGCCCGTCTCGATGACGTCGTGCCGGGTGACCGGCCCGACCTCCGCTTTCATCACCCCGATACCCTGGCTATCGAGCTCTTTCGAGAGGGCTTCGAGCGCTCCGATGGTATCGGCCTTGATGACGACACCTTCCTCGGCAAGGGTCACCTGGATATCCTGGATCTCGTTCATCACCTGCTCGACGACCGCATCGCGATTCTCCCCCCGGATAACGCGGAGGGGCGTGCCGGCGATGACGCCTTCGAGCTTCGGGGCGGCGACCTTGATACCGGAGGCGGCGGTGACGGATTTGACCCGTTCGAACTTCTCCTCGATAAGGATCTCGCTCATGGGGCGGGGCTTTAAGAGCGACCGGACCTTCGTCGTGATCGTCTGGGTATGGCCTGCAACCACGATCTCGTCGCCGACGCTGAGTGTTCCGTCATAGAGGATGACGTCGAGCGTCGTCCCGAGACCGCGCTCCTCCTTCACCTCGAGCACCGTCCCGGCACCGGGCCCTTCAACGCTCATCGCGAGGTTCTCGGTCATGTAGCGCTGGGCAAGCCCGATAAGCATCATCAGGACGTCGGGGATGCCTTCGCCGGTGATAGCGCTCGTCGGGACGATCGCGATGTTCCGTGCAAAGTCGCGCACCCGGTCGTACCGCTCGGAGTTGAATCCGAGATCCGAGAGTTTCCCGACGAGCTCATAGAGCTTCGTCTCGACGATCCCCTGCACCCGTTCGTTCTGTTTGGCGAACGTCGTGGCGAAGGGTGCGTTCTCCTGAACACGCCAGCCGTGGATGCGGTCGACCTTGTTCGCCGCGATGACGAACGGTGTTTTGTAGTTGCGCAGGATCTGGAGCGCTTCGATCGTCTGGGGCTTGAACCCCTCGTTGACATCCACCACCACAACCGCGAGATCGGCGAGGGACCCGCCGCGCGCCCGGAGTGTCGTGAAAGCGTGGTGCCCCGGAGTATCGATGAAGAGGAGGCCCGGGATGCTGACCGTCAGCTTGGAGAGAGCCCCGCCCATCTGCGTGATCGCATCGATAGGAACGACCGTCGCACCGATATGCTGCGTGATGGCACCCGCTTCGGTGTCGACCACGGAAGAGCCGCGTATTTTATCGAGCAGCGAGGTCTTTCCGTGATCGACATGCCCGAGTACGCAGACGATCGGGGTTCTGATCTTGGAAGTTTGTGTCATGATATTCACCATCCGGTAGTGATCGGAGAAGAACAGTTTCGGGCAGGGAATTTGAGCGGTTTCGCCGTTTCCCGAGTCAGCGCCGAAGTCTCCACTGGACTATCCCCTCACCGTGTCGCCCGGCACTGTATACGTTTGTACGTAATAGAACACGGGGTCTATTAATAATTCACCCGCTGACCCGGGCACCGGCGATAAGCCCGGAGGAAATGCGGAGCTTCTGCGCCGTCCATCGCTGCGGCACACCCGTCCCGCAACGCCGGGGAGGGCAGGTACGGGAGAGAGCTGAAGAGATAGATTAATCAAATCCCTGTACAAATAAAAGAGGGTATCTTGCCAGGGTGGGGTAGTTGGTTATCCTAAGGGACTGTGGATCCCTCGACCCGGGTTCGAATCTCGGCCCTGGCCTTCCTTCTTCTTTCGGATTTTCGCACAAAGCCGCTCGCTCGCTTTGATCCTGTATCCCCGGGTCCGACAGAGCAACACATACCGACGAGCATCTGCAATTACCGGCCTTCTACCGGGAACGCACTCCCGCCGCAGCAGTGATAAAAAGAGAGAAGGGTATATCCGGTTCCTAGTGGAGCGTTCCGTACCCGGTGACCCCGAGGATGTGCCGGGCGAGGTAGACGGCGTCAAAGAGCGAGGCGGCGCCGTCGCCCGAAACATCCGCGACGTTTGTGTGCATCGTGTAACCCGGCACGCCGAGGACGGACCGTGCGAGATAGTACGCATCGTGGAGGTTGACGCTGGCGTCCTCGTTCACGTCGCCGTTGGTGATCACCGTCAGGACGATGACGGTCGTGTTCGTCCGTCCGCCGGCGTCCGTGGCCGTCACGGTCAGGTTAACCGGCTGGTACGCACCGCCCGAGAACGGCGAAGCCGTCGTGGCGTTCGTCGAGAGCGACCAGACGCTACCCGACGCGGCCATCGCCGCGGACGCCGACCCGCCGATCGACGAGAGGTTGACGGTGACCGAGGTGATGGTGCTCTCGCCGGTGACGTTCACCGAGAGGGCGGCGCTCTCGCCCCATCCGGCAGAGCCGTCGGTGTCGGTCGGGATGGTGTCGGGAGAGGCCGCAGGGCTTGGACAGACCGGCGGGGCGGCAGGAACCGGCGGCCCTGCAGGCGTCTCCGGGGCGAGCTTCACGATCCAGAAGTCGAAGTTGCTGTTATAGGAGAGTGCCGGAACGTCGCCATCCGTCGACGAGGTATAGCCACCACAGACGAACCCGCCGTCGGTCGTCTGGGCGACCACCGGGTAGCAGTCGGGGCCGGTGCCGCCGACGCACTTCTGCCACTCAATGGTGAAACTGCTGTCGAGTTTCACGATCCAGTAATCACCCGCGGGCGGGTAGTCGCCGTGAACACCGCTCACATCACCGTCGACAGAACCTGTCGTCGCCCCGAGGATATAGCCGCCGTCGGATGTGCGGTCGATACTCACGCCGTACTCCGTCCTGCTCCCGCCGAAGGTCTTCTCCCAGACGACCGCGCCCGTCGCGCCGTCCACCTTGACCAGGTAGACATCGTTGTGATCGGATATACCCTCCTCTTCGAGGGTTATCGTCCCGACGACGATGGCGTTTCCGTCGTCGTCCAGAGTGACACCCGAAAGTTCGGCGTCGTCCGGGCCGCCCATAAATCCGTCGTCGGCGGTTCCGCCGAAGTAGGTCTCCCAGACAATGCCGCCGGTGCTGTTCAGCCTGGCGACGAGGCCGTCCCACTGGCTGTCGACGTTCGAGCTTCCTGCAATGATATAGTCCCCGCCGCTCATCTGCACGACACCGTTTGCCATCTCACCTTCTCCGTCCCGCCCGACACACTTCGTCCACCCGATGCCGCCGGTGCTGTTCAGCTTCACGACCCAGGCATCGGCGGTGCCGCCGATCCGGTCGGTCACATCGCCGTCGGTCGAGTACGTGTTGCCGACGACGATGTAGCCGCCGTCGCTCGTCTGCCGGACATCCATGCCATCCTCGGTATGGCTCCCGCCGAGGCACGTCTGCCATTCGATGCTGCCGCTTTCGGTGAATTTGGCCACCCATATATCGTAGTAGGTGCCGTGCAGTCCGCTCACATCGTTGTCGTTCGACTTCGTCGTTCCCGTAAGAATAAAACCGCCGTCGGAAGTCTGGCGCACCCGGCCGGAAGCTTCGTTCCCGGTTCCGCCGATATTCTTCTGCCACTCGACGGCACCGTCCGCGTCCTGCTTCAGCAGGACGATATCGTACAGACCGAGCGGATCGGTGATATTCCCGTCCTGCGAGTTCGACTGCCCTGCGAAGATCGATCCGCCGTCGGCGGTCGCAGCAATATCCGGCCAGTAGTCAGTCCCGCTCCCACCGAACTTGTACGACCACTCGATACCGGGGGCTGCCGCCGCCGCTCCGCCGACGATGCAGGCGGCGAAGGCCAGCATACATGCCACAAAAACCCTGTTCTTCATCTCTAAATCCTCCTTCAGGCACCACAGTCGCCCCCGCCGGGGAACCCGGAGATCCGGTGCGGCGCCGGGTACGACACAAACAACAAAGAGGTACTTTCGCTAAGTGGTATTTAAAAGAATTCTTTATTGCAAAGACCGTATACCAACCCTTCTTGAAAATAGTCTGATTACGTAATATTTGAGGCGAAAGCGCATCGTTAAGAGGTTTCGATACCGTATCGTCGATCATCTCACGGAACGAGCATCAGAGCTGCCTGGCAACGCTTCGAAAAAGATACTATCCGGCCGGGCAATCTGATTGCTATTGCATGAGGTTCCCGGGACGCATCACCGCAGGCACGCTCACCGTCGCAGTCCAGTACGTCATCGTCTCCCTGATCGCATACCTCGGCGCCTACTCCTTCACCAATCTCGTCCACGGCTCGTATGCGTCCATCGGCGGGCTCTGGGCGATGATATCGGGGATGGTAGTGCTGCAGGCGACCATGGACGCGACCGAGTCGACGGCCGGGCGCCGGGTCTTCGGCTCGCTGGTCGGGGCGGTGCTGAGTGCTGCATACCTGCTGGTCTTCCCCTTCAGCCCCGTCGGCATGGCGCTCTCGATAGGGATCACCGTCCTCATCTGCCAGGCATTCCAGGTGCCCGACCACGCCCGTCTCGCCGCGATAACCGTGGGAGCGATCATGATCTTCTCCGACCTTAACCCGGAGATAGGCCCGGTCGTCAACGCAGCCCTCCGGTTCGGCGAAGTCTTCATCGGCAGCACCGTCGCGGTGCTGGTCGTCAGGTTCTGGCCGTTTTCTCCCAAAGACGAAACACGGGCTGAATGAGGGCGGGGCGCCCCTCACCGGGCCATCCGGCAGACGGCGGCCGGAACGGCTATCTCGAACCGTGCCCCCTCTCCGGGCGTCCCGGTCTCCCGGATGGTCATCCCGGTGATATCCAGGATCTCCCGAACCAGAAACAGCCCGTACCCGGTGTTCCTGCCGACCCCGCGCTGGAAGATCCGCTCCTTCATCTCCGCAGGTATCCCTGCCCCGTCGTCCTCAACCCGGAGGCGACCGCCGTTTTCCGTCCTGGAAAACGAAATCCCGATCCGGGTGACAGCTCCGCCGTGCCGGAGAGCGTTGTCGAAAAGGTTGTAGATGACCTTCCGGAAGAGGGGATCTGCATAGATCTCAAGCGGCCCGGTGGAGACCGCAACCTCGATGCGCCCGGTATCGATCTCCGTCAGTACCTGCTCGACCATGCGGTCGACCCGCTGCCACTCGGGGGCGACGACACCCATGTACTGGTAGTCACGGGTGAAGGAGATCTGGTGCTCGATCGTCTCCGCGGCCCGCTCGATCTTAGCGACGTATCCGGCAGGATCGTCCGGGTAGTCAGCGCGGATGAAGGAGAGATAGCCCCGGATAGCCCCGAGCTGGTTTAAGATGTCATGCCGGGTGATATCGGCGAGGATATTCAGCTTCTCGTTCACCCGCTCAAGGCCACGCCGGTACGCCTCGAGCTGCGTGATATCGATCATGGACGCGATGAGACAGAGCGGTTTCCCCCCGTCATCCATGACGACCGCCGCCGAAACGTGTACAGTAATGGGCGACCCGTCCCTGCGGGCGAGTTCCAGCACCCCGACAAACGATCCCGTCTCCTGGAATACCCGCACATACTCAGGGTAGCGGATGGATGCCTGCCGGAGAACGATGCCTTCGGTACCGATCACCTCGTCTCTGCTGCCGTAGCCCCACATGCGGACAAAGGCATCGTTGGCGTAGAATATCGTGCCGCCCGGATCCAGCATGGAGACTGCGGTCGCTGAGACGTCCAGCGCCGTCGTCTTGATCAGCAGGTCTTCCCTGCTCCTGCGCAGCGCCTCGGCAGCCTCCTTCCTCGCGGTAATATCGTGCATCACGCCGGTGATGAGAAGGGGCTTCCCATCCGAATCTCTTTCAGCAATGCTCCCCGCACTGTGGACCCAGATGTACCTGCCGTCCTTGTGGCGGAGCCGGTACTCGGCATCGTAGGACGGGGATACGCCGTTGAGGTGGCTCTGGATCGCCTCTGCAACAGCTTGGATGTCGGCAGGGTGAACGAGCGAGCGCCACTCCCCCTCCAGTCCCAAAAACTCGTCAGCCGCATAGCCGATGATGCCTGCAGCCCGGGCGTTCATCGAGTGCCTGCCGCGGGCAAGGTCGACCGCCCAGACACCCATCTCCGCGCTTTCGAGAGCCAGAATCAGCTGCTGCCTGCTCTCCCGGTACTTTCGTTCGCTCTGTTTCTGCTCCGTCAGATCGCGGACAAGCAGACATACTGCCGCATCTCCCTGGTAGGTGATAGGAACGGTTCCCGCCTCGGCTTCGATCTCCCGTCCGTCGAGGCCGAGCAGCTTCACATACAGAAATCCCGACGGCAGCCTCTC
This sequence comes from Methanoculleus taiwanensis, assembly GCF_004102725.1. Classification (NCBI taxonomy): domain Archaea; kingdom Methanobacteriati; phylum Methanobacteriota; class Methanomicrobia; order Methanomicrobiales; family Methanomicrobiaceae; genus Methanoculleus; species Methanoculleus taiwanensis. Next base: position 600,195 of record NZ_LHQS01000001.1, on the reverse strand, counting down.
GGTACAGGCCTTCCGGAGCAGGTCGCGGACGCTTTGGCGGTGATCGGGGTGCACGAACTGCAGGATCTCCCGGCCGGTGAAGTTATCGAGTGCATCGGCACCAAAGAGGTCAAGGGCTTTCCGGTTGGCATAGACGATACTCCCCCGGGCAAGGATGCCGATCCCGATGGGAGCATTCTCCATGAGCGTCCGGTAGTTTGTCTCGACCTCCTGCTGCGCTTCCTGGAGTGCAAACTCACGGGTGACATCGGTCAGGAAGTTCAGTGTCGCAGGGCGGCCATCCCAGGTGATCACCGAGACATTCAAGGCCATCATGCGGGTGCTGCCGCCCTTGTCGATCACCCGGATCATGTAGTTCTCCGGCACGTCCTCACCCACCAGCCTCCGCCGGTGCATCCCCACGACATGCTCCAGGTCGTCCGGGTGCAGGTAGCGGTCAAATGACATGGCATCGGAGCCGTCCGGCTCCCGACCCAGGTGGTCGGTTATCACGGGATTAGCGTACCGGATCCTGCCGTCCTGGGCGACCACGACCCCGGAGGTGGTGTTGTCGACGAACGACCGGTACTTCCGCTCGCTCTCCTCGAGGGCCAGCCGGGTCTCCCGGTGCCCGGTGACGTCGATCAGTGTCCCAAGGACGGCTTTCCGGCCGTCGTAGGCGGTGACGCTGCCGAAGACCTCAAACCAGCGTACCTCCCCGGCTTTCGTAACCCCACGGAACGTGTACTTCGCACCGGCTTCACCCGCCAGCCGCTGCGCGATCTTTTCGCAGACAGTCTCCCGGTCTTCGGGATGCACGAGGTCGTACGGAGAGACGGTGAGGAGCTCCTCCTGCGAGTAGCCGAAGATGGCGCTCACGGCAGGATTGACATATGCAAACCGACCGTCCCGTATCACGTAGATCCCGACGATCGATGACTCGGAGAGCGACCGGAACTTCTCCTCGGATTCGAGCAGGGCGGCCTGTGCCTCCTTCAGCCCGGTGATGTCCAGCACGGAGACGACGCGGCGCGGCGTGCCCGGAATCGTGGACGCCGTGAGGAGGCCGTGCCGCCGCTCCCCCTGCCGATTCACGAAGACAATCTCGTAGCTCTGCGACACGCCCCCGGGCTCGAGCCGCCGGATGCGGTCGTACTCCCGCAACCGGCCGAGCTCGTCTTCCGGGACGAGGACCGTCCAGTCCATCTTTCCCTCGATCTCCTCGCGGGAATAGCCGAAGAGGCGCGCCATTTCCCGGTTGGCGTAGGCGATCGTCCGGTCTTCTTCGAGGATCATCATGGCGGTGCCGGTGGTCTCGAAGACCGCCCGGTAGAGTTCCTCCGACGCTTTAAGGTCGGCTTCGGCACGTTTTCGCCGGACAACCGTCTCGTTCGCCTGCAATGCAAACCCGAGATCCGCCCCGAGTTCACCGAAGAGAACCTGCTCCTCCTCGTCTGCCGCAAACTCCCGCGGCAGGGTTGCCGAGAGGACGCCGAGGAGCCTTCCGCCAGCCTCAACCGGCGTCGCCATGGTGCTGATGGCACGGTGATCGTGCGTAAGCGGGCAGTCCCGGCAGGTCGTCGCAGAGTCAGTAACCGTAACAGTACATCTGCGGTCCATCACATCGCGGACGCAGGACGGGAATTCGCCCCTGTCGACCATCGCGGCGAACGGCCGGAACTTATCGCCGATCCCCGCCTCCACGGCGGCCTTCGTCCTCTCCTCGCCGTCAAGGAGCAGGATCCACGCATGCCTATACCCGCGGGTCTCGACCAGCAACCGCGCAACCTTGCGCAGCAGCGACTCTGCATCCCTCTCCGAGGCGATCAGGTGGTGGATGTCCCGTATCGCGTGCAGCACGCTATTTAAGTGCAGATTCCGCTTCTCCGAGATTCTTCTCCGCACCCCCTGCCGGATCTTGTGCAGGAGTTCGGCGAACTGCGCACCGGGAGCGCCGCCTTTCTGGAGGTAAAAGTCGGCGCCATGATTGATGGCGTCGATCACCACTTCTTCCCGCCCCTTTCCGGTGAAGATGATGAACGGAATACCGGGGTCGGCGCTGCGAACCGCCTTCAAGAGATCGATGCCGTTCATCCCGGGCATATCGTAGTCGGAGACTATGCAATCGTAGCAGCACGACGAGAGCATCTCCAGTGCTTCGTCTCCCCCGGCGGCGGTGTCGACTGAGAATTCGCCGCTCCGCTCAATGAATAGCTTTCCGACGTCAAGAAGCGCGGGTTCGTCGTCAACGAGGAGAATCTTCGTCATAATCTACAAACGGTTCTGGTATCGTTTGTTTCAGATCTGAAAAGTATTAATTGTTGTTAAAGTGGATAGCCGCCGGTTCCGTCAGCGGGACGGTTTCGGCGAAGCACCCCGGCATCTCAGCCATCTCCACTCCCTGATCAGGATACAACAGCCGTTCCCCGCGCTCGCCGGCATCCGCTCGAACACGGCGGAGAAATAGTCTGCAGAGACATGCGTTCCGTTCGGGCTGCACGTCATCCCCCCTGCTCTGCATCTCCCGCGGTCCTCCTGCAACCGCAGCGATCTTCATCCTTCCGCCGCTCCCTGAGGAAGCATTGGAGGATAATACGGGAAGATTGCAGAGGCCGGATCAGGGTAGCAATCGGCATACCCTCCCGGAAAAAGAGCAGCCGGCGTTGTGGTCGGATCTTACATCGGTTTTTCCTGGATCGCCGCGACGGCGATCGAGCTCTCTTTGATGCCGCCGTGGCTCGCGAAAACTGCTCTGATCTCGTCGAGAATGCGTTCGGTAAGCACCTCTGCATCACACTGCTGGTCGGTGTCGACCTCGATGAATCCGGTCAGTTCGACATTGAACTTCTTCATGGTATACCGCCTGAGGGAGAGGTTGTACGCCCGCCTGCATGAAACCGACGAAACTGACAGTGCACTCTGCCCTCCCTCACCCGAGAACCTCATCGACCGTCCGCCGCGGGGTCGGGGGCACGTCATCGGCGTAGCCGAGCCGGATCAGCAGCTGCGGATACCCGGAGACGGCGGCGACCTGCCGGAGCCGCTCTCGTGTTTCGGGCACCTCGACCGCCTGGTTCAGGTAGGATGCCCAGACACCGTGCGACCGGGCAATGAGCAGAAGGCGGGCGAGTGCCCGTCCGGCCGAGAGCCACGCCACCGAATCGTCCGCTCCGGTCTCAAGCAGCACGAGAGTCGGGGCGCTGACGGCCGTCTCTCTGTCTCCGGCAGCCTGCCGGTCGCCCATATCGACCAGGCTGACGAGCAGCGGGCTGACGAGCGACGGCAACGTCCCTATCCCGAGTGCATAGCCGGGGGTGCCGTCGCTTCCCGGGTTTACGTTCGACCGCATCCACGCCGCGAGTTCCCGCCGGTAGGCACTGTCGGCCTGCTGGATGCGATCCGCTTCAGCGACCAGCCCGGCAATCCCACCCCGCTCGACATCATCGGACGCGACATGGAGCCGTACGCCGGCACCCGCAACGGCTGCCGCGAGGTCGTCGAGAATCATGGCCGGGAGGCGTTCGTCCCGATACGTCTTCCGGTTCGTCCGCCGTCGGGTGATGGCCGCAAAGCACCGGTGGACGCTCTCCGGGGCTTCTGCGGGTTCGCCCGGATCGATTCGGGCGAGCAGCGTGCGGTTCTCCGGCTCCGGGAAGAGAGCGAACCTGCCGGCATTTCCGAAGTGCCGGACCGCGATCAGGAGGTGCTCGAGCGCCGCTCCGCAGCTGATGGCAAGTTCCCTGCCTTCCGGGTCGACGACCGGAAGGCCGCGGCCCGGGTCGACGAAGAGCAGGATGCTCCCATCTTCGATGCGAAACCTCCACGGCTGGCTGTTGTGACCCGAAGGTGCCAGGATCGCGTAGCCGAGGAGAAACCGGAGTTGTTCATCCGGCGTTTCGGAATACGGATAGTCGCTCTCGCGCAGGTTCCAGACGTCACAGTGCGGATTTGTCATCTACCTCCCTCCGAAGCAGGCTCGCACCGGTGCAGGACGCCGGAGTGTAAAAAGGTACCGACCCCGGGGAAAGTAGATGCATGTGACTACAGATACTATACTTTCTCAATAAATCAATAGAGGTAAATTGAGATGCCTCACTTCAACAACTTTAGAAATACTTATTTAAAGCTACACAAACCTTCCTGTCATGCAAAAGCGTACCATATTCCTTTTGGCGGCAATGATGGTTGCAGCCCTTCTCGTTTGCGGATGTACGCAGACGGCGACAACAACCGAACCGCCGCAGACCCTGCGGATCGCGACCACGACCAGCCTCTACGACACCGGGCTGCTCGACTCCCTCGTCCCGGGATTCGAGGGGGAGCATAACGCCGTCGTGCAGATCGTTTCCGCCGGAACCGGCAAGGCGATCGAGTACGGCCAGCGGGGCGACGTCGATATCCTGATGGTCCACGACCGCGCCCGTGAGGACGCCTTCCTCGCCGACGGCTACGGCCTGAACCGCCGTGTCATCGCCTACAACTACTTCGTGGTCGTAGGTCCTGAGGCAGACCCGGCAGGCATCAAGGGCATGCAGCCTGAAGAAGCGTTCCGGACGATCTACGCGCTCGGCACGAACGACACCAACGGCGTGGCCTTCATCTCCCGCGGCGACAACTCCGGAACCCACTCCAAGGAGAAGGCGATCTGGAAGTCTGCAGGGTTCAACTACACCGAAGACATCCAGCAGTCCGGCGTCTGGTACATCGAGGCAGGCAAGGGCATGGGAGATACTCTGGTGATGACAAACGAGAAGCAGGCCTACACCTTAAGCGACATCGGCACGTTCCTCGCGTATAAGGGCGACCTCGATCTCGTTCCGCTCGTCGATTCGGGAGCGATACTCCTTAACGTCTACAGCGTGATGGAGATCAATCCGGCAAAGCATCCGGGTGTCAACACCAGCATCGCCAAGGACTGGATCAACTACATGGTCTCCGATGACGTCCAGCAGCAGATCGCGGAGTACGGCGTCGCGGAGTACGGCCAGCCGCTCTTCTTCGCCGCATCCGGAAAAGCAGAGACGATCGGTGTCCCGGCAAACGAGTGCGCAACCCCGCTCGCCTGAACGGCGTTAAAACCCCCCATTTTTCCGGTCGGAGACCGAACAGATGACTGCAGAGCACCCATGAACGAGATCATCGAGGCATTCTTCCAGGCCGTCGAGCTGATCGTCACCCTCGATCCGGCCGTGATGGAGATAGCCGCACGAAGCCTCATCATCTCACTCTCGGCGACGTTCATCGCCACCGCGATCGCTATCCCGCTCGGGTTTCTCATTTACGTACACGAGTTTACCGGCAAGAAGATGCTCATCAACCTCATCCAGACGCTGTATGCGCTACCGACGGTGATCGTCGGGCTCTTTGTCTTCGTCTTCATCTCCCGTGCCGGCCCGCTCGGATTCCTCGGGCTCCTCTTCACTCCAACGGCAATGGTCATCGCACAGACGGTGCTGATCCTTCCCATCATGACCGGGCTGACCATATCGGCGCTCTCAGGCATCGATGCAACCATCCGCGATACGATCCGCTCCCTCGGAGCGAACACCCGGCAGTACCTCGCCCTGCTCGTCCGCGAGGCACGGTTCGCCATTCTCGCGGCGGTGGTGGTGGGGTTCTCGCGGGCGATCGCGGAGGTCGGCGCGGCGATCATGATCGGTGGAAACACCAGGACGTCGGCGTTCTGGACGTCGACACGCGTCCTGACGACGGCAATCTCCCTGGAGACCTCAATGGGAAATATCGAGTTTTCTATGGCGCTCGGGCTCATCCTCCTCGCCATAGCCCTCGTCGTGAATCTCGTCCTGATGACGGTGCAACAGCGGTGATGGCGCCATGATCGAGATAACAGACGTTTTCAAACGGTTCGACGAGAACGAGGTGCTCCGCGGTGTGAACCTGACCGTCCGGGACGGCGAAATATTCGCCGTCATCGGCCCTTCGGGCTCGGGCAAGTCGACGCTGCTTCGGATCGTCAACCTCCTCGAGACGCCGACTTCCGGACGCGTCCTCATCGACGGCACGGACATCCATGCCGCAGACAGGCAGCTTTCGATCCGGCGGCGGATGGGGATGGTCTTTCAGAAACCGGTCGTCTTCAGCACTACAGTCTATGAGAACGTCGCCGCCGGGCTCCGGATACGGGGCGTGAATGAAACGGCGATACGGCACCGTGTGGAGGAGGCGCTGGAGCTGATCGGGCTCGCCGACCGGGAGGAGCAGAACGCCCGGACGCTTTCGGGAGGCGAGATGCAGCGGGTGGCGGTCGCCCGGGCTCTCGTCACCGACCCAGTCCTGCTCCTGATGGACGAGCCGACGGCAAACCTCGACCCGATAGCGACGGAGACTATCGAGGATCTGATCCGCCGGATCAACCGCGACTACGGCACTACCCTGATCATCACAACACACGATCTGTTGCAGGGGCAGCGTCTCGCCCACCGGATGGGCGTGATGATCGATGGGGCGTTCGCCCAGATAGGGACGCCGCGAGAGATCTTCTCGGAGCCCAAAACCCGGAGCGTGGCACGGTTTGTCGGCATGGAGAATATTCTCGAAGGCAGGATAGCCGCAGGAGACCGGGGGATCGCCACGGTCGATGTCGGCGGCACACCGGTCACGGCGGCCACTCTGCTCCCGGCAGGCGACGAGGTCTGCCTCTGCATCAGGCCGGAGGACATTACGCTGTATGTGGCGGGCAGCGATGCCGGGAGTTCGCGGAACGTGTATACCGGCACGGTGACGTCGATCCGGTCTCTCGGCCCGTTCAGCCAGATCGGGATTGATTGCGGGTTTACCGTCGCAGCGCTTGTCACCTGGAAGGCGGTCGAGGACCTGAGTCTTTCGACCGGCGGGGAGGTGCAGATCGCGTTCAAGGCGAGCGCCGTCCACGTAGTCAGGCGGGCCGAAGAGAAGCTGTAAAAAGTCCCGGAAAGTGCCCGATGCGGGTTTCCGGGCGATTCACTCCTCCATATCCCGCCCGAGTTTGATCAGGACATTTCAGTGAACGTATTCGAGCACGCTCCGGCAGGGGGACTGACCGCCTCTCGCCCCGGGCGGCCGAGCGTCACGGCGGGAACGAAGCAGGCGACCGAAAAAGACTCGTGCCGTCAGTTCTTCCCGCCACACGATCCGCAGACGCCCTGCACCGCCTGCAGCCGGCGGCATATCGCACAGATACGCCCGGCGAGATCGTCCACCCTCTCCTCGTACAAATCCTGCGCAAGGTCACGGATCAGCGTCATCACCGTCTCGTCAAAGACAATCCGGTACCCCCGCTTCTTCGACCGGTACTGCGAAATTGCCGAAGGCGCCATCTCCAGCCTGCGGGCGGCCTCTGCCTGCGAAGCCCCGCACAAGATCAGTTCTTCGGCGATAGCCGCCCGGATTGCAGGAAGCACGTCCCATACGATCTTCTGGCAGGGCATCTTCATGGCATCACAATCTTAAAATTTGTCCGAACACCACATAAGAAGTGTGTTCACAATTGCGAACAGGGTTCTCCCCCGGGAAGACGTGAACGGCCGGAAGATATGAGGAGAAGAGTATGCAGGTAAAGGTCAGGGCATTCGCAGGGCTGCGGGAAGCGCTCGGAGGAGAACGCCTGGTGGAGATTTCCAACGGTGCGACGATGAAAGGGCTGCTCGACGCCGTCGGCGGTACTTCGGCGACGGCCGCCGCCGCTCTCTTTGAAGAGAGCGGGGAACTGAAGGGACACGTCATCCTTATGCGGAACGGAAAGCGGGTCGGGAGAGCGGATATCGAGACGCTCGCCCTTGCCGAGGGGGACGAGATCGCACTTTTCCCGCCGGTCGCGGGCGGGTAGTGGAGCGGAGGAATCTGATGATCAGCATAACGCGAGACGATTTTGACGCCGGCGAGATGATCGAGAAGGCGAAACGCTCGAGCATGGGCGCGCTCGTCACGTTCGTCGGCACCGTCAGGGACGACGACATCGAACGGATGGAGCTTGAGGCCTACGAGGAGGTCGCCGTGCAGGAACTGACCGCTATCCGGAACGAGGCGATGGAAAAGTATCCGGTTCAGTCGGTGGATATCATCCACCGCATCGGTTCGCTCCGCGTCGGCGAGAATATCCTGCTCATCATCGTCGGTGCAGGACACCGGAAGGAGGCGTTCGACGCATGCGAGTACGTCCTTGAGCGGATCAAGGAGAGCGTGCCGATCTGGAAGAAAGAGATTGGCGAAGGCGGGGAGCGCTGGGTTCCCGGCGAGCACCCGGAGGGTGGCGCGTGATCCGGCTGAAGCCCTGCAGAAAGGAGTACGCAAAAGAGACCCAGCGGGCGGTCCCACCCGAGGAGACACGGGACCGGGTGCGGGTGAGGCTCCCGGCCGCCGGGATAACCCGCATCGCCGATATTACGAACCTTGACCGCATCGGCATCCCGGTCTTCTCTGGCATCCGACCGACCGCCGGGGAAGGGGCTATCTCGGTCTACAACGGCAAAGGGGCAACGCCCGTCGAGGCGGAAGTCTCGGCGATGATGGAAGGGATAGAACGCTACTCCGCCGAGTGCGGCGGCACATCGCTCATCACTGCCAGGTATGCAGACCTTGCCGGGAAGGAGAACGTTCTCGACCCCGCCGACCTCATCCTCCCGGCCAGAGCACCGGCCGATCAGCCGCTTCCCTGGGTTACCGGATACGATATCGCCAGGGAGGAGGAGATTCTGGTTCCGGCACATGCGGTCTTCCACCCGCTCCCGGCCACCGCGGGGAGACTCTTTCGGACGAACACCAACGGCCTTGCCTCCGGCAATACCCTCGAAGAGGCGATCTTCCACGCCCTGATGGAGGTGGTCGAGCGCGACGCCTGGTCGATCGTCGAGACGCTCCGGGCGACCGGCCCCGAGGTGACCGGGATCGCCGACGGACTCGCGGCGGAGCTCCTCGAGAAGTTTGCTGCCGCAAGTGTCGAGGTGCGGATCAAGGACATCACGAGCGATATCGGCATCCCCACCTTCGCCGCCGTCGCCGACGACGTGCTGCTCAAGGATCCGACGCTGCTGACCATCGGCATGGGATCGCACACAAACGCCGAGATTGCGGCGCTCCGGGCACTCACGGAGGTTGCGCAGAGCAGGTTGACGCAGATCCACGGTGCGCGGGAGGACACCGATACGGCGGATATCCGCAAGAAGATCGGCTATGAACGAACCAAGCGCTTAAACCGGCACTGGTTCGCAGAGGCGGAGGGGCGCGAGATCTCGACGATTTCATCCTTTGACAGCGACGATTTCCTGACCGACATAACCTACACGGTCAGCATGCTCGAAAAAGCCGGACTCGACCGGGTGATCGCGGTCGACCTGACCCGCCCGGAGATCGGTATCCCGGTCGTCCGCGTCATCGTGCCGGGGCTTGAGGTCTCTGCCATGGATCAGGAGCGGGTGGGAGCGAGGTGCCGCGATGCACGACGTAATCATATTTCTCGGACCCAGTCTCGATAAGGCGAGCGCGAGGGAGATCCTCGACGCCGCCTACCTCCCGCCTGCGAGGCGAGGGGATATTCCGGCGGCCGTCGATGCCGGTGCCCGGATCATCGGCCTCATCGACGGAGTCTTCTTCCAGGACTGCGCCGTCGCCCACCGGGAGATCCTCGCAGCGCTCCGGGCGGGCGTCAGGGTGATCGGGGCATCCAGCATGGGAGCACTGCGGGCTGCGGAGCTCGACAGCCTCGGGATGGAGGGAATCGGTGAGGTCTACCGGGCGTACCGGGACGGCCGGCTCGTCGCGGACGACGAGGTGGCACTCATCTTCGACCCGGAGTCGTTCATCCCGCTCTCCGAACCGATGGTCAATATCCGGGCGACCCTCCAGCGTGCGGTCGAGTGCGGCGTTATCGACGCCGACGCCGCCTGCGTGCTCCTCGAGAAAGGCCGTGCCCTCTACTTCCCCGAACGGACGTATCCGGCACTCGCCGATGCCGCCGAACCGGAGATCGGCACCGAAGCGGCGGCACGGTTCCTGGCTTTCGCCGAAGAGCACGCGGTCGACCGGAAGCGTGAGGACGCCGTGGCGGCGCTCACGTTCATCCGGGAGATCGCCATGGGCGATCGGCAGCATTGAACCCAGCGTTCAGAAAAGCGGCTTGTACCAGACGTTCATGCTCTCGAACGAGCCGCAGATCTGAGTGTTGTTGACGAGCGTGCCGCCGTAGGCATACCCCGCCCGGGCGAAGGTGATGTTGACGGGATAAGACGCGGCACGGGCGATGGTGAACGCCGTCAGCATCCCCTCCTCCTGCATATCCCGTTCCATCAATCCGAGGAGTGCGCCGGCAAGCCCGCATCCCCGGTAGTCGGGGTGCGTCGCAAAGTCGCTCATCTCGACCGCGAGCGCGTCCCGATCCATCTCCACGGACGAAACCGCGACGATCCGTCCGCAGGCCCGGACGCAATAGTACCGAAACTCCCCCTCCATCGTCCGGGCGATGTAATCCGGATCGTGAATCGGGAACGGATACGTCTCGAAGACCTCCCGGTAGAGCGCGGCAATCGCAGGAGCGTCGGCGGGCGTCGCGGAGGAGCAGGAGAAGGCCGGGGGAAGCGGGCAGGGCGAGGCATCGCCGCCCCGCTCCTCTGCGGCGGACAGCACGTCGTCGTACGCCGTCATGGCTACGCTCCGGGCAGAAGCGAAGTACTTCGCCATGAAGTAGCCGTCTATGCGCCCGCGGAAGAACCCGGGGATGCAGGCCTCGGCGACGTATCCCCGGATGAGGAAGAGATCGCGCGACGATGCCGGCACTTTCGCGAAGATCTTCGAATAATCCTCCATTCTGGCAAGATCGTCGAGGGTATCGAGGAGCCCGGGGAGATCCTCCCGGGCAAGGTGCATCAGGTAGATGCGATCGTTCAGGTGCCCGTGCTGAACGATGCTGCTGCCGATCGTCGTGACCGTATCAGTTCTCGGTTTCATTTCTCCGCTCGAGCCGTTCGTTGTTTTCGGGTACGAGCGAGATTGACTCGTCGCTTGAGAGGAGACGTGCTATCCCGACGGCTTTCGACTCATCCGCATCGGCGAGTTTCAGCTGGAGGCGGCAGGTGTCGCACTGCCGGTCGCAGTAGACCGCCTCGTAGGAGTCGGGCTCTTTATAGGTCGTGATCACGCCCTCGTAGTTCCGCAGGACGACCTTGTTCGTCGACCAGGAGATGAGGTAGTTCGGCATCACCGGGATCTTCCCGCCGCCGCCCGGTGCGTCGATGACGTACGTCGGCACGGCAAACCCGCTCGTGTGGCCGATGAGGTTCTCGATGATCTCGATCCCTTTCGAGACGGGCGTCCTGAAGTGAGCCAGCCCCTCGGAGAGGTCACACTGGTAGAGGTAGTACGGCCGCACGCGGTTCTGGACGAGCTTGTGCATCAGCGTCTTCATGATACGCGGGCAGTCGTTCACCCCGGCGAGGAGAACGGTCTGGTTCCCGAGCGGAATACCGGCGTCGGCAAGCCTGCGGAGCGCCTCGCGGGACGATGCGGTGATCTCGGCCGGGTGGTTGAAGTGCGTGTTCACCCAGAGCGGGTGGTGCTTTTTGAGCATCGCCGTGAACGTCTCGGTGATCCGGTAGGGGAGGACGACCGGCGTGCGGGTGCCGATCCGTATCACCTCGACGTGCGGGATGTCCGCTAGTTCCGTTAAGATCCAGTCGAGGTACTCGTCGGAGAGCATGAAGGGATCGCCGCCCGAGAGGAGCACATCGCGGATGGCAGGGTTCTCCCGGATGTAGGCTATCCCGGCCAGGATCTCGGCTTCGCCCGGGATGGAGTCAACGTCGCCGACCCGGCGTTTCCGGGTGCAGTGCCGGCAGTACATGGCGCAGACATTGCTGACCAGGAAGAGCACCCGGTCGGGGTAGCGGTGCGTGATGGTAGGGACCGGACTGTCCGAGTCCTCCGCCAGCGGGTCTTCCATATCGCAGTCCTCAACCTGCAGCTCGGCAGGCTGCGGGAAACACTGCAGGAAGATCGGATCGTTCCAGTAGTCCTTCGCATCGATCAGGGAGAGGTAGTAGGGCGTGATCCGAAGGGGGAACTTCCGGATAGTCTCTTCGAGGAGTTCGCGTTCTTCCCCGGGGAAGGTGATGTCGAGCAGCCGCTCGAACGTGGAGATATCGGTGATGGCGTGCCGTACCTGCCACCGCCAGTCCTTCCACCGGTCGATCGCGGTATCAGCATCGATCCTATTGGCAATGGCCTGTTGATTCTCGGAAAAAATAACCATAGGTTCCTCCTCGGGACATTATTCTATCGCCAACGATATATAATAGGTTCGGATTCCTTTTATAAAGTCACAGATCGTCAAACGGAGTCTCCAAAAAGGTTTTCGGCAGAGCCATCACTTTCACCCCCCACAGAGTGTGCTTATCATATCCGATGCAGAATCGCCTGTAATGTCGCTCGCAGAAGAGAAACTCCGGACGCTTACCTCAGGGAGCCGGTACGACGTCTGCTCTCCGGGCGAGTGCATGCAGTACCTCACGGCAGCCCCGTGCATCGCCTACAGTCCGCGTGCCGGTGGCTGCGGGAAGATGCTGAAAGTACTGATGCACGGAAGCTGCAGCTACGACTGCGCCTACTGTGCCGTCAGGACGGCCCGGAGCCGGTTTTCATTCACCCCTGCCGAGCTTGCCGAAACCTTCCTCTCCCTCTACCGAGAGGGGATGGCGGGCGGCCTCTTCATCAGCTCCGGGATCCCACGCGATGTCGACCTCGCGATGCACGATATCGTCGAGACCGGCGAGATCCTGCGGCGCCGGGGCTACGAGGGCTACCTCCACCTGAAGGTGCTGCCGGGCGCAGAACGCTCCGATATCCGCGATGCCGCCCGCGTCGCGAACCGGATCAGCATCAACATCGAAGTTCCCTCAGGAGAGCGTCTCACCTCCGTCAGCGGGGTGAAAGACTACAGAAACGACATCCTAAAGAGGCAGGCATGGGTGGCCGACGCCCTGCCGGGAGGGCACACCACCCAGCTCGTGGTCGGGGCGGCGGACGAGACCGATGCCGAGATACTCCGGTGCGTCCGCGAGCAGTACCGCACCGTCCGTCCGGCCCGGATCTACTACTCCGCCTTCCGGTCGCTCGCCGGAACGCTGCTCGAAGACCACCCCGACACCCCGGCCTGGCGGGCACGCCGGTGGTACCAGGCGGATTTTCTCCTGCGGGAATACGGCCTCTCGCCGGGCGAGATCGGATCGGTCATGGACGAAGAAGGGTTCTTCCGGAACGCCGACCCGAAGGTGCTCCTCGCCGCGGGTCGCCCGCCGGTAGACGTCAACACCGCCTCATGGAACGATCTCCTCCGGGTGCCGGGCATCGGGCCGGCCGCTGCTGCGAAGATCCTGAATCGCCGGGCGAAGCGGCGCATCGCCGACTACCGCGATCTGAAGGCGGCAGGGGTTCGGGGCAGGGCGGCAGAACCCTACGTCACCTTCGGGGGCGGCGGGTCGGTGCAGACGCGCCTCTTCGTCTGACCGGAGGAGGAGGGCTTTCGGCAGGGCGATAACCTTTCGGAGCGATAGAAGTCCTCATGCAGATCTTCGACGTGACCCGGCCGATCTCTCCCGATATGCTCGCTATCCCCGGCGTGACGAGGACGGAGTTCCGCCGGGAGGAACGGGAACGCTACCTCATCGCGGACGTACTCGTCTCCACCCACGCGGGGACGCATATCGATGCCCCGATCCACTATCTAAAAACCGGGATGACCGTCGACCGCCTCCCGCTCGACCACCTCATCGGCCCCTGCCGGGTGGTCGACCTCGGCGATATCGAGGGCGAGATACCTGCAGACCGGCTCGCAGGAAAGATCGGCGGCGTCCGGCGCCTCCTCCTGAAGACCTCGTTCTCGGCGGCGGAGCGGTTCGACCCCGTGTTCCCGCACCTCGGGCTTGAGGCCGCACGCCTCCTCGTCCGGGAAGGGATACTCTCTGTCGGTATCGACAGCCCGTCGATCGAGGCGCTCGTCTGTGACGGGTCGGTGCACAGAGCGCTCCTCGGCAACTCGTGCTTCATCATCGAGATGCTCGACCTCTCCGGCGTCCCGGAGGGTGATTACGATCTCATCGCCCTCCCGCTCCCGCTCGAAGGGCTCGACGGGTCGCCGGCGCGGGTGGTGCTCTGCCGAAAAGAGGAGTGACCCCCTTACTCCCGCCCGTAGTAGCGGAAGAGGAGATCGGTGGCCGCCCGGATATCGGCGCCCTGCGTCCGTGCCTCGGTCAGGTAGACCGAAAAGAGTTCGTCCGTCACAAGCCGCATCTGGGGGCGGAACATATCGGCGTGCAGCATCAGGTCGAAGCAGCGTGCCTCGCTCTCGGTCAGGCCGAGCGAGCGGTACTCGCCGGTATGCGGAATGAACGCCGGGTTCTTCTCGCGGGGCGTCTTTAAGACCAGCTCGGCGAGCGGCGTCGACGGGATCGGCTCCGCGCTGCTCACGAAAACGTCGTCGAGGCAGAGCGACGCTATCAGGTCTTTCGTCTTCTCGTAGTCCTTCTCCGTCTCCCCGGGGTAGCCGACGATGAAGCTCCCCGCCACCTTCAGTCCGTGCCGGCGGCAGGCGGCGACCGCGTCCTCCACCTGCCGGACACGCGCCCCTTTTCCCATCAGCTTGAGCACGCGGTCGCTCCCCGACTCGAGCCCGAAAAAGACCCACCCGATGGTGTAGCGGCGGATCGCCTCGAGGACCTCATCCGTGATGCAGTCCACCCGGATGTCGGGCGACGAGATATTCTGCGGCCCCATCACCTCCGCCATCTGGCGGAGGAGCTCGATGAAGGCCTCGGAGTTCATACCGCCGTCCCGGGAGCCGTAGAGGGAGCCCGTCCCGCCGCTGATCGAGAGACGCTTTGCCCCCTGCTCCTTGAACGCCTTTACCTCCTCGATGATCGCGTCGATACTCCGGCTCCGGATCGCCCGCCCGAAGAAGCGGGGGACCTGGCAGAAGGTGCAGCCCCCGATACAGCCCCGGTGCGTCTCGATATAGGCGGTCGCCCCCCTGATGCTCTGGTCGCCGATATCGGCCGGAATGAGGGGGAGGGGGCGGTCGAGCGAGGCAGGCGCCGCTGGAGCGGTCACCGTTACCCCGTCACCGTCCCGGTACGCGATCCCGGGAAGGTCAGGAGAAGTGCCGGCATCGATCAGCCGGAGCACTGTCTCTTCCCCCTCGCCGACCACGACCGCGTCGGGTTCGAGCTCCCCGAGCACCATCTCCGGGTACGCCGAAACCGGGCCGCCGACGTATACGGTGCCGCCACGGGACTGCTGCTCCTGCACGAGGGTGCGGATCGCGGGCTTCAGGAGGTGCTGCGTCGAGTAGAGGCTGAGCAGCAGGACGTCGGCGGGCGGAAGCGCCGTATCCCTGCTGATGGAGACGTCGTGCCCGGCATCCCGCAGAACGCCGCCGATCAGCATGGCGCCGTAGGTGTAGAGGTCGGGTGAGACGATCGCGATATGCATGATAGATATCAGCGGGTCATGGTATACAAAAGGTGAGCATCCGGCGTCCCCTTACCGGGGGGCGAGCCCCCGCAGCCGCCGCACCTCGTCGATGGTATGTCGGGTGCGGTCGGAACGCTGGATCAGTCGTTTCTGGTACTGCAGGACGTCGGTGATGAGGGGTTCGCACCCGTTCTTCAGTGCGCCCTCAAGAACGGTGCGGGCCTCGCGGAACCGGCCGGCACGCCGGAGAATATCGACCAGTATCGCATCGTCGCCGCCCTCCTGCGCTGCAAGCCGTCCGCCCGCATCGCGTGCCCGCTTCATCAGGGTGGCGGCACGTTTCCTGCAGAGGCGTGCCGCAACGTCGTTCCCCTGATCGTCGCAGACCCAGGCGGCGTGGATGCACGCCCAGGCGGCCTTTGCAGGCAGGCCCGTATCCTCCTCTATCAGCGACCAGCAGAGGAAGGTGTTCGCGAGCTTCGGATACGTCCGGTCGTCGAGCTGCTCCCGGTACCGCGGAAGTTTGACGGACTCCTTCGCACCCGGAACCTGCCGCCCGATATCGGGAGCGGCATAGCCGCAGGAGGGGCAGCGCTGCACCCATGCATAGATCGTGGAGCGGAGGGGCTCCGCCGGCCGGGTGTCGAGATCGCGGGAGCCGACCGCGCCGGCCTCATCGGGGCTTGAGGAGCGGTACGGTTCGCCGCAGACCGCACAGAACGTGTTGAAGTAGCGTCGCGGGGGCATGAGGTCTGCGCAGCATAGCGCCATCCAATAGATATACTTTTCCCAGAAACTCCCGGCGGCCGACCGACCTGATTTCAGAAGTAACAAATCTATTTTGAAAAATACCGGATGGAACAAGGCATACCTGAAATTCTGCCACAGAAGATGCTTTCACAAAAAATGCCGGGAATGGCGAGGAGGAGTCTAATAAAGATTGTGAAATGCGCTTCAGGCGCCGGCAGCCCGCTCGTCCCCGACCCGCCGGGCGTACGCGGTCGTTACCCAGGCGAGGAACGCCGCCGCCAGGAGCGTGACGCCGAGCACCACCCACTGCTCGTAGCCGATGGTGTTCACCGAGAGCCGGACGATGAGGTTTAAGGGGTTGTAGGGGATCGCCATCGCTAAGAGCACCACGACCACAACCGCCGTCGAGAAGATGAACTGTGCACTGGTCCGCTCCCGGTAGTGGAGGGCGACGAGCGCTCCGAGGAGAATGAGCAGAAGGCCGCCCACAGAGACGTGGAGCAGGATCGGGAGGGCGTTCTCTATCGCAATCCCGTTCACCGAGAGGAGGAGGAGCCATATGCCCGCCTGCACCGGGATCAGGAGTTCGCAGGCGACGATCTTCCCCCAGACCATCTCGGTGAAGGTGACGGGCGTCGAGAGCAGCGTCTCGAGCGTCTGGCGCTGGTACTCCTCCGTGATGAGATCGATGATCAGGGCTGCGGAGATGATCGCCGGCATGAAGACGAGCAGCGGGATTAAGAGGCCGTAGACGAACTCAAAAAAGTCCGTGCCCGTTATCCCCTCGGGAAAGTTCAGCCGAAGCGGGAAGGACTCGAGCCGATCCGAGCGGATCTCGCGGAGTTCCGCCTCGTAGCCGAGGAGGAGGTCTTTCATCTTGACGTTGATGATACTCGACTGCAGGTCGTTCTGCAGGAGGTAGAGCGTGACCTTTATCGGGTCGTCCGCGTCCGGCGGGGTATCCGGGGCGTAGACGACGGCCGAGAGCTGCCGCTCTTTGAGGGCGGCGACGCCCTCGGCGAGATCGATCCGGTAGAGGAGGAGATCGTCGTGCTTCTCGAACTCCGCGACGAGCGGCGAGTCGTTCCCCGCATACCCGACCGCATACCGGGTCGTGGAGTAGCCCGCCATCGCCTCGGGGTCGTACATGGCGGTGAGCCCGACGAGCAGGAACGACGAGAACATGGCGATGAAGAGCTGGAGGAGGATGGCGAAGATGATCGTCTTCTCCGTATACAGCCCTGAAAATTCCTTTTTAGCAATAATGCCGATATGCCGTCGGTTCATAGGAGACCTCCCGAGATGAAGTGGAGATTATAAAGAGCGTGGACGACCGTCGCGGTCAGGAGCCCGGGAATCCACCACCGGCTCCCGCCGACCTTCAAGAAGACCGCAACGATCAGCACGCCGACGAAGTGGAGGATGAGCGGCATCCAGAGCACCTGGAGCGAGAGGAAGAGCACCTCGCCGAAGACCGACTCTGCGATCTGGGAGAGCGTCGCGAGCAGCAGCACCTTCTCCCCGATGAGGAACCCGAGCGCGATGAGGAACGAACCCGCGAGCATGTTCCGGACGGTGAGGAAATCCGGCCTGCTTCCGAGAAGCGCGTAGATGCCGACCGACTTTGCAAACTCCTCTATCAGCGCCGATGCTCCGATGAGGAGAACGAGCGAGAGCGGCATCGGGACGTTGAAGAAGAGCACGAGACACATCATCTGCACCATGAAGACGAACGGCACCGAAAACGCGGCAAGGCCGAAGAGCGAGAGCAGCGGGCGGTGGTGCGAGATCCCGCTCCCGATGAACTCCATCAGCCGTGGCAGGAGCGGTTTTTCCGAAAAAAGCCGCTCTTCGGTGAAGTTCGCCATCCCCGCGTAGAAGAGGACGCCGCTCGTCGCGAAGAAGAGCGCCGTCGAGTAGACGTACTCCATCAGCGTAAACCCGTCCCCCTGGAGCTCGAGGACGACCAGGGTGAGCGGCGAGATGATGCTCACGACGTGGACGTTCGCGAAGACCGTCGGGAAGAAGAGGTACGAGGTGACCAGGGTCGAGAAGAAGATCGAGAGGAAGGAGAGCTCCTTAAAGCTCCGGGCCGTCATGCCGATGATCAGGGCGTTCGCCATAAAAAAAAGGATGACCGGGACGAGCGGGAGCAGGATCAGGAGCGACGCGCCGTTCATCAGCGTGATGAGCCCCGCTATCAGCAGCATGATCCCGAAGTACGGCAGGCCTTTTCCGAGCAGGATCGCCGCAGGCCTGACGGGGGCGGAGAGGAGCGCTTCTCCCACGCGGCCGATTCGCTCGTTCATGATGCTCATCATGAAGAACTGGGAGGTGAAGTAGAGCGGGAAGATGAAGACGAAGATGAGGATGATCGAATCGAAGGGGAGCGGCGGCGAGAGCTGCGAGGGGGTTTTGAACGCCTCCATACCGGTATCCGCCGCCAGGACGTCGGTATACCGGGAGATGGGGCTATCCCCGGCATCCGTCACGAGATGCGCCCGGAGATCCTCGGTAGAGACCGCAATCCCGGCGGGAGGAGGCGTCATCGCGGCGACGGGGCCGCTCGGGCGGGGAGGCGAGGAGATATCGGTCGGGGCTCCCACCTGCTGCCCACTCTCCGTCGCGACGAAGTCCATCTCGCTTTTGACGTACTCGAGTTCTATCCAGAGGGGGTAGGCGGCGAAGAGGTCGGGCTCCGCACTCGCCACCCGAGAGACGTAGGTGCCGTAGTCCCGCTCGAGCGCCTTGAGCGCGGACCGGCCTTTTCCGGTATCGGCGGCATACACCTCGCCCCCCACCACCAGGACGTCGTAGGAGAACCGGTTCTGCCAGAGCGCTAGTGAGGTGCTCTCGTAGACGGAGAAACGCTCGTCACCGGCGAAGATGCGGGCAATGCCGGAATCGTCGACGCCGAGCCGGTACATCCCATCCTGGAGATGAATCCCGCTCTCTGCGGCAAACCCGGTCACCAGGACAAGCAGAATGAGGAGGGCGAGCGCCAGGGGCAGGACGTTCCTGCCCATGGATGTCATCGACTTGCGCATCTCCCATCGCGTGATCGTCCAGACAGAGGTAAGCATACCCATAATAATCCCGCACCGCCCCGGAGGAATGATGTCTGTATACAATAACGTATATTAGGCATTTGGTAAAAAGGGGTGATACGATGATCAGAGCCCGGACACTCGTCAAGTACTACAACGACTTCCCCGCCCTCGACGGCGTCGGTTTCGACCTTGCAGAGTCGAATATCTTCGGCGTCATCGGCCACAACGGCGCAGGAAAGACCACACTCCTCAAGATTCTGGCTGGATTGATCACCCCGACCTCCGGAACGCTCGACGTCGACGGGATCGATGTCATCCGCCGCCCCATCGACCTGAAACAGCGCCTCGGCTACCTCCCCGAAGAGTCGCGCCTCTACGAGACGATGACCGTCGATGCCTACCTCTCGTTCTTCGGCGAGATCTACGGGCTCGATGCGAAAACCATCCGCACCCGGCGGGACGAACTCCTGAGTTCGCTCGCTCTCGACGCGGAGGGGAAGAAACTCGGGGAGCTCTCGAAGGGGATGAAACGGAAGGTCGCTATCGCCAGATCGCTCATCCACGATCCCTCGCTTCTTATCTACGACGAGCCGACCTCCGGGCTCGACCCCATGACCTCGCGGTTCGTCATCGAGTATATCAAAAATCTTCGTGCAGAGGGCAAGACGATCATCTTCTCGGGGCACAACCTCTACCAGGTCGAGGAGATCTGCGACGCGGTGATGATTCTCCGGCGGGGAAAGACCGTCGCCCAGGGCAGCATGGACGAACTCCGGGAGATGTTCGGCTCGCTGACCTACCAGATCTTCTTCCGGATACCCGATGTGTCCGCCTTTGCGACGGCCGTTCCGTATACCGAGGCCGACGGGCACTACCTGGCAACAGCACGGACGATCGAGGAGCTCAACCGGACGACGACCACCCTCTCGGCAGACGGCGGCGTGATCGAGCGGATCGAATCGCGCTACCCGTCGCTCGAAGAGATGCTGGTGAAGATCGGGAAGTAGACCGGGAGCATGACCCGGCCACCGGCAGCCTCTCCGGTCCCTGCGGGAGACCGCTGCCGGAGGCATACCTTAAATACCAGTGGCATACACCTGACCCCGACGGCAATATAACAGGACGACCCGGAACGGCCGGCCGTGGCGGCATCACCGGACGCCCGTTGATTCCACAACCGCTCTCCCGGCAGGCGCGGCAAGGATACCTCGAAGAGATCCGGAACGATTGATGGTACGATAGTGACCACGGAGGAACAGCGTAACGAAGAACAGTGCCGGTGATAGAAAGGGAACGGGCCTGAAGGGACTTGAACCCCTGGCCTACGGATTAAGAGTCCGTCGCTCTGCCGACTAAGCTACAGGCCCTTTCATCTGACCTAACAAAATAGGACTGAAACGTATATAAAATTTCCGGATTGTCCCGTGAAGAACCCATCAGGGAATCCATTAATAAGATGAGAAGTTACACCATTGTACGCATGCCTGAGGCGGTTCAGAACGTATCGAAAGAGCGAATCAAGTATATAATACTCGGGTGCGGAAGCACGGGTTATAACGTCGCCGAAGAGCTGGTTCAGGAGAACGAAGATCTCATCATCGTCGACCGCGACGAGAAAAGGGTCGAAGACCTACGAGACCAGAAATACGAGGCGCTCGTCCGGGATATCCGTGATCCTCACCTCCTCGACGGACTTCCGGTGCCGGAAGTCGCTTTCATTCTGAGCAACGATAAAGACGCAAACCTTGCCGCCCTCCGGAACGTCAAGAACCGCTACCCCGCCACCTACGTGATCGCGCGTGCCGTCGACCCGGTCAGCGTCGATCTGCTCCAGGAGGAAGGTGCGGATATCGTCCTCTACCCTCAGGAAGTGGTGGCAAAGACCGCCATCCACCATATCAGGAAACTTCACTCGTCGCGTCTCGCGATGCGGCTCTACGATCTCCTCGCCGAATGGGAGGGGACGCTCGGGATCGTCA
Organism: Methanoculleus taiwanensis; assembly: GCF_004102725.1. Taxonomy (NCBI): domain Archaea; kingdom Methanobacteriati; phylum Methanobacteriota; class Methanomicrobia; order Methanomicrobiales; family Methanomicrobiaceae; genus Methanoculleus; species Methanoculleus taiwanensis. The sequence goes on along the minus strand of NZ_LHQS01000001.1, from coordinate 578,984 downwards.
CCCACATGAACCCCGACCCCGACGCCATCTCGAGCGCGATGGCGCTCTCGATGATCGCACGCCACGCGAGCCACGGCAAACTCACCTGCCGCATCCTCTACGAAGGCAATATCGGCCACCAGGAGAACCGCGCCTTCATCAACCTCCTCGAGATCAAACTCGAGCGGCTCACGCCCCAGGTCCTTGAGGAGTGCAACTACCTGGCACTCGTGGACTCGTCCGCTCCCGGCGCCAATAACGAGCTCCCGAAGAACACCCGGGTCAACATCATCGTCGACCACCACAAGAACGGCGAGACCCCGAGCGCCATCGCCGACTTCATCGATATCAGACCGGGCGTCGGGGCTACCGCGAGCATCATGACCCAGTACCTGATGGAGCTCGACATCCCCGTGAACAAGACCGTCGCGACCGCCCTCCTCTACGGGATCCGGGCGGACACGAGGGACTTCAAGCGGAACGTCACCCCGCAGGACCTCAACTACGCCGCGTTCCTCCTGCCCCTGACCGACTCGGAGCTCCTCGGCAAGATCACCTCCCCCTCCATCTCGCAGGAGACGCTCGACATCCTCGGTACCGCTGTCCGGAACCGGAGGATCAAGAGCGGCTACCTCTTCTCGAACGTCGGATACGTCCGGAACCGCGACGCCCTCCCGCAGGCGGCGGATCTCCTCATCCAGCTCGAGGGGGTGAACACGGCGCTCGTCTACGGGATCGGGGATCAGAACATCATCATCTCGGCCAGGAACAAGGACATCCGCCTCCACCTCGGCAACGTCATGGCCGAGGCCTTCGGGGCGATCGGCGAGGCGGGAGGACATGCCACGATGGCGGCATCCGCCATTCCCCTTAATTACTTCACGATGGTGCGGGACAAAGAGGAACTCCTCTCGCTGATCATCGACCCGATTCTGAAGCGGTTCACGACGCTGGTCGGCCTGGACGGCGAGGGCAACGATGAAGTTTGAAGACTGGGAACCCCACTATACCGCTATTCTTGACTATTTCTGCTTCGGACGGGAGGAGGACGAGGAGGCTGCACGGCTCCTTGCCGGTCTTACGGATAAAGACGACCTGCCCCTCCTCCGCTCGCTCGCCGCGGGGAAGCATGTGACGGTCTGCGGGAACGCCCCCTGCCTTGCCGACGAACTCGACCGGATCGAGGGGACGATCTTTGCCGCCGACGCCGCCGCCGAGGTGCTGACGGACCGGGGCATCCGGCCCGACGCCGTCTTCACCGACCTCGACGGCGCCACCGACCGCTTCATCGATATGAACCGGGACGGGACGGTGATGGTCGTCCACGCCCACGGCGACAACGTGCCGCTCCTCAGGCACTGGACGCCCCGGTTCCCGGGGCCGCTCGTCCGCACCACGCAGGGGACACCGCTTCCGGCCGTCCACAACTTCGGCGGATTCACCGACGGCGATCGGGCGGTCTACGCCGCCGAAGAACTCGGCGCGACGGCGATCACGATCATCGGGTTCGATCTCGATGACCGATCGGTCGATCCCGTCAAACGGGGCAAACTCTTCTGGGCACGCGAACTCCTGCACCTGATCGGCCATGACCTCTGACGCCGTCATTATCGACGGTTACGTCGACGAACCTGCATGTCTCGGCGTCTCGCCCTACATCTCCCCCTACATACGGGCGGTCGCCGGAGTGCTCCTCGAACACGGCTACCGACCGCGCTACGTCACGATCGACCAGCTCCGCGCCGACCCGGGCCTGACCGCCTCCCTCGGCGAGGCTTCGCTCGTCGTCATGATCGCAGGGCTCACGGTTCCGGGCGCATACGTCGGCGGCACGCCGGCGAACCTCACCGAGATCCAGCAGCTCGGCACTCTGCTCCGAAAACCCGCAACGGCGATCGGCGGCCCCATCACCTTCGGCTACGCACCGGAAGGGGGGAAGAAGGCTATCCGGCAGGCAATCTCGGGCTTCGCCGTCACCCTCTCCGGCAACCCCGCCGTTGCGCTTGACGCATGGCTCCGCGGCCGGGAACCCGCAGGCGAGGGGGACTACACCCTGACCGATCCCTGGACCGTCGCCGGGAGCGGGATCGTTGCCGGGCACCCCGCCTTCCCGTACGTCATCTGCGAGCTCGAGACGGCCGTCGGGTGTTCCCGCGCCGTCGCGGGCGGATGCTCCTTCTGTACCGAACCGTTCTACGGGCTCCCGCGGTACCGGTCGATCGAGGCGATCGCGGAAGAGGTCGCCGCACTCCACGCGGCAGGCGCCCGCCACTTCCGCCTCGGCCGCCAGCCCGATCTCCTCGCCTACGGCACGGGCGGCGCAGAGTTTCCTCGTCCCCGCCCGGAACTCCTGGAAGAGCTCTTTATCGCCATCCACGAGAGTGCCCCGCTCCTCCGGACGCTGCATATCGACAACATCAATCCCGGAACCATCGCCCGCCACGAGGATGCGGCACGAGCCGGACTCGAGGCGATCGTTCGCGGCCACACCCCGGGCGACGTCGCGGCGTTCGGAATGGAGACCGCCGATCCCGCAGTGGTCACGGCGAACAACTTGAAGGCCATGCCGGACGACGTCTTCCGGGCGATCGAGATCGTCAACGAGGTAGGCGGGACGCGGCGGGACGGCATCCCCGAACTCCTACCGGGCTTAAACTTCGTGATCGGCCTTGCCGGAGAGACCCCCCGGACGTTCGATGCAGACAGGACGTTCCTCGAGAGGGTGCTTGCGGCGGGTCTCCTCGTCCGGAGGGTGAATATCCGGCAGCTGATGCCGTTCGAGGGGACAAGCGCATACGAGGAGAACACCCTCGGAAAGCACGACCGCGAGTTCCGGGCGTTCAAGGAGTGGACACGGAAAACGTTCGACGAACCGATGCTGCGGCGCGTCTTCCCCGTCGGCACCGTTCTTCGCGAGGTGATCGTGGAAGCCTCCGGAAACCCCTCGTTCGGCCGCCAGATGGGGTCGTATCCGATCCTCGTCGGTATCCCCCTAAACCTCCCCGAAAAGACCGTGCTCGATACGGCCGTCGTCGACTACGGGATGCGTTCCGTGACCGCCCTTCCCGTTCCGGTAGCGGTAAACACCCTGCCGCTCCGTGCCCTTACGTGGATTCCGGGTATCGGGAAGAAACGGGCGGCACAGATAGCGGCAAAGCGGCCGTTCAAAAACAGAGAGGAGTTTTCGGCCGTCGCGGGACCGACGCCGCTCGACGACCTATTCGTATTTTAGGCCTCTTTCAATTCCATAACCCGGACGACATCCGTGCGGGTCACGATCCCCACGAGCTCGCGGTCCGCCATCACCGGTATCCGGCCGATGTCGTTCATCGACATGATCCGCAGAGCGTCCATGAGCGGGGCGTTCGGGGTGAGCGTGACGGGAGCCCGCGACATGATATCCTTCACCTGCATCGCCTCGCGGTCCTGCACCGCGATCTTGTGGACATCCGAGAGTGCAACGATCCCGACGAGCGTACCATTCTCGACGACCGGGAACCCGAGATGTTTGGTCTCATACATCAGCGCCACCACCTCGGTCACCGGCATCGTGGGCGGGACCGTCCTGACCGGGCTGCTCATGACGTCGGCGACGGAGACGTCCTGGAGAAGGACGTTGTAGCGTAGCGTCGTCGCTTCCTGGTTCGCCCCGATATAGATGAAGAAAGCGATGATGATCAGGATGGGGTTGAAGAGGAGGAACCCGACGATCCCGAAGATGACCGCAAACCCCTTCCCGACATCGGCTGCTATCCTTGTTGCGCGGTTGAGCGGCATCCTTTTCGCAAGCCAGGCGCGAAGCACCCTCCCGCCGTCCATCGGAAATGCAGGCAGCAGGTTGAACCCGAAGAGGAGAACATTCAGAAGCCCGAGGTACCCGAAACTGAATACAAAGACTCCTGCGATGGCCGGGTCGGGGATGAGAGCGGAGACGTAGACGAGGGCGATGCAGATGAGGCCGACACCGAGGCTCGTCAGCGGCCCTGCAAGCGCCATGGGGAGTTCGACCCGGGGATCGGGGACGTTCTCTTCCATCGAGGATACACCGCCGAGGATCAGGAGCGTGATGCTGTTGATCTTGAGCCCCTTTGACTTGGCGAGGAGCGAGTGCGCCATCTCGTGAATGAATACCCCGAAGAAGAGGCCGAGCGCCACGACCGTGCCGAGGATGTAGGGGTTCCACCCTGCGGTGATCAGAGTCATATCGATCTCGACGTTGAAGAGATCGGCGATGAGTTCTGTCGTCAGGACGATCTGGCTCCCGATGATCCAGGCAAAAAGGGGGATCACCAGAAGAAAACTCCAGTGCAACTTGACGGGAATCCCGGCAATCTTTCCTATCTGTAGCGAGGCTTCCATGAGAAGGAGTATCCTTTTACGTTTATAGTTGTATACTTTCACAAGATACCGATGAGGACCCAGATCACAGAGCTATTCGGACTGAATGTCTATACCGACAAAGCCGTATACGTCGGGAGTGTTGACGATGTCGTGATCGATGTCGACGGAAAGAAGATAGATTCGCTCGCCGTGGGCAGTCTCAACCCCGAGATCGGCGAACTCAAGGGCTATAAGGGGCTGCATATTCCCTTCCGCATCATCAAGAGCATCGGGGACGTCGTCCTGATCCGCCACATCGCGGGTGTCTTCAAATCCCCAAAGAAAGAGGAGTAAGCGGCTCCCCCGGACAACCGGCTCAAGGCGTGCCACACCGCTGCCATGACTATGCACGAGCGGGAGATCTTCTCCAACCTGACAATATTCCCCCCGATCTTCATCAGGCTTGACGGACGGGCATTTCACCGTCTCTCCCGTGAACTCCGCCTCGAAAAGCCCTTTGACCCGGCTTTCCACGCGAGCATGACGGCAGTCTGCAAGCGCCTCCTCTCGGAGAGCGGACTTGAGCCCGCATTCGCCTATACCTTCTCCGACGAGATCAGCCTCTTCTTTACTACACTGCCGTTTACGGGGAGAATCGAGAAACTCGACTCGGTTACGGCGGCATTCGCTGCGAGCAGCCTCGCGATAGAACTCGGGGTCAAAACCCCGCTCGCCTTCGATGCCCGGGTGATCCCCGCATCTCCCGATTTCGCGGTCGAGTATCTTACCTGGCGCCAGAGCGAGGCCTGGCGAAACCACATCAACGCCTACTGCCAGCACGCACTCATCAAGGAGGGGTTCTCTTCCCGTGCGGCGGCAGCGAAACTCTCCGGGATGCAGTCGGCGGCGATGCACGATATGATGTACGCCCGCGGAGTGAACCTCGCCGAGACTCCGGCGTGGCAACGGCGCGGGACGCTGATCTGCCGGAAGAAAGTTCAAAAAGAGGGGTATAATCCCCTGACCGGGAAAACGGTCGTAACCGACCGGAGCGTCGTCACCGTGCTTGACGACCCCCCGCTCTTCTCAACCCCGGAAGGGAATCTGCTCGTCCGGTCACTCTGCGGCGGCCCGTGAGATCTCCATCCGCATCGGGACGCCTTCGACGTCCCAGTCGCGGGAGAGACCCCACTGACGCTCCGGGCCGGTTCCGTCTCCCGGCGCGTGGATGACAAGCTCCTCAGCCCGGACTTCGGTGCTGATCCCGGTCGTCCATTCCGACCGGATCAGCCCGGCGATCCGCGGATCGTCGACGGTGACGTCAGCGACGATGCAGTCGTCCACGTTCAGGTCGAGCTGCCGGCGCATCTCCTGGAGGCGGCGGACAACCTCGCGGGCGTACCCTTCGGCCTCGAGGGCGGGCGTGAGCGTCACGTCCACGTAGACCGTCGCATCCTTCATGGGCGCTGCGAAGATACCCTCCGGCATCGCCTCGGTGAAGGTGACGTGGCGGGCGGTTATCAGATACCCGCCGAGTTCCGCCGATCCGTCCTTCTCGATCGCGGCTTTAAGAGCGCTCCCGTCGGCCTGCTCGATCAGCGCCTTAACGACCGGCCCTTCTTTTCCGAACTCGGGGCCTATCGCCCGCATCACCGGTTCGGCCTGCCAGTTGAGTTTGTCCCAGGCACCTTCGACGACCGTAACGCTCCTGCTGTTCGCCCGGGCTTTCGCAAGCGGGTTTAAGAGCCGGATGGCGTCCCGGACGAGGTCGCTCTCCGTCACGACGACGCACTCCTCCACCGGCCAGCGGAGCTTTCGCTTGCCTGCCTGCCGGGCGTTCGCCACCGCATCGTCGAAGGAGCGGATGACGTCCATCGCAGCCTCGAGGTGCGTATCGATGAGGAGGTCGTCCGGCGCCGCCCAGTCGGTCATGTGGATGCTCGCTACGTCGCCTTCGACGCGGAGGTTCTGGAAGATCTCCTCGGCGATATGCGGGGTGAACGGAGCGAGCAGCCCGATAAGCCGGCGCATGACGTAGTAGATCGTCTCGTAGGCGAACCGCTTTGCCGGCGAGTCCTCCTCGAGCCACATCCGGGACCGGACGAGCTGGACGTACCACCGAGAGAGATCTTCGAGGATGAACCCGGTCAGCGCCCGGGTCACGCGGTGAAGCTGGTACTCCTCGAGATCGGCATCGATCTGCCGGGCGAGGGAGTTAACCCGGGAGACGATCCAGCGGTCTTCCTCCGGCATCTCGCGGATATGATCCCGGACGAACGATCCGTCCCAGCCGTCGGAACCCGCCTCCGGGCTGAACGAGTCGAGGATCATGTAGGGCAGCGGGAAGCGGTAGACGTTCCAGAGGATGTTGACCGCTCGGTGCACCGTCTTCACGCCGTCCCAGTTGAACTTCAGGTCGTCCCAGGGGGCGCTCGCCGAGAGGATGTAGAGCCGGAGCACGTCGACACCGTACTGGTTCATCACCTCGTCAGGCGTCACCACGTTGCCGAGGCTCTTGCTCATCTTCCGCCCTTCGGCGTCGAGGGCGAACCCGTGCATCAGGACGCTCTTGTAGGGAGAGCGGTTAAAGGCGATGGTGCTCGCCCCGAGCTGGGAGTAGAACCAGCCGCGGGTCTGGTCCTGCCCTTCGGTGATGAAGTCGGCAGGCCAGTACTGCTCGAACGCCTCCTTCTGCCGGGGGAACCCGAGCGTCGCCCACGATGCCACCGCCGAGTCGAACCAGACATCGAAGATGTCCTCGACCCGGCGCATCTCGCCGCCGCAGGAGCAGGGGAGCGTGACCTCGTCGACGTATGGCCGGTGCGGGTCGGGAATCGTCGCTCCGGAACGCTCCTCGAGCTCGGCGATGGTGCCGATGACGGTATACTCCTTGCACGCCTCGCACTGCCAGATCGGGATCGGGATACCCCAGTACCGTTGCCGGGAGATACACCAGTCGCGCGACTCCTTGACGAAATCGTGGAACCGGGCGCTGCCGGCCCACTCGGGGTGCCACCGGACGCCCGCGATCTCCTCGAGCATCCGGTCGCGGATCTCGGTCGCCTTCAGGAACCACTGCTCCGTCGCCCGGAAGATGATCGGCGTCTTACACCGCCAGCAGTGTCCGTAGCGGTGGACGATCGTCTTCCTCGCGAGGAGATGGTCGCCGAGCGCGTCGATCACGACGTCGTTCGCGTCCCGGACGTACATATCGGCGAACACGCCGGCATCGGGCGTAAAGCAGCCGCCGCCGTCGACCGGACAGAAGGCGGGCAGCCCCTCTTTCACGCCGAGGAGGTAGTCGTCCCACCCGTGCCCCGGGGCGATATGGACGAGGCCGGTATTCTCCATCGTGACGAAGTCCGCCGCGACGACGCGGTGGCGGATCTCACGCTGGTGCGGCACCTGGGCGGCGAGCGGCGAGGTGTACTCGGTGCCGACAAGATCGCTCCCCGGCCTCTTCTCGAGCACCTCGTAGTCCTGGTATCTGCCGAGCCTGAGGACGGACTCCACCAGGTCGTCGGCGATCCAGAGGATCTCTTCACCGAGGTCTCTCTTCGCGAGCACCCGCGCGTAGATGAAATCGGTATCGACCGCGACGGCAACGTTTGCGGGAAGCGTCCACGGGGTGGTCGTCCAGATGACGAGGTACTCGTTCTCGCGGTCTCCAATCGGGAACTTAACGAAGATCGACGGGTCGGTCTCGTCCCAGTACTCCACCTCCGAGTCCGCGATCGCGGTCTCGCAGCGGGGGCACCAGTTCACGACCCGGTGCCCGCGTTCGAGGAGACCGCGCTCCTCCGCCCGCGCAAGGGTCCACCAGGCGGCCTCGATATAGTCCTCCTTGATCGTCTGGTAGGGGTTCTCGAAGTCGAGCCAGATACCGAGCCGTTTGAACTGCTCGCTCATGATATCCTTATGGATCTCGGCGAACGTCCGGCAGCGCTCGATGAAGGCCGCAATCCCGTATCCCTCGATATCCTTCTTGGACGTGAACCCGAGCTCGTGCTCCACCTTCACCTCGATCGGAAGGCCGTGCATATCGTAGCCCGCCCGCTCGATGATCTGCCTGCCGCACATCCGGTGGTACCGGAGGATGACGTCTTTGAGGATCTTGTTCCAGGCAGTGCCGAGATGGATGTGACCGGTTGTATACGGCGGTCCGTCGACAAAGAAGAACGGCCTCCCCGTGCGGCGGAGTTCCTGCACGTTCGCATAGGTATCGCGCTCCGTCCAGAACTCCTGAGTCCGCGCTTCGAGCTTCGGCGCATCGTAGCTGCTGGTGACCTCTTTCACCTTGTATCCCTCATAAACACACTCTATCGTATAATGTAGTCCTCGGGGGACAAAGTAGTTTGGAGTACTCCCGGGCTGCCAGCACCTCTTTACCATGAGACAAACGAAGGGCACTCATGCAGATCGCAGTCATCGGACGGGGAGACTGTTCACCGGAGGAGTACGAAGCGGCAGAGACGGTCGGCTATCTCATCGCCGGCAACCGTGAGACCGTGCTCTCGGGCGGCCTTTCCGGCGTCATGGAAGCCGCCTGCAAGGGCGCACGGGAAGCGGGAGGAAGGACGGCCGGTATCCTGCCCGGCACGGGCAGGGGCAACCCCTACCTCGACGTGGTCATCCGGACGGATATGGGGCACACCCGGAACGTCGTGCTTATCCAGTCAGCGGATGCGGTTATCGCCGTCGGCGGCGGATACGGCACGCTCTCGGAGATCGCACTTGCGCTCAAAACGGAAAAACCAGTCTTCGGCTACCTGACCTGGAAGATAGAAGGGGTGATGGCGTGCATCAGCCCTGAGGAGGCTGTCCTGCTCGCAGTTCGCGCATCACGCCTGTCTCGTCCGTCACGTAGCCCCCGAGATCCCGGAGGATCTGTTTAAACCGGTCGGAGGAGACCGTTTCGACGAGGGTCTGAGCCCGGGGATCTTCGAGCGTATCCCGGTGCATGGCGAGTTCGTAGCGTTCCGTCGCCACCGGAAAGAAAGCAAGGCCGAGCGCGCGCGCAGCACTGTAGACGCCCATCGCCGCGTCGGCCTCCCCGGTCTTCACCGAGAGGGCCGCCGCAAGGTGGGTCGTCACCTCGCGATCGTAGCCGTGGATGGATGCCGGATCGATACCCCGCTGCTGCAGGGTGTGATCGAGGAGCATCCGGGTGCCCGACCCCTTCTGCCGGTTCACGAAGGTATGCTCCGGGAGATCGTCGAATCCAAGCCCCTCCCGGGAGATGATCCCCTGCTGCCGCTCCGCGACGCAGAGAAGGAGGAGATCGCCGTCCGGGAGATACCGCTGCAGGTAGGGGACGTTATAACTTCCGTCCGGGGCTAGGAGATGCATCGGCGCTGCGTGGCACTCTCGTTTCCGGAGTGCCAGCACCCCGCCCATGCTCCCGGTGTGGGTGGAATGGAGGTCGACGCCCCCGCTCCTCGCGAGGTCGGCGAGGTAATCGAGCGCCGGGTCATGACTCCCCGTGATGAGCAGCACCTCCTCCGCAGTCCGCTTCGGCACCCGCAAGCGGGCGGTGACGGTTCCACCGGCCTCGACACCCTCCGAGGAGGCCGGGATCTGCAGGTAGGCATTCGCCCGGACGGCACTCATCTGGACACCCGCACCCCGGGACTGGGGTACCGCGACCCAGGCGTCGCCGATCCGGCCGGCCGTCAGCAGGACGAACTCATCGGTCCCGATATCCGAGTGGAGGCTCGTCGTGAGGCGGGCATCGACGGTCTCCGCCTCCGGCGGCAGGAGGCCGTATCGCGCAAGAAGCGGGAGCACGATCTCGCGCAGGACGGTGAGGGCGGCAAGCGGGTAGCCGGGGAGGCCGATAACAGGTTTTCCTGCAATCCGCCCGATGATGACCGGCTTTCCCGGCTTGATCCCGACCCCATGGGCGAGCACCTCCCCGAGCTCCCCGATGACGTCCGCCGTGAAGTCGCGGGTTCCGGCCGATGACCCGGCAGATATCAGCAGGATCTCATTTTCGGCAACACCGCGGACGACGGCGTCCCTGATGAGATCGTAGTCGTCGACGACGATCGGGTAGCGGCGCGCCGATGCCCCCGCCGCCTGCAGCACCGATGCGGCCATCAGAGTGTTGCTCTCGACGACCTTCCCCGGGACGGGGCGCACGCCGAGAGGCACGAGCTCGGAGCCCGTCGGGATCAGGCCGGCGCGGACTGCGAGGACGTCGAGATGGGTCACCCCGTACGCGGCGAGCGCTCCGGTCTCGTGCGGCCGGATCCGGTGGTGCGTCGGCACGATCATCTCTGATTCCCCGATATCCTCACCGACCGGCCGGACGTGCTGCCATGGGCTGACCGCCTTTCGGATGGTGTACTTCCCGTCCTCCTCCCAGACATCCTCGATCATGATCACCGCATCGTATTCGGAGGGCACGATGTTGCCCGTATTGACGCGGACGGCGTCGGTGAGGGTGACCGGGTGCTGCTCGCTCGCCCGGGCGGTCTCGGCACTCCGGACGGCGATCCCGTCCATCGCGGAGAGGTGGATCTCGGGAACCGAGAAGCGGGCGAAGACGGGAGCGGCGGTGATCCGGCCGGCCGCCGCTTCGAGCGGGACGGACTCGGTTCCGGGGGTGAAGGCAAACGACCGGGCGATGAGGTCGTTTGCCTCAGCAAGGGAGATCAGCGTTAGATACCGCTTCACCATACGATCACCTCGACCGCCTCGCCGACCTCGAGCCCTTCGCTGCCCGCCGGCACCCGGACGAGCCCGGTGCTGCGGGTGAGCGTATTCAAAAGGCCCGATTTTCCGAAGACCGGGGTCGCCCGGCCCTCCTTCACCATGACCCGGACGTAATCCTCCCTGCCCTTTGCAGAGGGAACGTTCTCTGCGAGGACAGCGGAGACGGTCCTGCGCGAGACCTCCGTCTGCATCATCGCCGCCAGCAGGTGATCGACGATGGCGACGAGGACGACGTAGGTGGATGCCGGATGACCGGGGAGGCCGATCACCGGTTTCCCAGCCGCCTGCCCGAGGATCGTCGGTTTCCCGGGGGCGATGGCGACGCCGTGCACCAGCACCTCGCCGAGGCTCGTGATGACGGCCGCCGTATTGTCCCGCTCGTCCTTCGAACTCCCGCCGGAGATGAGGACGAGATCGCACTGGTCGAGCGCGGCAGAGAGCGTCGCCGCGAGATTCTCGCGGTCGTCCCGGACGATGCCGTAGTACACGGGGTGGCACCCCCGCTCCATGAGGTAGGTTCCGCAGAGGTACGAATTGACGTCACGGACCTCGCCCGGACGGGGCGCGGCGACGATCGGAACGAGTTCGTTGCCGGTCGAGATGATCCCGACCCGCGGGATACGCATGACGCTCACCTCTCCGGCGCCGGCCGCCGCCGCCACCCCGATATCGCGGGGGGAGAGGGCGCGGCCGCTCTCGAGGACGACCTCGCCTGCGGCAAAATCCTCGTCCGCAAAAACGACGTTCTCCCCGGGAGCGACAGGCCGGTGTACCAGGACGTCGTCGCCGAGCTGCTCGCAGTATTCGATCATGGCGACGGCATCGGCTCCTTTCGGGAGGACGCCTCCTGTGGGGACGTACATACACGACCCGGGAGCAACACTCCCCGGATCGCGGCCGCCCATGGCGACCCGGCCGCGGTAGTGCAGCATCGCCGGTATCGCCTCGCCGGCTCCCACGGTATCGGCCGCAGCCACCGCATAGCCATCGACGGTGGAGCGGTCGAAACCCGGGATATCGACATCCGCCCGGACATCCGCCGCAAGAATGCGGTGGAGAGCATCCTCAAGCGGGACGCTCTCCTTCGGGACGGGGGGAGCGATGCTCCGGACGACCCTGACCGCCTCGCTGACCGGGACGACCTGCAGAAAGAGCCTCATCTGAAGCAGCCCAGCTGGCAACCCCGTATCTTGATCCGCGGTTCGCGCCGGTTGCAGTATCTGGCAATATCCGCCTTCGGGATATTGTACTTCTCCGATATCTCGAATGCCTGGGGGCAGGTTATCTCATTTTCGATACCATAGGCTGCAAACGCCTCGCGTATCTTCTCATCCATAGTACACATGATGTGTGTCGAGAGAGATAGGGTTTACTGTACGCGGCGATCAACCAGTAGCATTTAGCGTCCTCGCCCCATACCCTCTTTCAGCCATGGATATCGCGTTCATCAACTCACGGCAGGACCCGGCCGGGAGGAACATCAGGGAACACCTGCATATGCTGCTCAACGAGGAGAAGATCTGGCCTCTCGCCGAACGGCACACCCCCCGGTTCTTCGAGGTCGACGAACGGCTCATCTACCAGGAGCGTATCGATGCGGCGGTCGGAGCCGATCTGATCGTCTTCATTTCACGCCACTCGAGCAGACATCCGGTGCCCGCCCTCACGGTCCACGTCACCGGAAACTTCGGATCGGCAGACCTCGGCGGGGAAGCGCGCGCCCTCGCTCCCGCAGCGCCGGGATGGATGCATGCCCTCCTCCGAAACCTTCAGCAGAATGCACCGGACGGTTACCGCGTATCGTACGAAGTGACGCACCACGGCCCGACCGATCTCTCCACACCTTCGCTCTTCATCGAGATAGGCAGCACCCATACGGAGTGGACGGATCCGGCGGCGGGAGAAGCGGTAGCGGCGAGCATCCTTTCGGCGGAACCCGGAGAGACGATACCCCTGATCGGCTTCGGGGGCACGCACTATGCCGTCCGGCAGACCGAGATCGCGCTTCGGTCACGGGCAGCGTTCGGCCATATCGCCCCGAGCCGCGAGGTCCCGCTGCTCGATCTCGAGATGATCTGGGCAATGGCGGAGCAGAGCCGCGCAGTGGCGGCTTACGTCGATAAGAAAGCAGTTGCAAAGGCCGAAGAGGCTGCGCTCGACGATCTGCTCGCCCGGGCGGGAGTGCCGAGGCTGACGGAAGGCGAGATCCTGGAGATCGGAGCGCTGGGCTGGGACATGTACCGCCGGATCCGCCGCCTCGCAGAAGAGATCCTACCGGGGTCGAGAATCCACATCCACGCCCTCCGGGGAGAGGGAACAGCCGTTGCCGTCTCCGCCGCCAGGGATCTCATCGAAGAAGTATTAAAATCACATAAAACTGAATTTATAGATAGCATTTCTAAAATGCCGGTAGTGCACCTATCAAAAGGCTCAGAAGAGGTCGCACCGACCTTCATCACCTACGAATCAGAGGCGACCCGACTCGCAAATGATTTAACTACCTTGTGTGTAAAACTCTTACTTATCAGCGAAAGCACTGTTGTCGACGGAGATCGCCTACTCATCCAAAAAGCGCGGTTCGACCCGGACAAAGCGCGCAGGCTGGGCGTTCCGCCGGGGCCGCTCTTCGGGAAGCTGGCCGGTGGCAGAGAGATCGAGATCGAGGGGCAGCAGATCACACCTGCCATGGTGCAGACAATCAGTGAGAGAATTATCCACCTCCCGGGACTGGAGAGACATTTATGAAATCCATCGTAGAAGAGGCACTATCACGGGCAAGAAGCGAGCAGCGGTATATCGAGCCCACACAGACGGACAGGGAGCTTGAGGAGATCCTGATGGATCTCCGGACGGAGATCGCGGTCGTCGGGTGCGGCGGCGGCGGATCCAACACGATCAGCCGAATGGCTGAGGAGGGCGTCCACGGCGCCCGTCTCGTCGCCCTTAACACCGACGCACAACACCTCATCCGGACGCAGGCCGACACGAGGATCCTGATCGGCCGGCAGCGGACTCGCGGGCTCGGAGCAGGCTCCATTCCGCAGGTCGGCGAAGAGGCGGCACTCGAGAACGAGGACGAGGTCAGGCATATCGTCGAAGGGTGCGACATGGTCTTCATCACGGCAGGGCTCGGCGGCGGCACCGGTACCGGGTCGGCACCCGTGGTCGCAAAGGCAGCCCGGGACGAGGGAGCGCTTACGATCGCGGTCGTGACCCTGCCGTTCACGGCGGAGGGCGCCATCAGAGCGCAGAACGCCGAGGCAGGCCTCGAACGCCTCCGCGAAGTCGCCGACACCGTCATCGTCGTGCCGAACGATCGCCTGCTCGAGGTCGTTCCCCGTCTACCTCTCCATGCCGCATTCAAGGTCTCCGACGAGGTGCTGATGCGGGCGGTCAAGGGCATCACCGAGCTCATCACGATGCCGGGGCTTGTCAACCTCGACTTCGCCGATGTCAGGACGGTCATGGAACGCGGCGGCGTCGCCATGATAGGCATGGGCGAGAGCGACAGTGAGGACAAGGCCGCCGACTCGGTCAAGAAGGCACTCCGCTCACCGCTGCTCGACGTGGACATCTCCGGCGCGACGGCGGCGCTCGTCAACGTTGTCGGAGGCCCCGATATGACCATGGTCGAGGCAGAGGGCGTCATTCAGGAGGTCTACGATCGGATCGACCCGGACGCGCGGATCATCTGGGGAGCGCAGGTCGATCCCGACATGCAGCACAAGATGCGTACTCTTCTCGTCGTGACCGGTGTGCGGTCACCACAAATATATGGAAGAAATGAGAAGAGTATGCCACGCATGATGAAGCAGTTTGAGATCGACTTTCTGAAGTGAGCGAGCATGATGGATTACAAAGAGAAGTTCACGGATAATATCAAATCCATAAAACTGGAAGAAGAACTCTTCAGAAAATACTGGCGTGTACTGAAACTTGCACGGACGCCGACACGTGACGAGTTTTCCAAGATCGCAATCGTCGCAGCGGCAGGAATCCTGCTCGTGGGTCTGATCGGGTTCGTTATCTACGAAATACTCCTGCAGTTGCCTGCCTGATGCGTAATGACGGAATACGACAATAAGATCTACGCCATCAAGACTACGGCCAAACAGGAGCGGACGGTCGCCGACAACGTCATCAAGGCGATCGAAGGGCAGAAGGACATCCGTGTCGTCGCCGTCATCGTCCCTGAGGAGCTGAAAGGCTACGTCCTCGTAGAGAGTCCCGACTCCCTCGCAAGGATGGAGCAGCTCGTCGAGCTCATACCCCATGCGCGTGCCGTCGTCCGGGGTGCCACCGCCCTCTCCGAAGTCGAGCACTTCCTGGTACCGAAACCGGTCGTGAGCGGCATCACCGAAGGCACCATCGTCGAGATCATCGCAGGCCCCTTCAAGGGCGAGAAGGCCGTGGTCAAGCGGATCGACACGGGCAAAGAAGAGATCACCGTCGAGCTCTACGAGAGTATGGTGCCTATCCCGATCACCGTGCGTGGCGACTCTGTCCGCGTGGTCGAGCGGAGCGAAGAGGCCGCCTGAAACACCCCTTTTTTTCGAGTTCTTTGATACCTTTAAATCCCTGCAGGTCGACCTAGTCTAACCCAAGCTGAGTATCCCGAGTGGGAAAGGCTGGTGAAACATCTATGGCAGAAGTGGTCGAGGTACTGGTATCAGGCGGTAAAGCAACAGCAGGGCCGCCGCTTGGGCCTGCACTGGGACCTCTCGGTATCAACGTGAAGGCTGTCGTCGACGAGATCAACAAAAAGACAGCAGAGTTCAACGGCATGCAAGTGCCGGTGACCGTCACCGTCGATGACAAGAAGAACTTCACCGTCGATGTGGGTATTCCACCCACGACGGCGCTCGTTATGAAAGAGGTCGGTACCGCGAAGGGAGCTGCAGAGCCCAATACCCAGAATGTGGGTAACCTGCCCCTCGAGGCCGCTGTCAGAATCGCCCGGATGAAGTTTGACAACATGCTCTCATACGAGCTGAAGTCCGCCGTCAAGGAGGTCGTCGGTACATGTGTGAGCATCGGTGTCACGGTTGAGGGCCTGAAACCCAAAGAGATGATTCAGGCAATCAATTCGGGCGTTTACGACAACGTACTCGTAGAATAGACGAGAAAACACCCATAGAAGATCGTGAGGTCGCGTACTATGGAGGCAAGAGATGGTTGACAGATCCAGCATAAAAGAAGCCGTTATATCGGCGATCGAGCAGGCGCCACCTCGCAAATTCCGCGAGAGTGTGGACATCACCATCAATCTCAGAAACATCGATATGGCTCAGCCGAAGAACCGTATCGATGAGACGATCCTTCTTCCGAACGGTTTGAACGATATCAAGATCGCCGTTCTCGGAAAGGGAGATATCACCACGCAGGCAAAAGAAGCAGGCGTGGAACTGATTATCGGTCCCGATGAGATTGAGCGCCTCGGCGGCGAGCCACGGGAAGCACGCAAGATGGCGAATGAATACCGATTCTTCCTAGCAGAGACGGCAGTCATGCCGCTCGTCGGTCGCTATCTTGGTGTCAGGCTCGGTCCCCGAGGAAGAATGCCTATGCCGATTCCCCCGGGAGCGGATATAAGGCCGATTGTCCAGCGTCTTCGCAGTTCCGTGAAGATCCGAACGAAGGATAAAAAGACCTTCCACAGCAAGGTCGGCGAGACCGACATGCAGCCCGAGCAGATCGCAGAGAATGTCGATGCTATCCTGCGCAGGGTCGAGAGTGTCCTGGAAGGCGGTACCATGAATATTCGTTCGGTCTATGTGAAGACGACGATGGGACCGGCAGTGAGGTTGATCTGATGGCAGTGTATACGATGCACCTGCCACAGTGGAAACGGAACGAAGTAGCGGAGATCAAGCGCTGCTCCGAGGAACACGAGGTCGTCGGACTCGTTGACATGTACGGCATTCCCGCAAGCCAGGTTCAGCAGATCAGGCAGAACCTGCGCGGGGTCGCCACGGTCAAGATGACCCGTAACACCCTCATCGAGCACGCCATGACGGAGATGGGCGATAAGGTCGAAGACCTGAAAGGCCACCTCTCCGGTCAGAGCGCACTGATCTTCACGAACGAGAATCCGTTCAAACTGTACAAGCTGCTGGAACAGACCAAGACCAAGATGGCTGCAAAGCCGGGTGAGACTGCACCCGAGGATATCATCGTCCCGAAAGGCCCGACCAGTTTCAAGCCGGGCCCTATCGTCGGTGAACTCCAGCAGGTCGGTATCCCCGCCGCCATCGAAGGTGGTAAGGTCAAGATCCGCGAGACCAAGACCGTTGTGAAGAAGGGCGAGGTCATCAACAAGAAGATGGCTGAAGCGCTCGTCAAACTCAGTATCAAGCCGATGGATGTCGGTCTCATTCTGCAGGCCGCATACTACAAAGAGTCGATCTTCACGCCCGATCTCCTTGCAATCGACGAGGAGCAGTACTACAACAACGTCGTTCTCGCGGCACAGCAGGCGTTCAACCTCTCGGTGAATGCTGCTATCCCGACGCCGGTGACCATCAGCACCATCATCAGCAAGGCGGTGCGCGAGGCACGGAGTCTCGGTGTCGAGGCAAGCATTTACGAGAAGGACATCGCCGACCTCATCATCGGACGGGCATTCCGCGAGATGTTGACGGTCGCACTTGCGGCGTCCGAGTCCGGATACGAACTCGATGAGGCGACCCGCAAGGCCGCAGCAGCTGTTTCCGCAGCGCCCGCAGCCGTAGCAGAGGCACCTGCAGCGCAGGCGGAAGAGAAAGAAGAGGAAGAGGAAGAAGAAAAAGAGGACGAAGAGGGCGGCATGGCCGGTCTCGGAGCCCTCTTCGGGTAATCCCCGATATGATAAACTACACGAATTTGAGGTGAAATAACATGGAGTACATCTATGCTGCACTGCTCCTGAACAGCGCAGGTAAGGAAATCAGCGAAGAGAACGTAACCGCAGTTCTGTCCGCAGCCGGTATCGAAGTCAACGACTCCCGCGTCAAGGCACTCGTCGCAGCTCTTGACGGCGTGAACATCGAGGAGGCCATCAGCAAGGCCGCCGTCGCGCCCGTCGCTGCCGCACCTGTAGCAGCCGCTGCACCCGCAGCAGCCGCACCCGCGGAAGAGGAAGAGGCAGAAGAGGAGAAAGAGGACGAAGAGGGCGGCATGGCCGGTCTCGGAGCCCTCTTCGGCTAAACCCTTTCTTTTTATCGCATTCGTCTTCGGGCAGGAGAGCCCGGATTCACACTGTACCGAACATCTTTTCCCGGTAGTGCCGGAACCGTGCACGACGCACGATCGGTTTACTCCTCTTTGATCCAGCCCATCGTGACGTACCAGTCATACTCGTGGCGCCAGATCTCCCGGTTCGCCGTGACGAGCTGACGGAAGTACTCCCGCCGCTGCCGATGGATCTCCTCCTGCTCGGGGTACTCGAGTTCGCCCCGGATCGACCGGGCGAGCTGCTTCCCGAGCAGGACAGCCTCTTCTTCGGCTCTCCCGAGCGCGGTCGGGTCCCTCCCGACGGCGACGCCGACGCCGCCGACCGCAGTCGCTCCGAGGACGGTCAGGACATGGTTCATGTAGGCGACGACCTCGTCCTCGTTGCTCCCGCCCGCCGTGCAGACGGAACACCCGAACTTACCGGTGAGCATCTGGCAGTGGATGGCGTCCGCCATCCGATCGAAGACCGCCTTGAGGGGGGCGGTGACCGAATCGATATAGTTCGGCGAGCCGAGGACAATCCCGTCGGCGTCGAGGATGGCGTCGAAGAGCTCCGGGAAGTCGTCCATCAGGCTGCAGTCACCGGTTGCGTAGCAGGAACCGCACGCGGTACAGTACTCGATGCGGAGCGTGTAGAGATCGATAAGCTCGGTCTCCGCCCCCTCCTTCCGGGCACCCTCGAGGACGGCGTCGACGAGGCAGAGCGTCCTGCTCTCCTTTCCACGTGGGCTTGCAATCAGTCCAAGGATCTTCACGAAGATCTACTCCTATACAGGGGAGTCTGGCAGGAGGAGGATAAAAGTATCGTTCAGGCTGGCGATTCCAGGATGCAGACCATCCCGGACAGCCTGAAAACAAGAGGGGGCGATTTCCCCCGGGGTCAGTGGAGCTGCTCGAACCCGGGAACCCCGAGGAGGTGTTTGGCGAGGTACATCGCGTCGGCGAGCGAGAGGGTGTCGTCACCCGAGACCATCCCGATGCTCTCCGTCATCAGGTAGCCCTCGATCCCGAGGAAGTGCCGGGCGGTGTAGACGGCGTCGTAGAGCGTGACGCGGTTATCCTGGTTCGCATCGCCGTTCTTCACGACCGTGAGCGGGATCGCAACCGACGTGTTGCTGACCCCGTTTGCGTCGGTCGCATTGACGGCGAGGAGGACTGGTTGATAGGCGCCGCCCGTGAAGGGTGACGGGACCGTGCTCGAGACGTTCACCGACCAGGTGCCGTTCCCGGCGTCTGCCATCGGGGTTACGGACGACCCGCCGATCGCCGAGAGGTTCACCCTCACCGACTGCACGCCGGTATCGCCGGAGACGACGACCGCAAGGAGCGATACATCGCCTGTTCCGAGAACTCCATCGGTGTCGGTCGGGATAACGCCGGGCGTCGCACCCGCCGAGACCGTCAGGGATGAGGCAGAGACGGTCAGGTCGACGACCTGGATAGAACCCGGAACGAACGTGACCGATTCTCCCGCCGGGACACCGTTCACCAGAAAGGTTACCGTCAGATACTCATCCGTCTCGGCAGCCTGGACGAGCAGCCGGACGGCAAACGGGCTCTCACCACCGAAAGCCCCCTCCTCGGTGGTGGTCAGGCGGCCTCGCTCCTCGCCGCCGATCAGGCCGACGATCACCGTGCCCGCCGGGGCAGGGTCACCGTTGATAGTGACTGTGCCCGAGTACTCCGCCGGGAGCGGCGGGACGGCAGCAACCGTTCCGGCGAGAGCCATGCCGAGAGAGATGACGACCACCACGAGGGTGATCCTCCAGGCGGTGCTACGCAGTGATCGCACCGAGGACACCATCCGCCCCCATGAAGACCCACGCAGCCTCGGTCGGGTAGAGCAGCCTCGCATCGCTGTAGCTCCCGCTCCCGCCGTTGATGATCGAGGTTCCGTACTGCTGCTCCGTCGCGTTCCAGCTGATGAGGGTCGCCCACCCGCTCCTGACCGAGTAGAAGCAGTCACGGGCGCTGACCGCCTCGGCGCTGCCGACACCGACGGCGTTCCAGCCGTACCAGAGCTCCTTCGTCGGCGGCGTCTGCAGATCGGTGGCGAAGGTGAGCGGGATGGTGGTCGTCGTATTCGCGTAGATCCAGATGCCGTCGAGCGGCAGCACCGGATCGTCCTTGCCCATCCCATCCCACGCCTCGTTGAAGGCGTCGTAGCGGAAGATGGAGTGGCCGGCGGTATCTACCGTGGCGAAGACCTCTGATGCGGTGCTGTTACCTTCGGCGAGGCGTTTCGGGGTCGAGACAAAGTTCCAGCCTGGAGAGAGTACTATGGTAACCGGGGCCGGTTCGGGCATTGCCCCGTCGCCCAGCTGTACCACCCAGAGATCGTAGCCGCCGTGGTTGCCGCTGACGTCGCCGTTGTTAGAGTAGACATATCCGCCGAAGACTAAACCACCGTCAGCCGTCTGCCGGAGATTCACGCCGTAATCAGTACTACTCCCGCCAAAGCAGCGTTGCCACTCCATGTTCCCGGCGGGCGTCAGTTCCACCAGCCAGGCATCCCCATCCCCATGGTTGCCCGTGACCTGCCCGCTGTCCGATTCCGTCGCTCCTGCCAGGAGGTAGCCGCCGTCGCTCTTCACCCATATGCCGGAGCCCATGTCATCCTCGCTTCCGCCGAGACACCGCTGCCAGGCAAGGGTTCCGGATTCGGTCAGTTTTACGACCCAGAGATCCATGGAACCGTGGTTGCCGCTGACATCGCCGTCATTGGAACTCGTCCTTCCGATGAGAATGTATCCGCCGTCTCCGGTCTGTCGGATGTCAGTGCCATAATCTAAGCCGGTTCCCCCGAGACACCGCTGCCAGGCAAGAGTCCCGGATTCGGTCAGTTTCACGACCCAGAGATCGTTGGAGCCGTGGTTGGCGCTGACGTTGCCGTCGTTGGAGGTCGTACTCCCTATAAAGATATATCCGCCGTCCGAGGTCTGCCGGATATTGTTCGCAGAATCAATACCAATGCCGCCAAAGCAGCTCTGCCAGTCGATACCGCCCTCGCGGGTGAGCCGTACTATCCAAGCATCGACGCTGCCGTGGTTGCCGGAGACGTCGCCGTCGGTCGATTGGGTCTGGCCGGCGAGTAGATACCCCCCATCTGCAGTCTGCAGGAGATTCACGCCATAATCAGCACTACTCCCGCCAAGGCAGCGCTGCCACTCGATAGTCCCGGTGGCTGTCAGTTTCACCACCCAGGCATCGAATGAACCATGATTGATGCCGACATCGCCGGTTGCATTCGAGTTGGTTCTGCCAGCGAGGATCAAACCTCCGTCCGTTGTTTCCAGGACGGACGTGCCTAAATCATCGTCGCTCCCACCGAAACACCGCTGCCAGGCAAGGGTTCCGGACCGGGTCAGCTTCGCGACCCAGGCATCGAACGAACCATGATTGACACCGACATCTCCCGTCATGTTTGAGTAGGTATGCCCGATGAGAACGTATCCTCCGTCGGATACCTGCTGGACTTCATTCAGGCGATCGGTAGAACTCCCGCCGTAGCAGTGCGCCCAGGCGATCTCCGGAAAGACTCCCTGGGCTTCGACGTCCTCTGCGCCCATGAGCGGGGGTGTTTCAGGTACGGTTCCCGTCTCTGCCGCAGCACCGGCGGCAAAGAGACAGACAAGGAGTGCTGCAAGCAGCACGGTACGTATCGTCACGGTATATCATGCTCCCATACTATTCAGGACAGACGCTACCGACGCCGGTTCAACCCGGAGGCTGACGGGCGGCGACGGATCAGGTGCCCCGCTGTCCTCGAGGACAGAAAAAACCGGTGTGCAGACTGAAGGCGAGGTGTCCGATATGCCTCAGCTGCGATGAGAAATTATTAAAGGTTATTCTTTCTCCCGATGCTTTATCGCCGCTTATCAGCCGAGGAACAGGTGCAACGGGTTTCCTCACGGGTAAGGGGGTCTGATACCCGCGTTTGACCGGCACCTCACCGTCTCTTCGCCATGACCAGCATGACGGCGAGTGCGGCAAACGGGGCGTACTGCAGGGGCGCCTGCTGCGTCGTCGCCTCCGGCGTCGGGGCTGCCGTGTCGAACCGGGGAAGTGTTACCGGAGTCTGGCCGGTTACCGGCGCCGACGTGCGATCGGGCGTAACAGCCCCGGACAGAGTTGCCGAGGGGGTCGGGGAGGCGGACGGCGACGGAATCATCGGAGCGGTGGTGGGCGTCGTGCTGCCCGCAGAGGAGGACGATGAGGAGCCTCCCGAATCGGAGACCGGTGCGGTGGTTGGTATTGTGGTTGGTATCGTCGTCGGTATCGTCGTTGTATTGGTCTCCGGCGGTGTGCTCTGGAGGGCGAGATCCATCCGCACGATCGCGCCCGGGGTATACTCCGCCGTCTCTAGAAGCGCAATACCGTTTACGAGGAAGGTGACAGTCGACGTATCGTCACCCTCAACGGCCTGCACAAGCAACCGGGTATCGAACGTCCCCGTACCCCCGTACGTACCTTCCACCGAGGTGACGAGCCGTCCCCGCTCCGCTCCCCCGATCGTCGCGGTAATGATTGTCCCGACCGGTGCAGGGCTTCCGCCGATGCTGATCTCGCCGTAGTACTCGCACGGAAGAGCGGGTGCCGCCGTCACTGCAGCGATGCAGCCTGCGACGAGCAGGAGGCCGAGGAGGAAGTTTCTATGCCGCATTGTTGATCGTATACCGGTATCGCTCAGCGGTATATCAAATCTACCAAAACACCCCGGGCGGTTGGCCGCGCCGGATCGAAAATTGGTGGGCGGAGAGGTGCCTGCCATCCCTCTCACCCGAAAAAATCCACGTTACGCGCCGACTGCCCCGAGCACCCGCTCTTCGGTCATAAAGAGCCAGTAACCCTCCGCGGGGTTCACCGGGCGGGTATCGCTCGATTCACCAAGGCCACCACTCATGATAGCGCAGTCGTACTGCTGCAGAGCGGCATCCCACCCGATGAGAGTCGTCCACCCACCCTCGACCGAGAGGAGAGCGTCGCGGGCGGTGAGCGGCGTGGTGCCGGTGATCCCGACGGCATTCCAGCCGACCACGAGAGCCTTCGCAGGCGGGGTCGCCGCCTCACCTGAAGCATAAACGAGCGGGAGATTCATCGCGGTGCTGCTGTATACCCAGATCCCCTCAAGCGGCCGCACCGGATCCGTCGCATTCATCGCCACCCAGATCCCGGCAGCCGTATCATAGATCAGGATGGAGTGCTCCGCGACATCGACGGCACCGAAGACCGAGGCGGCCGTGTTATACCCGTCGGCAAGCACGTGCGGGGTCGAGACGAAGTTCCACCCGGCCGAAAGGGAAAGGGAGCCCGTTTCAGGCTCCGGGTCTCCGGCGTCGACGGCGACGAGTTTCATCACCAGGAGATCGTCCCCGCCGTGGTTCTCGGAAAAGACCCCGTCTCTTGATCCTGTAGTTCCGATAAGCACACCGCCATCGCCGGATACCACCAGGCCGTGCCCGGTCTCGTTCGCCGACGTACCGATGCACTGCTGCCGGAGGAGCGACCCGGAGGAACTGAGTGTCGCCGCCCAGATATCGGATCCTCCCCGATAACCACTCACATCGTATCCCGTCCCGGCAATACTGCCGACCATCAGGTATCCACCATCAGCCGCAGGCCGGATTGCACTGCCGGAATCATCGCCGGCGCTCCCGAGGCAGCGCTGCCAGAGAAGAGTGCCGACCGGATTGAAGCGAAGAACCCAGCAGTCGCTCTTCGACCGGTGACCGATGATGTCGCCGTCGTTTGATTCCGTGCTTCCGACGATGATAAAGCCACCATCGGCAGTCGGGTACACATCGGAGGCGCTATCGTCACAGCTTCCCCCGTAGATCCGCTGCCAGTCGGTTGTCCCGGTTCCCGTGAGCTTGACGACCAGAAGATCCCTGCCGCCTTTTGTTGTCCCGATGTCGCCGATGCTATTCGAGTTCGTGTAACCGGCGGCAATAGAGCCTCCTTCCGCGGTTGGCCGGATAGATAACAGTGCCTCTGACCCGCTCCCACCGATACAGCGCTGCCACTCAATGCTCCCGGTCGTGTTGACCCTGACGACCCATGCATCCGACAGGCCGTGCTGGCCACTGACATCCCCGCCGTCCGACGAGGTGGTGTAGCCTGCAAGGATGTAGCCACCGTCCCCGATCAGACCGATCCCGTATGCCGCCTCGTCTCCCGTACCGCCAAGGCACTTCTGCCACGAAAGCCCGCCGTCCGCATCGAGCTTGAGCAGCCAGGCGTCGTACCCCCCATGGACATCGGTAACGTCACCGTCGGCCGATGCGGCGGTCCCGGCAGCGATAAACCCGCCGTCGGGCGTGGCGGCGATCGCATACCCATACTCGTCCAGACTTCCGCCGAAGCACCGCTGCCAGACCAGCGCCCCGGTCGGCGAGACCCTGACCACCCATACGTCGCTCGCTCCGTGATTCCCGTTTACCTGACCATCGGACGAGGCGGCCGACCCGATGAGCACGTAGCCTCCGTCGGCCGTTTCAACCCCTGTCTGCCCGGAGTCCACCAGTGTCCCGCCGAGGCACCGCATCCAGACGACTTCGGAGGAGTCCGTCCACGCGTTGATATATGCGGCCTTCGAGGATGAGGCGATCTGCCCGTAGGCGTCGGAGACCGTCAGGTTGACAGCGTAAATGCCCTGTTTCGCGTAGGTGTGTACCGGATTCTGTTCGACCGATGAAGAACCGTCACCGAACTGCCAGAGCCAGTCTGCCACTGCACCGGAACTCGAATCGGTGAACTGCACGGCCAGCGGCGCATATCCACCCGTCAGGTTGGCCGTGAAGTTTGCTGCAAGAGCCGGAACGGTTGCTGTAATAAAGCCGGGTTTCGAGAGTGTATCGCTCATACCGGAACCGGCCACGGTGAGGGCAACCGTGTAGCTCCCGGGAGCGGTATAGACATGCGTGGGATGCCGGGCGGTGGACGTGTTTCCGTCGCCGAACCCCCAGAGCCACGACGTCCCCGCTCCGAGAGACGTATCCGTGAACCCAACCTGCAGAGGCAGATCCCCTCCGGTGACGTTTGCCGTGAATCCCGCCCTGATCGCATCGGCACCGAGGCTGACAGCGACGGCATCCCACATGCCGTGATTGCCGACAATATCGCCATCAGTAGACTCGCTGGCTCCGGCAATGACATAATTCCCTTCACTCGTCATCAGGAGGCCGTATCCGTAATCACCCGCCGCACCGCCGATGCACTTCTGCCAGAGGAGAGACCCGGCGTCGCCAACCTTGATCGCCCAGATATCCCGGTTCCCATGAAGGCCTGCAACGTCGCCGTTGCTTGAGAATGTGTATCCGGCGATGAGATAGCCCCCGACGGTCGGCGCAATCGTGTAGCCGTAATCCGCACCCGAACCACCGTAACAGTGCTGCCAGGCGGTGCTGCCGGAGGCGTCGAGTTTCACCACCCAGAGATCGGCACTGCCATGGTTGCCGGTGACATCACCGTCGAACGAATTGGTTATCCCGAGCACCAGAAACCCGCCGTCGCCGGTCGGCACGACGTCGTAGCCGTACTCCGCACCCATCCCGCCGAGACACCGGCTCCAGTCGACTGCTCCGTCGCTGCCGAGCTTTGCGACATACATGTCACTGCTCCCGTGGTTCGTCCCGACAGTGCCGGAGGTGTTCGAGTACGTATACCCGGCAAGAATGTAGCCACCATCCGGTGTTTCCCGGATGCGCTGGAGGTAGTCGGATCCGCTCCCGCCGAGACACCGCTGCCACTCGATCCCGCCTGCGGAGGTGAGCTTCACCACCCAGCCGTCAGCACCGCCGTGGTTCCCGGAGACATCCCCATTGGTAGATTCAGTATATCCGACGAGAATATACCCCCCGTCTACAGTCTGCAGAATGCAGTGCCCCTGATCGGCAAGACCCCCCCCGAGGCATTTCTGCCATTCGAACATCCCGGTCGCGGAGAGTTTTACCACCCAGAGATCGCTAGACCCATGGTTTCCGGTGACGTCACCGTTGCTCGATTCGGTAAAACCGGCGACGATGTAGCCGCCGTCAGAGGTCTCCACGACGCTTCTCCCCACATCCCGGGCAGAACCGCCAAGGCACCGCTGCCACTCAGGTGACCCGTTCGATGCAAGTCCCACGACCCAGAGGTCGCTGGAACCGTGATTGCCGCTCACATCCCCGTTGTTTGAGGCCGTGCTGCCGACGACGACGAAGCCACCGCCGCTGATCTCCCGGATAGAGAGGGAGTCGTCACTCGAACTTCCCCCAAGAGACCGCGCCCATATAACCTGCGGAGCCGTTGCCGTCACCGCATCCCCGAGCCCTTCGCCCCCGAAGAGATCGACCTCCGAGGGGTATCCGCCAGCGGTCTCCGCGAAAGGCTCGCTATATACCGGACAGGTGCCTGCGGCATCCTCCCACGCCACAGCGCCGCCGACAGCAAGGAAGAGCAGGATCGACACCATCAAGGCTACACGAATACTCATCACCATAATGTCCTCGCAGATCCGGTCAGCGGAGCACCTCAAATCCGGGTATCCCCAGTATGTGTTTAGCGAGGTACATCGCATCGGCGAGGTCTGCCGCGCCGTTATCGGTCACGTCCCCGACGTTCTCGTGCATCGAGGCAAAACCCGCACTACCCAGGTAATGCCGTGCGATGTAGACGGCATCGTAGAGCGTGACCCGGTTGTTCTCGTTGGCATCCCCGTTCTTCACCACAATGAGCGGGAGCGAGACCGATCGCGCCGGATACCCGTTCGTATCGGTGACATGCACCGTGAACGAGAAAGGCCGGTAGGTGCCGTTCTCAAAAGCCGACGGAACAGCGCTCGTTGCGTTCACCGACCAGGCATTCCCCCCACCCTGCAGAAGGGCGGTCGTCGAAGATCTGCTGATAGACGAGAGGTCTACCATCGCCGACTGAACGCTTCCCGAACCCGTGACCGTCACCGCGAGGAGTGCCGCCTCGCCGTGGCCAGCGACGCCGTCGGTATCGGTCGGGATCACCGGCGTCGCACCCGACGGAACTGTCACCGTCAGCGACGAGATGAACGCCGTCAGGTTGCATCTCCGGCTTACCCCGGCGGAGAACGGGGCGGTCTCTGCCGCTCCGACTCCGTTGACGGTGAAGCCGACCGTCTGATCGATATCCCCTTCGAGTGCCTGAACAAGCAGTCGCCGGTCGAACGCTGTCTGCCCGCCATACACTCCCTCGGCGACGGTGACAATCCTGCCCCGTTCCTCACCGCCGAGCAGGGCGACGACCACCGTGCCCGCTGGAGCGGATTCACCGTTTATCAGGACGGTGCCGGAGAACTCCGCCGGCAGCGACGGCACCGCCGCTACCGGAATGGTACACGCCATGCCGATGCAGAGACCTATGGCGAGCAGAACGATCTTTCGGACGACACGGGTGCCGCTACCCACTGATGGCACCGAGTACACCGCCTTTCCTCATAAAGATCCAGTAGCCTTCCGTTGGATAGAGCAGCGCGCTATCGGCGGCATCACCGCTCCCGCCGTTGACGATCACGGTTCCGTATTCCTGTTCCACCCCGTCCCACCGCAAAAGCGTCGCCCATTCGTCGCTGACCGAGAGGAGGCAGTCCCTCGCACTGACCGGGACTATTCCAGCAAACCCGATACTGTTCCAGCCGGCGGCGAGCACCTTCGAGGGCGGCGTCTGCGCCTCGCCGGAGGCAAATGCGAGGGGGACAGAGGTCGAACGGTTGCTGTAGATCCATATCCCCTCAAGCGGCCGAACCACCGTTGCCGCACCGAGCGTCGTCCAGTTCCCGGCGGCGGCGTCGTAGGCGAAGATCGAGTGACCTGAAGTGTTCACCTCCCCGAAGACCTGTGATGCGGTGCTCTGGTCGTCGGCGAGGCGTTTCGGGGTCGAGACGAAGTTCCAGCCGGCAGAGAGCGCGATGCTCTCCGCCGTCGGAATCGGAGCGGCGTCGCTTCCGAGTTTGACCACCAGGAGATCATATCCCCCGTGGCTCTCCGGGATGTCGCCGTCGGTGGAGCCCGTGTATCCGGCTATCGCAAGCCCCCCGTCGCTTGTACAGATGACGGATGAACCAACCTCAATTGCCGAACCGCCGATGCATTTCTGCCAGATCAGGGTGCCATCATCGTCGATCCTGACGACCCAGAGATCGCCTACGTCGTAGCTGACGCCGTGGCCTCCGGAGACGTCGCCGTCGGTCGATTCGGTTTGCCCGGTGACGACGTACCCGCCGTAGGTCGCTACGATCGAGGTGCCGAGATCCCTGCCGCTGCCCCCAAGGCACTGCTGCCAGAGGACCCGCCCGATACCGTCGATCTCTGCCACCCAGAGATCCATGCTCCCGTGGTTTCCGGAGACATCGCCGTCGTTGCCCTCCACGTACCCGGTAAGGACGTACCCTCCGTCCGGAGACTCCAGGATCGCGTACCCCCCGTCGTAGCTGCTGCTCCCGAGGCACTTCTGCCAGTCGACGAGCCCCGTCGCCGTCAGCTTCACCACCCAGATATCGGTGTATCCGTGATTGGCACCGACGGTGCCGTTGTTGTTGGAATATGTCTTTCCGATGGCAATGTAGCCGCCGTCGGATGTCTGCCGGACCGCGTTGAAGTCGTCCGCTTTGTTGCCACCCAGGCACCGGAGCCATTCAATCCCGCCCGTGGCGTTCAGCTTCACGATAACACCATCATAGCCGCCGTGATTTCCACTGATATCGCCGTCGATCGATGTCGTCACCCCCCCGATGATGTAGCCGCCGTCGGAGGTCTGCCGGATGCTGTATCCATATTCTCCCCATGTTCCGCCGATGCACTTCTGCCACGCGAGCGACCCGGTCGCATCGAGCTTTGCGACCCAGATGTCGGTGGAGCCGTGGTGCCCGGAGACATCGCCGCCGTCTGCCCAAACGCATCCGGTGATGGCAAATCCGCCGTCGGCAGTCTGGACCCCGTCAAACCCGTAGTCGGTATCGGGCTGGCCGAGGCACCGCTCCCAGACGAGCGCGCCGGTCGGCGAGAGGCGCACGACCCAGACATCTTCGCTTGTGTACGTGCCGCTATGGTACCCGGTGACCTGGCCGTCGTTCGAAGCGGTTCTCCCGGTCAGGAAGTAGCCCCCGTCGGAGGTCTGAACGATACTGGAGCCATACTCCCTTTCAGTTCCGCCGAGGGAGCGTACCCACTCGATCGCCGGAGCCGCCTGCACCGCCGCACCGGTGACGACCGGGCTTTCGGACACCTCGTCCACCGATACCTCGTCCGGGCAGGGCGCCGCATACGGGTCCCGGGGAACCGGATCGATAAGTTCACCCTCTTCAGCCGCGACACCGCCGATGAGCAGGCAGCAGAGGACAATTCCCGCAATTACTACACGAATCTGCATTACAAACACTCCACAGAGCCGGAACTGCCCCTGCCGTCGACGCGACATCGTTCCGGACGGATCCGCCCGTCCCGGGTATCCGTGTGCCGGGTGGGGAGAACAGAAAAAGCCGGCACACCGGACTGGCGCCGGGAGAGGCCGGCAGGGGAGGTTCCTCTGATGAGGAGGTGCGCCAGGTTAATATTAAAGAGTTATTCTTTGATCCGGGAGCAATAAATCCCAATTTTAGGTTATTACGAAAGAAATTCCCTCAGAATTTAAATTAGAGAGATATTATCCCCAGGATGAAAAATCAGAGAGCGTAAGGCGCGTCGTCTGACACCGGCAGAACGGTTGGGATTCGCGAGAGAATACCCGGCGTCATTCCAATCGCGGGTTTACCGTCGACCTGAAAAAAGAGGGGATACCTGCCGGACTGTTTCGGCAAGATCGTCAGTGCAACGCCTCAAAACCCGGGAGCCCAAGGAGATGCTTTGCGAGGTACATCGCATCAACGAGCGAGAGATCGTCACCGCCAGAGACCATGCCGACGCTCTCCGTCATCGGGTAACCCTCGATTTCAAGGAGATGTCGTGCCGTGTAGACGGCGTCGTAGAGCGTGACCCGGCAATCCTGGTTCGCATCGCCGTTTTTCACCACGGTGAGCGGGATAGCGACCGATGTGTTGCAAAGGCCGTCGGCGCCGGTGGCGTTCACGGTGAGGAGCACCGGGAGGTAGGTGCCGCCCGTGAACGGCGACGGCACGGTGCCGGTCGTACTCACCGTCCAGATGCCGTTCCCGGCATCGGCCATCGGTGTTACAGACGACCCGCCTATGCTTGAGAGGTTCACCGTCACCGAGGCGATCTCTGCGCCGCTCACCGCCACGGAAAGCACGGCAGTCTCACCCGTTCCCGCGGAGCCATCCGTATCGGTCGGGATAACGGAAGGCATTGCCGCGGGGGCGGTGACGAGCGGTGCGGCGGCACTGACGGTGACGAAGTCCGCCTTCACCATCGAGTCGTTCCCGTCGGCATTGGTGACCGTCAGGTTCACCGTGTAGACGCCCGCCACCGTGTAGGTGTGGGCGGGGTGCTGCTCCGTGGAGGCGGCACCGTCACCGAACGTCCAGTTCCAGGACGTCGGGCTACCTGTGGAGAGGTCGGTGAATCGGACGGCAAGCGGGGCAGTGCCCGCGGTGACATTGGCAGTGAAGTTTGCGACCGGGGCGACACGGAGGGTCGTGAAAGCCTTGAGGCAGACGTTGGCCTCGGCAAGGTTGGTGCAGGTGGTAAGATCGAGCCAGGTTTCGCCGTTACTGCTGACGTAACTCTCGCCGGGATTCGCCGAGGCTTTGCTCGAGTAGCCTGCAATCGGGTATTCAACCGCAACCGGCGTCGTCAACCCGGGAGCAGTGAGCTTCACCACGACCGAGAAACCCTCTCCCTGCTGCAGCGGAACCGCAGCCAGGAGGGGGATCGTCCGGTACCCGGGCTCATCAAGGGTGCCGTTCTGCACTGCTACCGGGCCCGTGGCGTTCTCCGGCCCGCCGTCAGGAGCTGTGTACACAAAGAGCTCGTATGTCGAGGAGTACTGGGGAACATAGAAGCTCACCGCACGGAGGTCTTCATCGGCAGTAGCCGTGAAGACGTTGGCAAACCAGGCTGTGGCAGAAGAGTATCCGAACTTCCCACACATCCCGAGGGGATCGTACTGGTAGATCCCGTCGTACGTATCTGCCGGTTCTGCGGTATATACGCCCTGCCACATGCTGCCGAGCCGGGTATCGTTATAGGATATGTAAAAGTATCCGGCATCTCCCCAGTCGGCTCCCCAGCTGTTCTTTATGATCCAGGCGCCGTCGCCGGCGGGAGCCTGACTGAAGGCATGGCGGCTGAAGGAATCGTTCCACCCGACGATGGCGACGGCATGATTGGACTCGGCCGGGCCGGCATAATAATAGGTGCTATTCGCTTCGTTCCAGCCGTCGTTCGTCCAGTGCATATCGGTAAAGGCCGCACCGTACTCCATCACAGCCTGTTTTACCACCGCTTCCGCCCCGGCGATGGTCATCTTCGGCAGGAACAGGACGTCCTGAACGTGGGCGACCGCCGCCAGATCGGTCGGCGATACCAAAGATGTCGGGGAGTAGGGATCGCCCTCTTCCGAGACCGGGCCCGTCCACCGGGCAAGATACGCGAGAGACTGAACCCCGTCTCCGCCGTCGTTCGGACCCCGATCAAACCCATCCGGGTAGCCCGATGAGAGGAGGTTCTTCATGTTGTTCTCGGAAAAATCGTATTCGTTCTCTGACATCAGGACGGATTCGAGGGACGAATAGGTGGCGAACGCCCAGCAGACTCCCGCGCTCCCCTGATTGTGAACCGGGGTCACCCGTCCTTCCTCCCGAAGGTCGAAGGTGGCCGGGAGTGTTTCCATGACAGAGACCCCCTGCCGTGAGAGAGACGGATCGAGATCATCGAAAGAGACCGGCGACGGGACGTACCCGCAGACAGGAGTATCGGAGAGTGCCGTCTGCTGTCCGGGGGTGCCGTCGAACGCCGGATCTCCGGCAGAATCGACCGGGGCAGCGGAGAGTATCCCCGTTACGCTGACGAGGACTGCGAACAGAAGTATGCACAATGGAGAGAGGCCACCATTACGTATCATCAATAACCACCTTCAGGAAAAGAGCCGGCCCGATCCCCACGGTAAAAAAGCCGGACTGCCTGGCCTGATGTGGCATCTCCGGCCGCAGATATGCGGAATGTGCTCCATTCCAGATTATTGTCCATGCGACATTAAACGGTTTCCCTTTCCCTTCCGACGTAAATGCAGCCTATTTACAAAATGCCGGAAAATTTGGGACGGAAGAGGCAAAATACCGTGTATGCCAGGGAAACGCAGTCATAGCAGAAGAGGATACATGAGCGGCCTGCAGACCCCGTGTAGGCGTCTCCAGGCTCTGGAAGCGTTACCTTTCCGCACTCCCCCCGCAGACGACCTGCCCATACGAGATGCAGCCGTCCCCGAGGGGGTACTCCTTATTGATGACGTACTCGAGCCCGGCGGCCAGTACCTCGGCCCGGATAGCCTCCCGGATGGCGTGGTTGTAGGCGACGCCGCCCGAGAGCGCGACCCGCGGGATACCCCGCTCCTCTGCGGCACGGACTCCCATCGCCGCGACGCCCCGGGCGAGGTTGTACTGCACCGAAGCGGCGATATCGACGATACGCTCGCCCGCCTGCATCCGCCTGTACGCTTCACTGAGGAGCGAGCGGGTGGAGAAGACCTCCCGGCCGTCTTTGGAGCCGAACGCAAGATTCCACGCCGCCGCCCGCCCCCGGTAGGCGGCAGACTCGAGTTTCACCGCCGGTTCACCGTCGTACGTCCGCTCCCGGCAGAGCCCGAGGAGCGCCGATGCGGCATCGAGAACACGGCCGGTGCTGCTCGTCTCCGCGACGTTGAACCGTTTCGCCACCTGCTTTTCGAGCACCGCAAGCTCGACCTCGCTCCAGCCCCGGGAAGCGAGCAGGTCACGCGTCTCCTCCGTCGGCATGATGCCGTAGAGCATCCGCTCCGGGAACCGGGTCGCAAGATCGCCGCCCGGCATCAGAGCGACCTCGAGGTGGGCGACCCGGTCGTAGTCGGGCACGCACCCGGCGAAGATCTCCCCGCCCCAGATCGTCCCGTCGTCCCCGTATCCCACACCGTCGATCGCAATCCCGACGCACTCCTCGCGGGTCGTCGCGGCGATATGCGCCCGGTGGTGCTGGACGGCAAGGAGTTCGGCACCCGTCACCTCCGCGAGCTCGCGGGCGTAACGGGTGGAGAGGAACTGCGGGTGGAGGTCGTGGACGATCCGGTCGTAGTCCGCACCGATGATCCCCCCGATCTTCTCCACCGTCTCCTGCAGGTAGGCGAGCGTCGCAGGGTTCCGGACGTTTCCCACATGCGGGGAGGTGACGGCAAAGCCGCTCCGGTAGATGGTGATATTCGCGTTCAGCTCCGGCCCGACACCGAGGATGCACCGCTCGCCGAGGTCGATCGGCGTCCGTTTTGGGGCATAGCCGCGTGAGAGCCTGATGAGAAAACCGTCGCGGACGACCGAGTCGTCGCACCGGTTGACGATCCGGCGATCGTGAGTGAGGATATAGTCGACCTGGCCGCTGAGCCGCTCGACAGCCTGGCCAAGATCGGTTATCATCGGATATCCGGGCAGGTTTGCACTCGTCATGATCAGGAGCGGGTGGGAGAGGCTCGCAAAGAGGAGATGGTGGAGCCCGGTGTAGGGGAGCATGATGCCGATGGTATGCAGATTGCTGATCGAGGCGTGAGCGTCCGGGTCACGCTTCGCGAGGACGACGATAGGCCGCTCCCGGGACTCAAGCTGCTTCCACTCGTCCCCTGATATATCGGCTATCCGCCCGGCCTCTTCCGGAGTGGCCATCACGGCGAGCGGCTGCTCGGTCCTCCCGAGCCGCCGTTTCAGCGTCCACGCGGACGCCTCGATGCAGGCGATGTGAAAGCCCCCGATGCCCCGGACGGCGACGATAGCTCCGGCATCGAGGAGGGCGGCCGCCTCCCGGATGGGCTCTGCGGCTCGAACCGGCGTCCCGTCGGCGTGCAGGAGGGCGAGCTGCGGGCCGCAGCCGGCGCAGGCGATCGTCTGGGCGTGATGCCGCCGGCAGGCAGGATCGGTGTACTCCCGCTCACACGGTGAGCAGACAGGGAATACATCCATGCTCGTCCGTTCGCGGTCGTAGGGGATGGCGGTGATGATACTATAGCGGGGACCGCAGTTCACGCAGGAGGTCGCCCAGTACCCTTCGTAGCGGCCGCCGGGGGCGGTGATATCGGCGATGCACTCATCGCAGACGGCGACGTCGGTCGGAATGAAACCGGAACGGCTCCCGGCCTTACTCTCAAGAATCGTAAATCCTGCCGGCGGCTCTCCGGCGAGGGGGGTCACCTCAACCGAATCGATACGCGAGAGCGGTGTTCCTTTCGCAACCGCCCGGAGGAACTCCTCGAAACGCTCACCGCATGCCGCGATCTGAACCTCGCTCCCGAGGTTCTTGACCGTTCCGCGCATGCCGTACCCGTGCGCCTTCGCGTAGACAAAGGGGCGGAATCCGACGCCCTGAACGATGCCCCTGATAGTAATATTGCCGGATGTTCGCATCAAAAATTCTGCAAAAATTTATGGAGTTATAACACCATATAACACTAGGGTATTGCTTTGACGGGACATATTAAAATCCTTAACGATCCGGTTGAACTGGTTCCTCTCCTCATGACCTTCAATAACTGCCAATACAAAAAGATCTACGAACTCCTGAATAAGAACTGGATGACGGAGGAGGAACTGGCAGCCCAGGCGGGCGGTGGGGAATGTGTCACCGAGTGCCTCGGGATTCTTAAGAAAGGGAATCTGATCGAGGAGCAGTGGCGGATGCCCGCACCCGGCCGAAAACCGATGAAAGAGTACCGAACAACCTATAGCAAATTCCGGGCGAACTTCCAGTGCACTATGAACGATATCGGGGATCTCCTCAATATCGCAATATCCAACGATGAAATGCTCCGTTCCCTGACCGACGCCATTCAGCAGGATATCACCGACGGCACCTCTTCCATCGGTGACCTGGCTCGAAAACACGGTGTAAGCCCGATATTCGTCAAGGGGCTCGGCAAACGGATCCCGCACCTCGATGTAAAAGGGCAGGGAATGGTGCTTCTTGACAGAAGTTCGTGAAGACCCCCTGTACATCATCCTCCGGAGCAAGCGCGAGGCGACACGCTTCCAGATTCTGGTCGAGATAGCGGAGCATCAGCCGGCCGTCCGGCAGCAGGAGATCGCAGAGAAACTCGGGGTGACACCTCAGGCAGTCTCGGAGTATATCCGGGAGCTGGTGGACGAAGGGTTCGTCGCCGCTCACGGCAGAGGCCGCTACGAGGTGACGAAGAGCGGTGTCGAGTGGGTGCTCCGGAACGCCGAGGCGCTCGAGGCATACGCCCGCCATGTCACGAAGGATATCATCCAGCAGGTCGCGGTCTGGACGGCACTTGCGCGGGATGAGATCCGGAAAGGGGATCGCATAGGCGTATATATGCAGGACGGATGGCTCTATGCGACGCTCCAGGAGAAGACCGCCATGGGAGAGGCCACCATGGACGCAAGACCCGGCGAAGACGTCGGCGTTTCGCACCTTGAAGGGATCATCGAGCACCGCGAGGGGCTCATCCACGTCTGCAAGATTCCCCGGGTCGAACGGGGCGGGTCGCGCAAAGTCAGCAGCACCCTGCTCCGCAGCGCCATCGACCGCGCCGAGATGGTTGCGGCCGTGGGCCTCGAGTCCTACGTCGCGCTGAAGAAGGCGGGGTGCGAACCCGATATGTTCTTCGGATCCCGTGAAGGCGTCGTCGAAGCGGCATTCCACGGCAGGGAGTGTGCCATCCTCATCGTCGACGAGGAGTTCACCGACTTCTTAAAGCGTCTCGAGACGGCAGGCCTCGCCTATACCATCCACGACCTCATAGTCTCATGAAGATCATTATTCAGCCGCAGAAAGGCACGTATAAACTATTGTTCATCGACGGAGGCCGGGTTACCGCCTCCGGATTCGTCGATCTCGCCGGTACGCCGAAAGGGCAGCGGCCGAAGAACTTCAAGATCCGCAAAAAACAGAAACAGCTCAAACCGGTTCCCACCCGCGACTTCATCGCCGTGCTCCGGCGGGCGAAGGTGCAGCTTGCAGGAGGCAGCAGGGAGTTTGAGTCGTTTCTAAACGATCTGCAGATCCCCTACTCCCGGATCACCATCTGCCGGCTCTGCCAGCTCGAAGACCGGTTCGCACCGATCGATAAATCGAGCGCTGTCCGCTACGGGAACGAGTGGATCTGCATGGAGTGCGCTAAAAGGGAACTCCGGCGGGAACTCGGGTACATGGGCAAGTTCGGCGGCTCCATGCTCTCCCACCTCGAGCAGCTGCTCGAACAGATCCGCGACCTCAACAAGGTTCTCGCATCGGTCGGGCCGGATAACCTTGACCGGTCACGGACGCTCTACGATCGCCTCGAAGCCCACGCACGGGAAGAGACCGTGCACATCACCGAGCTCCCGCTCCCCCCGGCTTTTGCAAAGGCCTCGGGGATCGAGTACCTCATGCCGGTGCAGCAGCTCGCCGTAGAAGGCGGGCTCCTCGACCGGCAGCACCTGCTGGTGGTCTCGGCGACCGCCAGCGGGAAGACGTTCATCGGGGAGATGGCGGGGATGAAGAACTTCCTCGAGGGCAAAGGTAGAACCCTCTTTCTCGTTCCCCTGGTGGCGCTCGCGAACCAGAAGTACCAGCGGTTCCGCGACCGCTACGGCCGCCTCGTCCGAGTCTCCCTGCAGACGGGCGTCAGCAGGTTGAACCTCCCGGAGACCCGGCCGGTCGGGGAGCGGGATATCGGTGCACCGATCGTCGTCGGCACCTACGAGGGGATCGACCATGCGCTCCGGACGGGACGGGTGCTCAAGGATATCGGCACGGTGGTGATCGACGAGGTGCAGATGCTCGAGGATCCCGAACGCGGCCACCGCCTCGACGGCCTGATCGCCCGCCTCAAGCACGTCGCCCCGAAAGCGCAGTTCCTCTACCTCTCCGCAACCATCGGAATGCCGGGGCTGCTCGCGAAGAAACTGAACGCTCAGCTCATCAGGTACGCCGAACGCCCCGTCCCGCTCGAACGGCACCTGCTCTTCGTGGAGCGGACGAAGAAGATCGACTTCATCAAGCAGCTCGTGGCCGAAGAGTTCAAACAGCGGTCATCGAAAGGGTTCCGCGGCCAGACGATCGTCTTCACGAACTCCCGTGCCCGGTGCCACGTCGTCGCCGAAGCGCTCGGCAGGAAAGCAGCTCCGTACCACGCCGGGCTCTCGTCACAGGAACGGCGCGACGTCGAGAACCGCTTTGCGAACGGAGATATCGCCGCCGTGGTCACGACGGCGGCTCTCGCGGCGGGTGTCGACTTTCCGGCATCCCAGGTGGTCTTCGACGCTCTCGCCATGGGTATCCAGTGGCTCGGCGTCGGGGAGTTCCACCAGATGATGGGACGTGCGGGGCGGCCCGACTACCACGATCTCGGCAGGATCGTGATCCTTGCCGAACCCGGCGGATCGTACTCCCGCACCTCCGGCAAGACCGAGGACGAGGTAGCCGTCGGTCTCCTGCGGGGCGAGATGGAAGAGGTCGCGCCGGAGTACGATCTCGAAGAGAGCTCCGAAGAGTTCGTTGCGAACGCCGTCGTCTGCGGCGGCGACGAGCAGCAGATCATCCGGCTGAACAACCTGATGGTCGGGACGCTCGAACCGGTGCTCTCGGCGCTCCTCGACGAGAAACTCGTGCGCAGGAGAGCGGGGCGGATTGAACTTACCGATATGGCACGGGTGATGGCCGAGCACTTCATCGGGATGGAACGCCTCCTCGAGATCCGGCGGCTCGTGGCGAAGATGGACGACGCGGTCGGGATCGTCGCCGAGCTCGACTGCGCGGAGCAGCGCCAGGAGTAGGCCACCCCCTCACGAATATCTCTTTAAAAACGCCCGGATCTCTTCGGACTCGACCCAACCCTGGTCGAGCTGCTTGATGATCGCATCGATCCGCTCGACCTGCACCGCTATCTTCGCTCCTTTCGCCTCGTCATCGAGGAGGTCGGCCATTCCCTGAATGACCTGCAGGGGGTGGCGGATATGGTCGGCGAGGATCGCGAACTGTTCGATATTCCGCTCGATCTGATCGTACGCCTCTTTCCTGTGCTGCTCTGTCTTCCGGCGTTCGACGATCTCACGCTGAAGACGTTCGTTGAGCCGGACAAGCGCATCCGTCCGCTCTTCGACCATCTCCTCAAGATGCTGCCGGTGTCGTGTAAGTTCCTCCTCCGCCAGCTGCCGCTCGGTGATGTCCCGGGCGATCGCAAGCACCGCTTGCTCCGTGCCGAGGGTGACGGGATGAGTATTCACCTCGACCGGGATCGTCTCCCCCCGTTTCTTCACGAAGTGGATCAGGTGGAGGCGCCGGGTTCCTGAGGAGACGGCCTCGCCGTCGGGGATGAGCCTCGTTATCGGGAGAGCGAGCAGTTCAGACCGGGTATAGCCGAGCCGCCGGCAGACGAGATCGTTGACGTCGAGGATCCTGCAGGGAGCCCCGTCGTCGGTGACGGCACAGACGATTATAAAATCATTCCCGCTGTTGAAGAGGAGGTGATACCGGTCGCTGCTCTCCTGAAGTTCCCGGCGGGCCGCCTCGAGCTCCTCGAGCATGCCGTTGATCGCTCCGGCAAGCCGGGAGAGTTCGTTCTCCCCGTTCACCGGGAGCCGGGATGCAAAGTCGCGCCTCGCCCCGATCCCGGCGACGTCGTCGCTGAGCCGCCCCATCTGCAGGAGCGTCGTCCGCTCGAGGAGGGAGATAGTCACAAAACCGAAGAGGAGTCCTGCTACAATGACGGAGCCGAGAAGATAGTTGAACGTCGAGCGTCCCTGGTTGTAGATAGTCCGGGGAAGGTCGGTGCGCAGCATGACGGCCGGCTCGCCGTAGATATCCTCGATCAACACGTAGCCGGTGGTGGTATCCGGATTAATCGTTTGTACCAGCATCGACCCTGATGCCGGGAGCGGCTCCCAGGAGTCGTTCAGCGGTGCCCAGTCGTCCCGCGGGAGAAGGGAGAACGGCAGGAGGGTGGTCGACTGCAACGCTTCCAGCGCGGCGTCGTCGAGGTACCGCCCGATAATGAGAGTTCCGTGTGAAGGCCCGTCCCCGCTGCTTAAGACGATCGACTGTGAGGAGACGATCATCGGCCCTTCGGGAAGGACGATCAGTCCGGCAACGCCGTTCTTCGCATCGTCATGGCCGACGAGTCGGTTGTCGGAGGTGATCCGGTCGAGAAGGGGCGCCGGGAGCGGCGTCGGCGTCCCGGCAGCGAGATCGTACCCCTTCGCGAAGACGACCGCTCCCGACTGGTTCAGGTACAGCATCATATTCAGGCGAAGCTGGCTGAACGTGGAGTCGACGAGGTTTGATCTGATGTAGGCATCGTTCCCCTCACCGACGAACCGGCAGGTGTCGTCCCACCACGCCCAGTCCCTGCAGAGCCCGTCGACCCTCCCGATCTCATAATCGACGGCAATCAGAGCCCGCTCAAGATGCTGGCGGGTCTCCCGGAGCTCGAGGTCGGAGTAACTCTGCATCACGACGGCGTCGGATATCAGGACGTGGGCTACGAGAAGTACTGCAAGTGTCGCGATGACGATGAGAATGACTTTGCTGCGGAGATCCATGCCGTCACGTCCATGTGCCGGGAGGCGGGGAGAACCGCCCAATACCTGCACAGCGGGATGCGGGTAGCGGGGAACGACCCGGAATAACGGAGATGGCCCCCATAGAGTATTAACCTTCCGAAACCGATTCCGCGAATCGCTGCCGTCAAAACAGAATACCAGCTCATCGGCTGACGTATAGCCGCCGGCGCACCGGAGCCGGAGACCAAAAAGAGGAAGGGATCGATCTACCGGATGAGGCAGCACCAGCGGTCGTAGAGCGGATCGCGATCGTTCTCGAATATTTCGATGCTCTTGTCCCGTTCAAGGCACCATGTCCGCACCATGCCGGATTCCTGCTCGGTGCCGAGGGTGATGAGCGCCTCATCGGTGAGGGAAAGGAGCTGATCGACGATCCCTTCCCACATACCCGCATTGTATCCGATGATCTCGCCTGCCATGAATGCGACACCGAGCGGAGCCGGGCTGATGTACGCCCCTGCCGCTCTCCCGTCGATGCAGATCGTCTCCGAAGGAGAGAGCCTGCCCCGGGCAAGACCGAGGGAGAGGAGAGCGGGGTCGTTGTCGTAGGCAATCGACCGGATACCGGAGGCGCGGAGAGCGGCGGTACCGACCCCGGAGCCGCAGCAGCAGTCGAGGCAGAGCGACCCGCTCCGGTCGCCCCAGATCTCCCGGATGAGATCTTCCATCTTCGCCATCCGATCCCCGGGCAGATCCTCGACGGCCGGAAGCACCGTACGGCATAACTCGAGGCTGTAGTACTCCCTGACCGCCGCGAGCCAGGTTTCACGGTTCTCCTGATAGATCTCCCCATCGAACGCCTCGAAGCACTCGATCGCAGCGAGCGTCGGGTCACGGAAGAGAAACGACGCCGCATGCCACCCCTGGTCGTCGTGAAGTGCGAGGGCAAGCGGTTCCTCGTCTTCGTCGACAAGCAGCCGGGCATCGTCGGCGAGTGCCCGGAGCAGCAGGGCAGTATAGTGATCTTCCGTCAGCTCGGCAAACGACGGCTCGATAAGCCGGCACGCATCCACATCAAGTAATTCTGCAATTGTCATGTAACTCTCTCTATCTTCAGCCCGCCCGGCGCCCGGATCGTGCCGTCCACCCGTGCCTCCTCGTGGAGCGTCAGCCTCCTGCAGATGACGTCCCCGAGGATCCGCACACTCTGTTCCAGCGTAACATCACCGTCACTCCGGAGATCGCCATGCACGACCGATCCCTCCGCGACCGTGACGGCATCACGGGCATGCAGGCTCCCGAACAGCGTCGTGCTGGCGAGCATCGTGACCGAGCCCGCCTTGATGTTGCCGTGCAGGCGGCACCCCCTGCCGATGGCCATGCGGTCGGGGACGGTGATGGTCTGCATGTTCATCACCGCGCCTCCCGGGATCATCAGCGGGGGAGTCTTTTCGACCTCCTCCTCGCCGAAGATCTTCTGCATGACCGATTCGAGTTCTTCTTCCTTCTCGATGCCGAGGAGCGCCACCAGGTAGAGCATGAGGTAGACGATGACCGGCATGGGGTTCCTGATCGAGATCCAGCCCTTTGCCTCGAAACCCTGCTCTATCTGGACGTTATCACCGATATCGAGGTCGCCATGGACGACGAGCTTGCCCCGGATCTTGACACCCTCGCCAAGGTAGGCATCCTCGTCCACGAAGACGTTCCCGGCCACCTCGCACCAATTATCGATCCTGACGTCGCCTGACGCGAGGATGTTCCCGTTTATGGTACAGAACTCACAGACAACTATATCCTTGCCTGCAAGGCCGTAATCTATCTGGCAGCGGTCGCCGATTATAATATCCTGGTCGGTCTTGAGCAGCCGCTCCTGCAGCTCGGTGCTGTCGGGGAGCGAGCATTCCCTGAGCCAGTCGTGCTTCGCTGTATCCTCCATGAGTCTGCCGCCGCTAAGATCTTCATGCGCCGTATTTATGAGCCTTGTTTATTAGATCGAGAACAATCGGCATCAGATCGAGGCCGCGTATCCGGTTAATCCCCCCTTCTGCACAGGATATCTCGTCAAACGCCCAATTGCGGTCGGTTCTGACGCCTTCTCCCCGGATCACCAGCGGAACCGGGTCTGCACTGTGATCCTTCACCGAA
This sequence comes from Methanoculleus taiwanensis, assembly GCF_004102725.1. Classification (NCBI taxonomy): domain Archaea; kingdom Methanobacteriati; phylum Methanobacteriota; class Methanomicrobia; order Methanomicrobiales; family Methanomicrobiaceae; genus Methanoculleus; species Methanoculleus taiwanensis. The sequence continues at coordinate 536,971 of NZ_LHQS01000001.1, read as the reverse complement.
CAGGGCGTGCTGTGATCGCCGCAGATCACGAGGATCGTATCGTCGAGCGCCGCAAAGGGCTCGAGCGCCGCATCGATCACTTCGATGAAATCCCGCTTCTGCTCGGGTTTTCCATCGTGCCCGGCCTCGTCCGCGCCTTTTATGTTCAGGAGCACGAAATCCTTCCGCTCGAGCTCGCGCAGGGTCGCCGCCACCTTGGCGGGGAGGTCGGAGTCCACCGACCCGGTCGTCCCCGGCACCGGGATATGCTCGAGCCCGACGACCATCCCGATCCCCGAGATCAGGGTGGCGGCCGAGATAACGCTGCCGGAGAGATCGTACCGCTCCTCGAACGGTTCGAAATGCCCCATTCTCCCGGCACCCCGGATCAGGAGGAGGTTCGCGGGCGGCAACCCCTGTTCCAGCCGTTCGATGTTGAGGGGATGATCGAAGAGTATCTCACGGGACTGGCGGATGAACTCGTTGCAGACAGCTGCCGTCTTCTCGTCGGCAGGCGCATCACCGATGGGTTTGACGGGAAGCGGCTCGGCACCCTCTTTCTTCGGGTCGTTCGAGGTGACGCGGTCGCCGAGGAGATCACCGACGAACGCGAGGGCGGCGCGGTGCCCGGCACCGGACTCGAACCGGAATCCAACCTCGTACGCGGAGAGATCGACCCCCTCCCGGATCGCCGCCGAGAGAGCCGCGGTGTCGTGGATCCGGCCGGCCCGCCGATCGGTGATCAGGCTGTTTTCGTCGACCGTGGCAAAATTGCACCGAAACCCGATCATCCCGGGTTCCATGTGGATACCCGACCCCTCCGCCTCAAGCGGCCCCCGGCCGGTGTAGTAGCGTTCGGGCGGATAGCCGAGCAGGCTCAGGTGTGCCGTATCGGACCCGGGCCTGATGCCGGGCGCAATCGTATCCATGATGCCGGTGATTCCTTCCGTCGCGAACCGGTCGAGGTTCGGGGTATTTGCGGCCTGCAGGGGCGTCAGCCCGCCAAGCGACGCGCAGGGGCGGTCGGATATCCCGTCGAGCACCAGGAGCAGGATCTTCTGTGCAGTCATCGAAGAGAGATGTGACGCAAAGAAACATTACTTTATCCGGTACCTGCGGGAGACGGAGGGGGTCTCACCGGACGACGACCCTGACCCGCCGCCGCGCCCGGCACATAAGAATACACCTGTCCGCAGAAGAGCGTGCGCGCCTCGCCAGCTCGTCGCCCCGGATCAGAAACTCCCGGCCACAACCGATCATATGGCAGATGTTGGTCGCCATGATCATATCCGCGGAGAGTCCCCGGACGTGAAACTCCATATCCTCGGCGAGAATCCCCTGAATTGCCCGCACGAGGTCATACATCTCGTGCGAGTAGCGGTCGAGGAGTTCATTCGCCGCGGCAGGCCAGTCCTCACCCTCCGCCTCCTCCCGGAGCAGGTTCCAGTCTTTATCAAAATCCGTGAGCACCCGCTGAATCATCGTCAGCACGGCGGACTGCTGCTCGGAACACGGATCTCCGGCGGGCGCACTCAGCGCCTCCCACCGTGGCCGGGCAGATCGCTTCTCCAGGGACCGGTACATCAGCCTTACACCTCCTGATCGCGAGTAATGCTCCCCTACGTACGCGGGGGCATGTACCTGTTCGAGGGTATAATGATTGTGGTCGGGAAAGTATTCAGCCAATTGGATATCGCCGGAACACCGCGAGGAAACGGCATTCGGGATGAGAAAACCGCGATTTGCATCTTCCCGAGGCTGCGGATCGGGATCCGGATTTGCAGAAAAAAGAGTCGACGGATCGGCCTATACGGCAGCGATCCGCTCGAGCTTGGACTTCGTAATCTCGACGCGCCTGACGGGGTAGATCGTCTTGACGGCCTTGAAGAGATCCCGGGAAAGATCGCCGGACATGACGTCCTTGACGAGCGTATCGAGGTCGGCCTCGGTAGCGCGGGCAGCGATCTGCTGCATGATCGTCTGACGGATCGAGTGGATCTGGCTCTGCTCTGCCCTGGTAAGGGTGAGGCAGACGATGGTCAGGCGAACCTTCTTGCCGTCTTTGGTGATGACCGGCATGATCGTGTCGATCCGGGACGTCCGGCGCTTGACCATCGACCGGAGGTAGTCACGGGTCACTTCGTGCCCCACGAACTCGGTGTAGGCGGACTCGCCTGCCACGTTGTTGATCCTGAACTTCATCTTGATGTGCGACTTGGAGTAGTCCTGGACAACCTCGCCGAGGGTCGCAGTCATCACACGGCCGACCATGTTCTCGGGGTCGGCGGAGATCGTGTCACCGATCTCGATCTTGCCGAAGGCGTCCGGAACATGCACCCGGTACCACTTCTTTGCCTTCCAGCCTTCTACTCTTCTTCCAACCTGCTTCTTTCTTGCCATAGTATCACTTCGCTTTCATTCTTCTGTTTTGCACTCTCTGCATTCTATCAGGAGTTCTCTTAGAGGAACCTGAAGATCTCCTTCGGTTCGTCGACCAGTCGCGCCACTGCCTCAGGCCACTTCGCGGTGTCAAACCCTTTCTGGGCAAGGAACGCCGCGGTCCACCGTTCAAGGCCGATCCCGGAACAACCCGACCAGCAGTCGGCACCGCTCTGGATCTTGACGTTGAACCCCTTCGGGTACTTGTCGCCGTTCACACTGACGTTCTGGAACTCGAGCCACGAGTTGCTGTAGGGGAGGAGCGCCTCATAGTCCCGCGTGCCGATATCGGCGCTGCCGGACTCGCCGAGCATGCCTTCCTGCGCCATGAACCAGGGAGTCACCCTCGCGCTCCGCCACTCGAGCTCCATGAGGTCTTCAAAGACCCGGGTATACGTCTCGTGGAGCCGGTTTGCGGTCTCGATCGTCTGTTCGGCCGTGCCGAGCCAGAGGATCTCAATCCGGTGGAACTCGTCCACCCGCTCGATGCCGTGAATGCCCCCGCTCTCGTAGCGGTGCGATGTACCGCTCCGGTCGAAGACCCGGATCGGGAGGCAGTCGTTCGCCAGTGTCTCGCCCTGCACGAACGGCCAGAAGGGCGGGCACTGCGCGTAGCACATGCCGCCGATAGGCCCATCGAGCCGATCGCGGATCATCTCAACGGGCACCTCGCCGGTCACCTTGAAGTAATCGGCGATATCCTCCCAGTACGAGGGATCACGGGTCTTCGGCGTGCAGACATAGTAGATCTCGGGATACACACCTTTGGCGTGTCCCGAGCGCATCCAGACTTCCCAGGGGACGAGCTTAGGGAAGATCATCTCGGAGAACCCGAGCGGCCGGATGATCTCCTCGACGACAATCCGCTCGAACGCCCGGAAGAGCGCTACTGCCTGCGGCGCGAAGATCCACTGCCCGCGGGACGCGCCGTGCTTGATCCAGCCACGTGCGAGCATCTCCTCGGTGGGGTTGCCCTCGAAGATCCGCTCCCGCTTGCCGCTTTCAAAGACGAGCTCCCAGTGTTCGGTCTTCCCGCCGTAGAGAGCCGCTTCCTTCTTCTCCTCGATGAGCTTGACGATCCGGTCGGGCACCCGGTTTTCGAGGTCGGTTGCCGAGCACGCGAGGTCGATCCGGACGGACTCGGCATGAGAGGAGACACTCCTGATGAACGGCAGCTTCGGGATCGCTTCGTCCGGTATGTGGCCCGGAATCTCGACGCTGAACGATCGAACGGTGATCTCGCGCAGCCCCAGCCGGTGTCTGCCCATCGCCTGCGCAATCAGCTTGCGGAACCGGAAGAGGGCATCGTGTGCCCGCGTATACGGACCGCTCTCGATCGCGAGGCTGATTACGGAGTCGTGAGCGCTCCACTCGGTGATCTTTCCGATCTGCTCGTCTTCCGCCTCCGCGGGGACACCCCGCCGGAAGAGAACCTCGTTTGCCTCCTGTACCGTGTCACCTGCCGCCAGCACCGCCTCGGGAGTGAGGTCTCTGCTGAACTGCAGATCCGCTGTTAACGCGAAACGTATGAACATACATCCTCCGCTATTGCCAGATTCATGAGATAATCGTCCACCGATGCGATGACGGATCGAAGCCGCGTCCCCGCAATATCGGTTCGCACCGCTCCCCCGTCCGCACTCGTCCGCATGAGGGAGAGGTTATCGGGCCGGAGTGCCGCCGCCACACACGCAGCTTCCTCATGCGCCGTGACAATCGTTCCTTCGATCCGGATCATGCGGCGATCGCCTCCAGCAGCCCTGCACGGAACCGGTCGAGGTGACCCGGGCTGATCTCCGCTCCGGCGCGACGTGGATGGCCGCCACCGCGGCCGCCGCACTCCTCCGCGAGCCTTCGCATCAGCGCCTCGAGATCGAGGTCGACGCCGGGCGGGCATCGTGCCGATATCGAGCACCAGTCACCCTTCCGGCCGACGACGAAGACCGGCGCGGTATACGTCCGGGAGCAGGCCAGTGCATCGGCGACGTCGCTGATCACAACGCCGTTCTCCACCTCGTAGAGTGGAAGGCGTTCTTCGAGCGGCCGGATCGTCCGGATAGCCTCGACGATAGCGCGCCGGTGACGCCCGGCGACATCCCACGCTTCAGGAAGCGAGGCGGTCGACCGCAGACAGAGCGATGCCGCGAGGTCACCCGCACCCGCTTTACCGCAGGCATCGATGAGCGCGGTCAGGGTGTGCGCCTCGTCGAGCACCTCGCGGCCGAGGCCGTAGGTGTTGCCGTAGAGACCGCACATCGAGTCGAGCGGCGTCGTCCGGCTTATCTTCAGGAGGATAAGCGAGAGGAGCATCTCAAGGTCGACATCCTCTTCGCCGGTGCATCCTGCAACGAGCGCCCGTACCGCCGTCTCGTCGCCGCTGATCCCATCGAGGTAGGGGTTGACAGCGAGCACCAGCTGTTCGGTCAGGTTCCGCCCGGCAAGCCGCAGACCGCGGCGGGGTGCCACGTATCCGTTGGCGATGCCGTCGTCCGCCAGGTCGCGGTTCGTGCCTGAGAACTCCTGGCCGTCACCGATGATCCCGAGCATAACGAGACCGATCAGATCACGGTTGTCCCCGATATGCTGTGCCACGTGGTATGCCGCTCCCGCTGCCGAGAGTTCACGGTCGCCGTCGAGTCCGGAGAGGCGGGGATTGACATGGTGCTCGCCCTCGAAGTAGGGCATATGGTGATCCACCACCATCACGCTGTCCGGGAGATCCGCAAGCGACGAGCCGAAGTCGCAGAGCAGAACGCTCTCGTCCTTCGGCAGATCCCCGGCGGTGATCCGCGGCCGGATCCGGAGACGGAACTGCCTGCCTTCGCGGAAGAGTGCGTGACAGAGGATGGCGGCGGCTGCTATGCCGTCTGCATCGTGATGCGCGAAGACTTCCACGAATTCCTGCTCGAGCAGGTGATCTGCGAGATCCGCAGCGGCGGCATCGAGGGACATGGATTATCTGGACAGCAGAATCTCAGCGGTTTCCGGCTTGTAGACCCAGCCCTTCGGCAGTTTGCCGGAACCGACGTAGTACCGGACGAGCCGGCGCACCTTCGACTCGGTGAGCTGGAGCTGCCGCTTGTTGTGCAGATCCTTCTTGTTCTCGGAGAGGTGTTTCCTCATCCCGAGGGCTTTTACCATCAGGTTCCGGAGGTCTTCCGGAATATCGGACTCGAGGCCCTGTTCTCTGATAATTGCCGATACGCGCTTTCCGGTTGCGAGCTTGACATCGGGGACGCCGTACTTGTCCCGCAGTGTCAGGCCAATCTCTGCGCTCGACATTCCATTCTTCCGGAGATCGACGACGATCTTCTCAATCTCCTGTACATCCGTGTTGGACCATTCGGGTGCGTCGGTCCTGAAGGGACTGACTGACCCCGAGGTTCCCCGGCGTCGAGCATACATTCTTGCCATTCGTTCACCTCCGATTAAAACTATGTAAGTCCAGAAAAAAGTCTGTAAACTGACTATTCTCTGTAATCCCGAGCCACTGTGGGCAGTGCTTCTGCGGGCACGTCGGACTTACTCTAGCCAGCACATGTATTCTACAGTGCTGCATTATATTCTCGGAGAGAGGTATTAAGAATATCGCCGCCCGGGAGGCAGCCCTGCAGGTATATATGAGCAGATGCCGACATAGAATGAGTGATCGGAGCCGCCTTCCCCGGCAGAACCGGGGCAGATCCGCGATCCCGCCAGCATATCCGGATCGCCGTCATCGCCGTCTCGGCGCTCGGTGCCTGTGCCATTACGGCGTTCTGTCTTCTACGGAATATATCCGTGGTATTCCCGCATCTCTTCTATATCCCGATCGTCACGGCCGCCTACTGGTATCCCCGGCGGGGGCTCGCGGCCGGCGCGCTCCTCGCTCTGGCGTATCTTGCAGAGGTTCTCCTCCTGCTCGCCCCTGTTCCGGGTGAGATCCTCAGTGCCGTTGTCCGGTCGGTCATCTTCATCGGCATCGCCGCCGTGGTCGCCTACCTCTCGGGGAGCCTGCAGAAGCAGGAGAGCCGGTATCACGGCATATTTGACAATTCAGAGGCAGGGATATTCCTCTTCGATCCGGGCACGTGTCGTATCGAGGAGATGAATCAGCGGTGCGGCGAGATCCTCGGCGTGAGCCCGGAAGATGTGCAGGGCCGCCTGATAACCGAGATCTGGTCCGAGTTCAAGGGCGCGCCGCTCGAACGGATCACGGGGGGGGAGCGCGTGGCAACGCTTGAGGTCGGCGTCACCCGGGGGGAGGGTGAAGACCGAACGGTGCTCGTCTCGGCAAATCTCCTCCCCGATCAGCGCGTCGTCTGCACGGTCATCACGGATGTGACCGCACGGAGACAGATGACGGATCGGCTGGAGAGGTCGGAAGAGAAGACCAGAGCGATCCTCGAGTCGGTCGACACCGGGATCGTCGTCACCGATCTTGCCGACCGCATCGTCGACGCAAATGAAGCGGCTCTCCGGATCTACGGGTGCACCGGGAGAGAGGCGCTCGTCGGGAAGAGCCCGATGGTGTTCGTCGCTGAGCGGGAGCATACAAGAGCTCTCCTGAGCAGGGAGCGTATCCTCCGGGAGGGGCATATCCCCCCCCTCGAGTGTACGCTTGCCAGAGGGGACGGGAGCGAGTTCCTCGCCGAGGTGACGGCGACCGTGCTCCGGGACGGCGCAGGGCAGCCGGCGGGTCTTGTCCAGGTCATCCGGGATATCACCGACCAGCACCGAAAAGAGGAGGAGATCCGGGAGCGAAACCGGCAGCTCTCGATCATCAACGAGATCATCGGAACCGCGAGCGCGTCCCGGGATCTCGACGGGATGCTCCATGCAGCGCTCGACCGGACGCTCGACCTCCTGAACTTCGATACCGGTGCCATATACATCGTAAACACTCCGGACGGTACGGCAAGCCTCCGCTCCCGCCAGGGAATCGGCGACCCGGCCATGGAACCGCCGGCGGTCGTGGAGATCGGCGCACCGCTCTTCGCCGACGTCCTCGTCGCCGGCGTGCCCCACTACGTCGACTCCTTCCATGAGCGCTACCCCGGGTACCGGCATTCCCCAATACGCTCGTTTGCCGCCGTCCCCATCCTCGACGACGGCCGGCTCGTGGGCTGCTTTGCGATCGCCGATATGGGAAGAACGATAATCACGCCGGAAGAGCGAGCTGTTCTCGAGGCGATCGGGAAGGAGATCGGAAGCGGCGTCACCCGGGGGCTGCTGCAGGAGGAACTCGAGGCAGCGCTCGCGCGTGCGAACCGCTATCTCGAGGAGGCGAATGCCGCGAACGACGAGGCAAACCTCTATATCGATATCCTCTCCCACGACGTCAACAACGCCAACGCGGCGGCGATCGGATACACCCAGGTGCTCATCGAGCTTGCAGACAACTCGGCGAAGAAGTTTGCACAGAAAGCGCTCACCGCCATCCAGCAGAGCAGCGAGATCATCAGGAATGTCACTACGCTGCGCAAACTCCGGCACGAGGAGACGCTCCTCATCCCAATAAAACTCGATTCGGCGATCAGGGACGTCCTGAACTACTTCTCCGACGCCACCATCGCTTACGGCGGTTCGGACGCAACTGTGCTCGCAGACGATCTTATCGATGAGATCTTCACGAATCTCATCGGAAACTCACTCAAGTTCGGGGGGCCTGAGGTCGGGATCACGATCCGCGTCGAGGAACGGGAAGACGAGGTCAGCGTCACCGTCGAGGATACCGGCCCCGGTATTCCGGACGACCTCAAATCAAGGATCTTCCAGCGCTACCAGCGCGGCACCACCAGGAAGAGTGGGAAGGGACTCGGCCTGTACATCACCCGGATGCTCGTCGAACGCTACGGCGGCCGGATCTCCGCGCACGATCGGGTGGAAGGCCGCCCCGGAGAGGGAGCCGCCGTCACCTTTACGCTCCGGAGGTATGTTCAGAACCGGACATGAGCCAAAATTTATCTTCTTTCGTGCCAACATTACCTGTTGCAGATATGCGATAGTAGTCTAGCGGTAGGACAGGGGCTTCCCAAGCCCTTAGCCCGGGTTCGATTCCCGGCTATCGCATCGAGGTTTGCATCTCTTTTGCTCCATGATATTCTGCCCCGAAGAGCGGTTTGGCACCCGGTTCTGTAGAGGTCGTTCGCCCCCGAGGTCAGGAGCGGCGTCTCTGCCCCCATTCCACCGCCCAAAACCTATATTGAATCGGGGGATCAAACATAGAACCAGTTCCGAAAATGACGATAATTGCCCTGCCAGAGAGCATTATGCAGCGCTCCGATGCCGTATGACCCCCGACCTCTACGCACTCAGTCTCATCACCGAGAATAGGGCAGGCGTCCTGCGTGACGTCGCCACGGTGATGGCGAAACACGAGGCGAACATCCAGATGATCCAGCAGTCGATCATCTGCACCGGCCCGCATAAGGGAGACGCATACGTCTACTTTGAGTTCGAGGAATGCGGCGACCACGGCGTTATGATCGCCGAGATGCTCGAGATCCCTTCTGTTCTCGACGTCACTATCTACCCGCCGTTCTCGCGGATCTTCGGCTCCCGGGTGATCATCATCGGCGGCGGCGCCCAGGTCGCCCAGGTGGCGATGGGTGCAGTGAACGAGGCGGACCGGCATAACATCCGGGGCGAACGGATCTCGGTTGATACCATCCCGCTCGTCGGGGAGAAGGACCTCGCGCTCGCCGTCGACGCGGTGGCACGCCTCCCCCGGGCGTCGATCCTGGTGCTGGCCGGATCCCTGATGGGCGGAGAGGTCTCGAGAGCCGTCGACCGGGTGCGGGCAACCGGCATCCCGGTGATAGCCCTGAAGATGGCCGGCAGCGTTCCGGAGCACGCCGATCTCGTGGTGACCGATCCCATCCAGGCCGGTGTCTTTGCGGTCATGCACATCTCCGGCAAGGGTGTCTTTGATATCAATCGCGTACGCGGTCGTGAATTCTGATGAGTACCATAGAGCACGCAGTCAAAGTGCTGCAGAGGGACGGCATCATCGTCTACCCCACGGAAACGGTCTACGGCCTCGGAGCGGACGCCCTCTCGGAGGACGCCGTGATGAAGATCTACGAGGCGAAGGGTCGGCCGCTCGGCAAACCGATCTCGATAGCGGTCTCGGATACGGATATGCTCCGGGCGGTCGCGGTCGTCGACGACGCTGCCGAAGCGTTCATACACCGGTTCCTCCCCGGCCCGGTGACGGTCGTCCTTCCCGCAAAGTCCTGCCTCCCGGAGATGCTGACCGGAGGGACGGGGCTTATCGGGATCCGGATGCCCGCCCACGAGACGGCGGTCAGGATCATCGAACTCCTCGACGCCCCGATCACGGCGACGAGCGCGAACCTCGCCGGAGATGCGCCGGTGACCCGGCCCGACGAGGTCGACGTCCCCTTCGATCTCCTGGTGGACGGAGGAGAGCTTCCCGGAACCCCGAGCACCGTGGTCGATCTGACGACCCGCTCGATCCTCCGGAAGGGAAAAGGGTGGGAAGCAGTCGAGGCCTTCCTGCGGAGCATGGCATGATGCCGATACGGCTCCGTGATTTCATCGAAGACACGGACGGTTGCCTCTACGCGGTCTCGAACTACGACAACGGCGACCGGGTCGGATGCGTTCTCCGCTATGTCCCGGACCCTGCAGGAGAGCGGTGCGACCCCGCCGGTCGCCGCTATACGAAATATGACTTTGAAGAGGCTTTCGCCTGGATCGCCGAGCACAAACCCGCCTACCTCGATACGGTACACCAGGTGCCGCACACCGATATTGTCCGGGTCTACAAACCCGAGGAGGAGATGGCAGCCGTCGCCCTGCGCGATAAGAGGGTGCAGAAACTCATCGGTTTCTTCGACCTTCCCGGCGGCGCCTACGGCGTTACAGGCTCGCTGCTCTGCGGGCTCGAGAACGCCGGGTCCGATATCGATATGGTCGTCTACGGCGATGCCTGGTTCTCGGCGCAGCAGCAGCTCGCACGGCTCGTCGGGAGCGGCAGACTCACCGGGATGAGCGAAGAGATGTGGCGCCGGGTCTACGAAAAACGGGTGCCCGAGATCTCGTTCGAGACCTTTGTCCTCCACGAGGAGCGGAAGTGGAACCGCGGCGAGATCGATGGGACCTACTTCGATCTCCTCTACACCCGGTCGTACGACAACCTGCGTGCCGTGGCGGCAGGGCGCGGCGAGGTGCTCGGGCGGATGCGGATCGAAGCGCTCGTGACCGATGCATCGCTCGCCTTCGACAGCCCGGCGGTCTACGGCATCGAGCACGAGGAGATCTCCCGGGTGCTCTCGTTCACCCACACCTACTCGGGACAGGCGCTCGCGGGGGAGACGATCGAGGTGCAGGGCGTCCGTGAGCGGCACGGGGACGAGGACTGGCTCATCGTCGGGACGACCCGCGAGGCGAAGGGGGAGTATATCATATCAAAGACGCTAATGGAAGCGTGAGGCGGGCGGGCGCCTCAATAGTTCATAGAGTCGTACTATCCCCCAATATACTCCGGCGATCACTTTTTTGTCACTGCCCGCTCCACACTCCGTCAGGGTCAACGGAGCGCTGGAACATGCACGGAGACGAACTCTCGGGAGAGATTACCATCGCGTGGGGACGCTCCCCGCACCGCGAGGGAGAGTACTTCCTCGCAATCAGATCAGCACGGCAGAGCTGCCGGTATGTCGGGCGCGCTGATGCCATTCTGGCACTGGCGGCACCCGCCCTGAACCGGATCCCCTGGGGAGCGGGGGAGATCCGCCTCCCGGAATAGGATCGGTCAGAAGAGGTCGGAGAGGCGGCGGGCGCTGCCGGCCTGGCACCGTTCGGCATAGAGACACCCCTCGCACGGCGCCCGGAACGGCCGGGGAGGGAGATCGCCCGCCGCCACCTGCTGCGCCGCCCGGAGCGCACGGAGCATCTCGCGACGGTCGCGGGGCTGCGGCTCGACGAGGCGGGAGACGCCGCTCGGGATATACTCAACGTAACCGCCGGAGACCTCCCGCCCGAGCGTCCCGGCGAGGCAGGCGGCATAGCAGGCTATCCGGATACGATCCGAGGCATAGGCCCCGGCACGCGGCGCAGGACTCGAACGGACGACGGCGAAAGACGCTCCGCCGTCGAAGATCCTGTCAACCCTCCCGTGGATACCGAGTTTCTCAGAAGCTACGGTCACGTCGCTCTCGACCGCAATCTTCCACCGCGAGCGGCGGCAGGCGGCGACGCAGTCGTCGAAGAACGCACGCACCTCCGCATCGGCGCCGGGGAAGACATACAGCACCTCCTGCCAGATGCGATCGGGATCGAGCGGGGTGCCGAGGTGCGAGGCGATCTGCTTGGCGACGGTGTAGCGGGGCGACTCGTCGCGTTTCATCGACCGCTCGAAGTAGTACCGCCGCGGGCAGGCGTGACAGGCGACGACGGCTGATACGGGTATGCTCTCGACCATGCAGCACCGGAATCTCGTTTCAAAAGACTTACATCGTATCCCTATAAAAAATGAGTTGAGAGGAGATGAAGGCCATCCGTACCCAGTACCTGATTGCCGTGCTCGTCCTGCTCGCACTCGCCGTTTTCTCCGGCGGATGTCTCTCCGGCTCGAGCGTTCCCGGCCCGGCGACGGCCATCGTCCCGGCCCCGGTTCTTGGCGACCTGCCTTCGTGCCAGGAGGCAACGCCGGTCAACAGCAGTTCTCCCGCTTTCTCACCGGTCAAAGCGCATGCCGCCGCGGAGCCCCGACGTAGCCCGGACGCAACAGCTTAATGCCGGAGCGGTGCCAGAGTACGAGGTATGGCACAGCGTGAGATATCGGTGAATATCCCGGGCGACCTCGATCCCGTCTACTCGAACCGGATTCAGATCGCCTACAAAGAAGACGAGTTCACCTTCATGTTCCTGCACGAGATCCCGGGCACGAACCAGGCGCGGGCAAAGGCGATCGTCTCCATCAGTCCCCGGCACGCCAAGAACCTGTTGCAGGTACTCGCCAAGAGCATGCAGGACTTCGAACAGAAACACGGGCAGATCTCACAGGGAGAGAGCGCTCCGGCGACCGAAGGGAACGTGACGATACGGGGCTACTCCTGACGAGTGCGATCCCGAACTGATACCTTTTTAATCAGGGAGATTCAACTAATTAAGGCAGCGCCGCTGTGGCTTAGAGGTATAGCGGCTGATTCGTAATCAGCAGGTCGAGGGTTCAAATCCCTCCAGCGGCTCTCTTCTTGTACCATTCCGCATCGTTCCGTCTCATTGCCATCTTTGCCGGACGAACGGGCGTCCCCGCGGAGACACCGTCCGGCAGTATACCGTCTTGCCGATAGTGCGGCGGTCCACGGAAATTCTCTTATAATACGCACGGTATAATGACCCCCCGGTGATAGAAGATGGGACCGAAAGAGAATTTTACGGATGAAGAATGGAAGAACCTCGTCAGCCTGCCGTATGCGGTCTCGATGGCGGTCATAGAAGCAGCACCGTCGTTCTTCGGGGCATGGGGCGAGACGAAAGCCATGATGCAGGAGCCCGTACACCTGGCGGCCGACAGCGGGAGCGTTCTCGTCGACCAGATATCCACCGAGATGAAGGCGGAGGAGAAGGCGCTCATCAAAGAGCAGCAGAATCTGATGCGGCATGACCAGACCGGCTACCGGACGACGACCATCGAGGCGGCAAAGTCTGCTTCGGAAGCCCTCTCAAAAGTCTCTCCCGACGAGGCTATGGCCTACAAAGAGTGGGTATTGGCGATAGGCCGGAAGGTGGCCGAAGCGGCAAAAGAGCACGGTGTCGCTGTCAGCGATCCGGAGAGGGCGGTCCTCAACGAGATCGCCGGGGCCTTCGGCATCGGTGCAGAGGTTCCCGCATAGGAGAGGTTCTTCGTAAACGGCGAGAAGGTGTCCGGGATCGTAAATCTCAGGTCGTTCGACGTGACACGATACGTGGCGGAGGAGATGGGCGCGTCGTCCCTCTGCGCCACAACCGACACTGCTCCGCATACTCAGGATCATGCGCAGTGACAGCCATTGCTGCGGCCGAAAGATCGGGGAACCCTGAAAACCAAACAGAATTCGGGGTAACGCTCTATCTTGTCAGGCACCTCCCTCCATCCTCCACCCTTGACCCGGACACTGCCATTTTTTATACGGGAAGATGCATTCCTCACACTCAAGAGGGGCTATGATTCCTCCCGCACCAGCTGCAACTTCAGATATCAGTTCAGACCACCGTTCTCATACCGCACGATCACATCCCCCTGTCCAGGAGAGGACTTTCCTCCAGGAGGGATCCGACTATTCTCCGAACCCCTCGGGAGTGATGAAACAATGGTTGCAAACGCAATGAAAAAATATGGCGCTGAGCTCTTCGGAACCTTCGCACTGGTCCTTATCGGGGTCGGGAGCGCGGTGCTCGCAGGCGATGAGGTAGGCTATCTGGGAATAGCATTTGCCTTCGGACTAGTCCTTCTTTCGATGGTATATGCCATCGGGGATATCTCCGGATGCCATGTGAACCCCGCAGTGACGATAGGCGTGCTTGCTCTTGGCAGAATGCCGGTAAGGGAGGCGATCGTCTACATCATCGTCCAGTGTATCGGAGCAATCATCGCCGCCGGGGTGGTGCTTGCCATAGCGACGGGAACCCCCGCGTACTCCCTTGCCGCTGACGGTCTTGGCCAGAACGGATATGGGGAAGCGTCACCGGGCGGCTACTCACTCGAGGCAGCTTTCATTTCGGAAGTGGTGATGACCGCCCTGTTCGTCTTTGTGATCCTGGCCGCAACAAGTATCGAGAAACTAAAAGGGTTCGCGGGTCTTGCAATAGGAATGGCGCTCGCAATGGTCCATATAGCGACAATCCCGGTGGATAGCACCTCCGTCAACCCGGCACGGAGCCTTGGGCCGGCTCTCTTCGCGGGTGGTGAAGCCCTTGCGCAGCTCTGGGTCTTCTGGGTCGCACCGATCCTCGGCGCTATCCTCGCCGCGATCATCTGGCGATCGCTCATGGAATACCGGACGACACGGCCGGTTGCCGTGGCGGAAGCTGCCCGAAATGAGGTGTAAGGCTCTGCACGTTGAAGAAGAACGGTGAAAAGCCTCCACCGACCTTCAATGTCGCTTACCGTAGCCGGCTTTTCAGCCACTGCCTACCGGACGCGGCAGGGCACGCCCCGTACGGCCGGCAGCGGCCATGACCTCGTCGTGGGGATCACGTCTCCGCAGCGTAGACGCCGGAGCCGACAAACCATTCCTCATCCACCACAGCGACATAGCAGAGCTTCAACCCGTCACCGCCGGTATCTGGGTTATAGTACGTGACATACACAAACCCGCTCCCGGCTTTTGCAGCGGCGATCTCCCAGTCGATTATATTCACCCCGTACCGGTCCTCAAAGCCGGTGCGGTTGCTGCCGATCAGATCAGGTTGGTACGGCAGCGCCAGCGTCTCCCCGTCCATTCCGTATGCAAAGATATACGCCCCGCCGGCGGCAAAAGGCCCGGCGAGATCGTTGAAAGCGGCGGATGCCGCCTCTTTCCCATGCTCCTGTGCATAATCCCGTGCAGCCTTCACCCGCTGCACGAGCGCATCTTTTTCGCTCGTGGTAAACCCGGTACCGACGTCCGGGATGTAGACGCCCGAGCCGACGAACCACGTGTCATCCACCGGCACAGCATACCCGAGTTTGAGTTCTTCGGCATACCCGTTCGCCGGGTTCGGGTAGACATAGTAGAGGCTGCCGCCCCCTTCCGCCGCAACCCGGATCATCCCGTCGATATACGCCACGCCGTTGCTGTCGTGCACACCCCGCCGATCCGTGCCGATGAGACCCTGCTGGAAGGGGAGGGCGAGGACGGTGCCATTCATATCGTAGGCAAAGATGTAGAGATCCCCTCTGACAAACTCCCCGTCCAGGTTGTTGAACGCGGAAAGGGCCTCCGTGCGGCCGTGCTCCCGTGCATAAGCAGCCGCCTCGGCAACGAAACTCTTCATCTCATCAGTTGCATTTGCCGCAGGCGGCCGGCCGCTGCCTGCAACCTGCTGCGGCTCTCCTGCATCCAGGCTCCGCGTGATGACGATGCGCCACTCTGCTCCGTCGACGCCGGCGGTATCCCATCGAGCCTCCTTGGTCACGTTCCGCTCCCAGTTCAGATCATAGAACGAATACTCGAGCGACCCGGAGGGCTCGGAGACGATACGGGTAAACGCCTCCTGGAGTCCCGGCAACTGGTAGACCGGGTCTGAAAAGAGATTCTTCCCGATCTCTTCCGGGGTCGTGTCGTAGATCACCCGCCCATCAGTCTGCGCCGCCCAGGCATCGTACGGCGTTCCGTTGATCAGGGGCGTCAGTACCCGCCCGATGAGGACGTCCGACCGGTACGTGATGTCCGTGTACCCCAGATACTCGGTCCCGAAGACCGGATAGCTCTGGGAGATCCCGTAGAATCCTTCCTCCAGGTAGAAGACCTCGCTGACGATCGGCACCTGCTCTCTGTTCGCCCTCTGCACCTGGGGCTGATAGGAGAGGTTCTGGTTCATGATGCCCCCATAGTTCTCGGGCACGGCCATAACCACGACTCCGTCTCTCGATATCACAAGGGACGACTCTGCCCAGGGGTACTTCAGCAGCGTCTGCTTCAGTGCCTCTCTCCCCGCAGCACCGGTAAGCCCGGTCTCTCCGAGCACCCGGGCATTCTCTCCGACTGAGGCCCTGATCGACTCAAGTTCATCGTTTATCCCGGAGACGGCATCGCTTAATACCAACTCCTGCGTAATCTCCGGAGATGACCGGCCATCTCCCGTGCAGCCCGCCCCGAGCACCGTGAGGGCGATGAGAAGGGCAGATATTGCATATATTCGCATAAGTAAAGATATTGAAGCACCTAGTAAAAGATGCCGGAATTTTGACAGCCGTTTCCAGAAAGAAAACGTCAGATTGGCAGGATTACATGCTCTGCCGGGGACTCGGCACACCCCATAACGCGGCCGGTTACTGCTCCGGTCAACTAACCCATAAACACCCAGAACCCAGGCAGATTCCACCGGAAGAACCACTTTCACAGAAAGCCCCAGGACCGCCGATCTCGAGGCGAGACATGAACAGCAGCCCCAAAAGAGTGCTGACCCTCATACGGCCAGTATAACCTCAAAAAGTTCCCGGTATTTCGAAATCCAGCCGATATCCGCGAGGTTACGCCTCCGCAGAAACCCGCGCTCCGGAATCGGCGTTAAAACCGGATAATAACGAATTTTACCCATAGCTCTGGTCGGAAAGAAGTGGCTCCCCCTCACGCCAGATCGGTGCGCCTGAGGAACTCCCGTATCGCCCGGGACTCGACCCATCCCTCGTCGAGCTGCTTGACAAGTGCGTTGATCCGCCGGACCTGCTCCCGGATACTCGCGGCGGTCTTCTCGTCATCCATGAGATCCGCCCGGGCCATGATCACCTGTAGCGGGTGGCGGACGTGGTCGCCGAGGATGGCAAACTGCTCCATGTTCTGCTCGATCTGCTCGAATGCACGTTTCCGAACCGATTCTGCCGCAATACGACCGGTCACATCCCGGCCGACAAGGATGTAGCCGGTGACCCCGCCGCCCGTCTCCGTCAGGGCGGATGCGTTGGTATCGATATAGACCGGCTGGCCGTCCTCATGGTAGTGCATCAGTTCACCGCTGTAGGATCCCTCTTTCTCCAGCGTCTGGAGCATCGTGGCGGGTTCGGCTCCCGGGAGATCCGAGTGGATCAGTTCCAGGAGAGAGCGGCCGATAACCTGGTCTGCTTTCCAGCCGTACAGGTCTTCTGCCGCCCGGTTCCATGCCGTAATCATAAACCGCTCGTCGGTGGCGATGACTGCGTCGCTCACGTGGTCGAGGAGATAGGCGTGGTAGGCGAGCTTCTCGCGTATCCGCTTTCGGTCGGTGATATCCCGCCCGATAGCCTGAAACCCGCTGCAGCCCTTCGATACGGGGATCGGCGAGATGTTGAGCTCAAGCGTGACGGCGTCGCCGTTTTTGTGCCGCATCTCGATCTGGTAACCCTCGACAGCCCCTTCCCTCGCCATCCTTCTGAGGACCTGCACCTGCGGCTGCTCCGGGTGCAGCACATAGTCCATCCACCGGGTGCCGACGGCCTCTTCCGGCGTATACCCGAGAACCCGCTTCACGGCCGGGGAGACATAGGTGATCCGCCCTTCGCAGTCGGCTGTGACGATGATGTCAAAGCTCCGCTGGGTGATGGTTCGGTACATCTCCTCGCTCTGCCGGAGCGCTTCTTCCGCCTGCTTGCGCTCGGTAATATCGGTCAGGACACCGATCAGACCTACCAGGCGGTCATTCTCCATGAGGAAGCGGCTGGATGTGATCACGTAGTGCACAGTACCATCCCTGGTGAGCACCCGGAACTCGTACGGCTCCTGCAGACCGGCCAGCGTCCTCTCAAAACTCTTCTGCAATCCGGGAAGATCGTCCGGGTGGACATACCGGGAAAAAGGCTCTCCAACGACTTCCGATACCCTGTAATCGGTAAGCCGTTCCAGTGCCGGGCTTATATAGGTAATGCGGCCGTGAGGATCGACGGTAAAGATCACCTCGTTTATCCCCTCGACCAGGGTGCGGTACTTCTCTTCCGAGAGTCGGAGTGCCTCTTCAGCACGTTTCTTCTTGGTGATATCCATGAACGAGACGACGCTCCGATCCGACCCGGCGACGAGAGCGACCGTGACCACAACGTTCCGTTCTGCCCCGGCCGCATCCCGAAGAGACGCCTCATACGTTCGTGGTGCGGCCGACGGTTTCACCCGGCGCAGGTGGTGGTAGCGGATCATCCTTTCCCGGTCGACTTCTGCGGGGAGCCGATCCCAGAAGAACGTGCCTACGAGATCCGACCTGGCATAGCCGAAGCTCTTCTCGAACTCGGCGTTGGCATAGGCTATTCTCCCGTCGCCCTCGACGATCATGATGGCAGTGCCGGTATTCTCGACGATCGCCTGGTAGAGGGGATCCGAAGGGGGCGGTGCTTCGTGTGGCTGCTGCTGAGCCACGTTCTGCCTACTCCTTTTCATCGTGCATCGGCTGAGGGTGTATCTTCAGTAATCGCTGTTCATCAATCTATCGGGGCATGGTTGACTCAACCGGCCTGCCGGAGTGTGAACCGGAATGACGCCCCTTCTTCCAGGTGGCCGGGCACCCGATCCTCGATCCAGACCCTGCCGCCGTAGCATTCGACAAGCGTCCGGACGATGAGAAGTCCGAGCCCCTCCCCACGGCCGGAGGCCTTGCCCCGCTCGAACCGTGTGAAAAGCCTGCCCTTCACTTCGTCTTGTACGCCGGGGTCGATATACCGGATCGACGTCCCGGGGTAGTTTCCGATCTCCTCCCTGGTGACCGCATCGAGGTTCACCGCCGCCAGACTGCCGGATTCCTCCAAAGCCCGCCGGATAGTGGCGGCGTTCCTGAGAATCTCGCGACTTCGCCCGATGTTGTCCCGCAGCTTCTCAACATAGGCTTTCAGCCCTCCTTCAGCGAGTTCGACCGGGAGATCGGCGTACATACTCGCGACGTTGTTCGCGTTCCGGATGTCGTGAATCGTGATGTCGAGATACATGTTCGCCTCGTCGCGTGCCGTCCCGGGAATACGGAGCTGTCGGGATCGTTCCGACCCGGTGCTTTTTATACTATTCGGTCCTCACAACCGGGCGAAGGGGGGTAGGAAATGAAAGGCCTGGCAATGTTAAGAATCGGGGAGGTAGGATGGATAGAGAAAGACCGGCCATCGTGCGGTTCCAGAGACGCTATTGTTAAACCGCTGGCGTTGGCGCCGTGCACGTCCGATATCCATACCGCCTGGGAAGGAGCAATCGGGGAGCGGCATAATCTCATCCTGGGACACGAAGCCCTCGGGATAGTAGACGAAGTCGGAAGCGGCGTTAAGGATTTCAAACCCGGCGACCGGGTCATCGTACCGGCTATCACTCCCGACTGGGACTCGGAAGCCGTACAGCGCGGGTTCCCTTCACAGACCGGCGGCCCTCTCGGCGGTTGGAAGTTTTCGAACTTTAAAGATGGCGTCTTCGCAGAATTCTTCCACGTGAACCTGGCGGACAGCAACCTTGCCCATCTGCCGGACGGCATGACCCTGGAAGCAGGGGTTATGCTCCCGGATATGCTCAGTACCGGTTTTTTGGGCGCTGAAAACGCTCGTATTGAGATCGGGGCTACGGTAGCGGTCTTAGGAATCGGACCGGTCGGACTATCCAGCATCGCCGGCGCAAAACTTCGGGGGGCCGGAAGAATATTTGCCGTCGGCACGAGGCCTGCCGCCGTTAAGGTAGCGAAAAAGTATGGTGCTACGGATATCATCGACTACAGGAACGGAAATACCGCAGAACAGATTATTGAAGCAACCGGCGGAGCAGGTGTCGACGCTGTCATTATTGCCGGTGGTGGCGCTGAGATTCTCATGGACGCAGTAACTATGGGTAAACCCGGATCAGTGATCTCGAACGTCAACTACTTCGGCAAGGGAATCGGCGACAGAGATAGCATACCTATTCCTCGTGCAGGGTGGGGGGTCGGCATGGCAGACAAAGATATCGTGACCGGACTCTGTCCCGGTGGAAGGGTGAGAATGGAGAGACTGGCCGAGATAGTGACATATGGGCGCATGGACCCGTCACTCATGGCAACGCATATCTTCAAGGGTTTCGACACATTAAAAGAGGCTCTGCTCCTGATGAAAGAGAAGCCCGGAGACTTAATTAAACCGGTTGTCCTTCTGGATCAGTAACACAATCAACTCTTTTTCCTTCAGGGACTCGCCGACCGAATTCATCCCACTGCGGGACGGAGATTTGTTTCTGTCAACTACCCACGGACTGCAATCCGCGGCCATGCCCCCACAAGCGGCATCATACCCTTCGGCTCTGGATGTAACACTCCCCCGGGGCAAACCGAATGCGACTGATCGCAGGGCAGGAGCGTGAGAAGGCTGGAAATCTTCGAGCGGGCCCTCTGAAGGCTGGCAGCACACGAAGGCCGGCGAGGAGCGCATACCACTTCGCTATCGGCCGGTTCGTACGCCGAACTCCGGAGACATGCCCCATGTAAAAAACTCCTGCAGATCGGGAGAACAGGTATCAGTACCACACCAGGGGGGAGGTATCACCGCTCCCTGTGCCCTTCCCGGCCGGGTGCCGGAGAATCGAAGAACCGGAGAGACTACTCCGCCCGCGGCAGCACCACGAACCGGCAGCAGGCATCGTTCATAGCGTAGCACTTCGTCTCGGTGACGACCCACTCGTCCCGGGAGTGGGCCTCGAAAAGAGCGGCGAGAATGCCGGCATCGAACGCACAGACAGGCTTTCCGAGCTGTGGGAGACCCTGGCATTCGTAGCAGTCATAGATATCGAGCGTGAGGGGGTCGCGACTCACGACCTCGAGGCGGCCGAGCCCGCGCTCCCCCCAGAAGGCGCAAAGATTCATGAGCAGTGTTTCGATATCGGGCGCATTCACCAGCCCCGAGAGCGCCCGCCCGACGCTGCTGCCCGCCGAGTAGAGGATCGGATCGACCATCACCCCTTCCCGCATCAGGGAGAGGCGGATCGCCTGGAAAAAGGCTTTGAACACGGAAGACGGATCCGCCTCCCGCTCCAGGGCGGCGAGGACAAAGCCGCCGAGATCTTCGTCGATGCGATCGTCCGCCGAGAGACTGCCGAGGTACCCAGGGCGAAGCGAGAAGATCTTCTTTCGACTGTCCAGGGGATCGGGTCTCGCGTCGAGGATACCTTCCCCGGCGAGCTCTTTGAGATGGACGGAGATAGTCGACTTCGCCCGTGCGGAGCGGGCGACAATCTCATCAAATCCCATCTCCCGCTCCCGGAGCATTGAGAGAATCCTGACCCGCACCGGACTTTTTACGACGTGAACTTCTCCTCCCGACGAGAAGAGCTCGATGCGGTCAGACCGCGTATCGTCCGGGTGCCGGATAAATGTCATGACAGGTCGCTCACTTTTCACGTCTCTCGATCAAACGACATAAAGATTGTCAGTTCACCGTCCGGCATACGATGTCTGCCGGAGGAAAAACCGGCAGCGGGCGGCCAAAAGCCGTGCCGCACCATAAACCGTATGATGCTTTCGGCCTTGTGGGAAGCATGATCCGCCATCGATGTCACGAACGCCATCTCTCCGGCAGCATGGAGGTGCAGGAACCGGTCGGGAATGGAAATCTCTAATAACTGATCCGCGCCCACTCACCTCAGGGATAACGATATCCTGCCCCGAAGATCAGGCATTTTTCAGATGGTTCCGGACGTCCGCGTGCGGTTTCACCCATTTTCCCGGGCAGGATCGGCAATCACTATTCAGAGACAGGCAGAGTGCCCGGGCTCTCAGATATCCGCTATCCGAACGAACCGGAGACCCGCAGAAAGGGCACGCCAGCAGGCGATATGTATGCCGACCAGTGACTCAGAAGACAGCACACCGTTCAGTAACCAGCCACGAGAAACAGAAGGAACCAGAACACTCCTCGCCGACCCGAAAGCCGCGATCATCAGGCTCTCAGTACCGATGATGGTCGCCATGACCCTGCTGACGCTCTACAACGTCGTCGACGCATTCTGGGTCGCGGGCCTCGGCGCTACCGCCCTTGCCGCAGTCGGATTCTCATTCCCGCTCTTCGTCATAACCATCGGGCTTGCGACCGGCCTTGGAACCGGAGGAGAAGCCGCACTTGCGCGGATGATCGGCGCCCGGAACAAGGCCGGAGCGGACAGCGTGGCCATGCACACCATCCTCCTGATGACGATCCTCGCCGCCCTTGTCACCGTGCCGCTGACCTTTGTCGCGGACGACCTCTTCATCCTCATGGGAGCGGGCGAAGCCGCCGGCATGGCAGCCGAGTACACGAAGATCCTCTTCCTCGGAACGATCTTCCTCCTCTTCGGCGAGGTCGCCTACGCAGTCCTGCACGGGGAAGGGGATGCAAAGCGCACCATGTACGCCATGGCTCTCGGCGCGGTGGCGAATCTCGTTCTCGATCCAATCCTGATCTATACCTTCGATATGGGTATCGCCGGCGCTGCATGGGCGACGATCCTCGCCGAGATCCTGGCCGCCGTCCCGATGGCGTACTGGCTCTTTGTGAAGAAGGACACCTACGTTTCGCTCAGCCTGCACCGATTTGCCCCGGACGCGGGCATCGCCAGGGATATTCTGCGGGTCGGCTGCCCCGCCGCTGCAGAACAACTCGTCCTGGCATTGACGGCGCTCGTCTTAAACGGAATCATCGTCCTCATCGCAAGCACCGACGGGATTGCGATCTACTCGGTCGGGTGGCGGGTGGTGAGCATCGGCCTCACCCCGATCCTCGCCATCTCGACGGCGGTGGTTGCCGTCACCGGAGCCACCTACGGAGCAGAGGCATACGCCAAGATGGAATCCGCACTCCTCTACGCCGTCCGTCTCGGGCTTCTCATCGGCGGAGCCGTTGCCGCGACCACGTTCATTCTCGCCCCCTGGATCGCCGCGGTCTTCGCCGCCGCAGACGATACGTCGGGCATCACTGCGGAACTGACGATATTCCTCCGGATCATGAGCCTCGTCTACCCGATCGTCGGGTTCGGTCTCTGCTCCTCCTCGCTCTTCCAGGGAACCGGCCGGGGTGCATACTCCCTCACGATCACCATCCTGCAGACGGTCGTCCTCTCGGCGTTCTTCGTCTGGCTCTTCGCGCTGGTCTTCGGGATGGGACTTGACGGCGTCTGGTGGGGGATCGCCGCAGGCAACGCAGTCGGTGCCCTGCTCGGGTTCGTCTGGGCGCACCATTTCACGGCAGGGCTCAAAGGAGCGCAGGTGACACCGGCGGCAGCGTAGGCCTGCGCCCCTGAGGCCCTCCGCAGGCCGTTCGGGACGGGATTCGTGGATGCCGATAGCTACCTTATCCTCGATTGTTCTGTCAATGAGCGTCATCTGGAGCACTGCGAACAGTGTCCCGATCCGGTCTGCGGGCGGTTTACCCGCTACCGGGATCCGTCCGGGAATGGCGTCGATGCTTGAAAAATGAAAGGACGGCTCCTCATACGATGATGGCGGGGCAAAAGAGCGTCAGCCCGCCCAGGGGACGTCCGGCCTAGAACCTTCTCAAGGCAAGTCGGGCAGAGAGCGACCACTCGTTTATCGCTCTTTCAAGGTTTTCGGCCGCAATCCGTGCTGCCTGCTCGATATGGTCATGCCCCTCCGGTGTTCCGGGGAGGTGCTGACCGGAGCTGACCATGCCTTCGACCGCCATCTGAACCGCATGGGATGCTTCGTTCGTACGTCTCTCACCTGTCGGGACGGCCGGTGCGGATTCCGGCACCGATACCGGGGCGTTGTCCTCGACCCACCGGCCCTTTTCGAAATGACCTTTCTTTTCGCTCATCGATGAAGAGATGTATCGGCACAGGATAAACCTATCTGGTTCTGTCGGTCAGGCATATGACCGCCCGGGTGGAGAAGGGAGGGGCGTGAACCCTTTTGTAGCTGGCCCGCAAAGAACTTCGGTTGATCAAGGCATGACCAATGAACTGAAAGATGCCGTCAGGGAACGGTGCCGAAAGATGGAGATCCCGCTCGTCGGGGTGGCAAACGTGGAGCGGTGGGAACATCCCCCGTTCCGGCCGTGGATGCCCGAAGAGTTCTTTCCGCAGTCGATATTCTCCGGGGCACGATCGGTGATCGTCATCGGCCTGCCTATCCACCTTCCGGTGCTCGAGACCTCGCCCTCCATCTACTACCACGAACTCTACAGAACGGTCAACACGCTCCTCGACCAGTATACCTACCGCCTGGCCTCATTTTTAAATGAACAGGGATACCCGTCGGTCTTCGTGCCGCGGGACGGTTACGGGAGCATCGAGGTGCTCCGGAAGAATCCCATCGCCTTCTTCTCGCACCGGCACGCAGCGCTCCTTGCAGGGCTCGGAACCTTCGGCGTGAACAACACCATCCTCACCCCGGAGTACGGCCCCAGGATCCGCTTCGGCTCCGTCCTCACCGCCGCACCGCTCCCGCCGGATCCGATGATCGACCACGAGCTCTGCACCCGGTGCATGCGCTGCGTCCGGCTCTGTCCGGCCGGTGCGCTCGACCGTGAAGGCTACCCGGAAGGCCTGACCAACAGACATGCCTGCGCCGCACACAGCGCTGCACTGAATAAACGCCACATCTCTCCCTGCGGCATCTGCATCAAAGTCTGCCCTGTCGGTGAAGACCGGGAGCATTACGGAAGAGAGGACGCCTCGCCCTACGAACCGGGAGAGCAGCACGGGAAGCTCTGCCGGTCGTGGGATCACGTCAGGAGATACGGGGGAGCGTGAGGGGGCAAAGCACCCATTCACCGGGAAGAGTGCTCGCAGAGCATAGCTTCAAGCCCCCGGCCGTGAATAGTGGGTGCGACAGGAGATGGCAGAGAGATCGTTCACCGGTGAATGCTCGCAGGAGTCCTCGATGAGGAACTGCCTCTCCCGGATTGCCAGAGCCGTGGCAGCAATCGTCATCTTTATTCTCGCCGTTCCGTTCGTACTCGGCGTTACGTCCAGGCTCGATCCCCCCGCCGTGATCACGCTGATCGTATCGACGCTCCTCCTGCAGGCAGGAGCGGCGGCGGTCGGGCTCGGGTTCCACCTGCACCCCTTCGTGGTGCTCGCGCTGGTCACTTCAGTCGCGGCCGGAGTCATGTTCGCCATCTTCGAACTGAGCGATCTCCTCGCCGCCAGGTGGGCACGGTTCAACGGCCTGCTCCGGAAAGTCGATGAAAAGACGCGGGAAGTAGATTACTTCCGGAAGTACGGAGTTTTAACGCTGATCCCGATCATCTGGATTCCCGGGATCGCGCTCTACGGCACCCCCGTCGTCGCACGGCTCTTCCAGTATCCCCGCATGCTCTCAGTGATCTGCATGCTCATCGGGTGGATGATCGCATCGGGAATAGTTATGG
The DNA here is from genome assembly GCF_004102725.1 of Methanoculleus taiwanensis. Lineage (NCBI taxonomy): Archaea > Methanobacteriati > Methanobacteriota > Methanomicrobia > Methanomicrobiales > Methanomicrobiaceae > Methanoculleus > Methanoculleus taiwanensis. Next base: position 511,599 of record NZ_LHQS01000001.1, on the reverse strand, counting down.
CAATGGCGCTCGGCGTCGTCAGCCTGGCCTTCTGACGCGAAAGGCGGGAGATTAACGGCGTTCCAGTCTCCGCCGGGCGCTCTCCGCCACCTCGTTGATCGCCTTCTCGAGATCGGAACCGGCTTTCCGTGCCGACCGCTCGATATGCTCCCGCCCCTCCGGCGTTCCGAAGAGGTGCCGGGCGGCCAGGACGACGTCGTCGACAGCTTTCGTAACCGACCGGGAGGCATCGGCGAGGAGATCCTCAGTGCGAGGCTCGCTTCCGGGTGCCGGGCCGGTCTCAATCGGGATCTGATCGGTTTCGGGTTCGGGCTCTTCGACCCACCGCCCGTTCACGAAGCGACCGTCTGTTTCGCTCATATGAATGGAGGTTTGCCGGGTGCGGATGATATACCTTCTCGTTTCGCCTCAGCCCGAAGTGAGGAGAGGGGCTCAGACGATCAGGATGCTCCATGCAGGTCGACCCAGCAGTACGTCACGTATTAATAACAAAGTGTCTATAAAATTATACAACGGTCGCATATGAAACGAAATTCATTCTACCTGCTCGTAGGGCTCGTCGCACTTCTGGAGGTCGTCGCCTTCTGGGTGTCGGTGGAGCTCGAGATACCGCAGCTGATCCAGGTGGCGTTTATCCTCGGAATCCTGCTGATCTACGGAGCACGGCGGATGGTCGAGGGAAGGATCGAGGACGAGCGGATCAGTATGATCACCCAGAAAGCAGCGCTCCGGACGCTGGAGATCTTCTGGGTGGTTTTCTTTGCAGTCAACCTGGGAAGTGCAGTCATTGCATTCAGCAGGCCGCTCGGACTGCGCCCGCGGCCTCCGCACCCCGGAGAAACGGAACTCCTCCTTCCCGGGATCGGCTGGTTTGCCACCGTTCAGATGGCACTCCTCTGTCTCATGATATTCCTCTATGTCGGATTCAGGATGTATTACGCACGCAAATACGGGGAATGGGACGCCGATGAAGAACAGGATTAAAGTCCACCGGGCGATGCACGACCTGACGCAGGAAGCGCTCGCAAACGAGCTCGGGGTCACCCGGCAGACGATCCTGGCCATCGAGAAGGGGAAGTACGACCCGTCGCTCGATCTGGCTTTTAAGATTGCCCGGTTCTTCGGCGTCGCCATCGAGGAAATTTTCATCTACGACGACACCGCCGGGCCGCGATAACCTGAGAAAAATGGTCTCGCCGTCGTCGGGGCATCCGGTAGACCTCAATTCTTTTTGAATTCTGCAGACGGAGCAGAGCTCTCTCGCAGATCCGGCTCAGGTGTGCGTGCCGTGCCCACCCAGCTACCCTGTTATGTTCTCCCTGTCCATTCCGAGCGGTCGTGATCGCCGATACCGTCAGAACTCCCGGGTACAATGTTCGCAGTTGGCAACCAATAGTAATCTATTAATAACAATATGTATAACATACTTTACATGGCGCAACGACCCCGATGTATCATGACGGGGCAAACGCCTGAACCCAACGACAGATGGAGGAAACCTATGAAGAGAAGCACAATCGCAATAGGGGTCGCATCGGTGTTCTGCATCCTTGCACTCCTGGCAGCCCCCGCAGCCGCTGCATTCCAGAACGGAACGGCCGGCGAGGGCATCGGGCCGCGAGGCGGCGCCTTACCGAACGGAGAACTGGGTCTGGGACCGGACGCGTTCCTCGACAAACTCGAGGCACAGGGATACGACGTCTCGGAGATTAGAGCCGTCGTCGAGAGCGGCGACCATGAAACTGCCCGGACCCTCATGCAGCAGTTCATGGAAGAACACCGGGACGAACTTCCCGCACGGCCCGAAAACGGCAACCGGGGTTTCGGACCGCTCGCCCGCCTCAACGACCTGGAGCAGCAGGGGTATGACGTCTCCGGGATCCGTGACGCCATCGATAACGGCGACCATGAAACCGCCCGGGCGCTTATGCAGCAGTTCATGGAGGAACACCGGGACGAACTTCCCGCACGACCCCAGAACGGCACCTGCGGACACCGGTGCATCACCCCAACCGAGTAACCTGCCCATCACCAAAAGAAACGGAGAGGGGATCGGTTGGTGGAAGAAGAGACCTGTCGCGTAGCCATCACCCGGTGCTTACACAACGCGACAGCGGCGATAAGCCGGTTCAGACATCTCCCCCCGGCCATGACTGAACGGATCTTCCATCCACCCGATCCCTTCCATCTCTCTCACGAAGAAAAATACAGTACCTTTGCCGACGAAGCTCGATGACGCAAAGCCGCCCTCGCCCGACGGGAAGCGATATCCGCTTCGTTCGGCCTCACATTTTTCGTGCCCTGTGAAGCAGTGGGCACTTTCGTCTTCGCGCACCACATCGGTGCCGCCCCGGAAGGTATCGGCAGGTTTCATATGACCGCCTTTGTCCAGAGCACGTTGATTCACGCCGAACCCCGGGGATCATCGGTGCCCGCGAGTACGTCAAGGGAGGCAGCCATACTGTTGGCGATCACGGACAATGAGTAAGTATTAAATAACAATATGTAAAATTTATTTTACATTGGAGTGCAGCTCTTCCCGGGATTGCGGGAGGCACCCCACCAGGGTCATGAACAAAATATGCGTGAAAAAACCATCACAACCGCATCGATGCCGCATCTCTGTGCATGCAGACCAGCAGCGCCGGCAACGTTCTTGAAACGGGAAAAGAGGCTTCATCACGCAGCACTGTACGAAAATCGAGTGCCAGGACAAACGGATAGTGCGGGGAGAATGGGTCGCAGAAAGATGAAAGGAGCCGGACGGGTCCCGTGAACATCTCTCTGCCCGCATTTTCGAATGAGGAGAACAGCTATGAAACAGAACATATGGATTTTGATCCTTCTTGTCTCGTCCATCGTCGGGATAACCGCAGCAGCCGAGACGAACACGGCAGCAACCAGCACAGCCACGGATACCTCGCCGGAGGCACTGATCGCGGTCACCGGTGTTACCGTCAGCCCTGGGATCTTCATGCGTGGAGATACAGGCACGGTGGCGGTCGAGATCACGAACACCGGGACGGAAGGCGTCGCCATCAGCAGGGCTACGCTGTACCCGAACGGGGTCACCGTCATCAACGACCGGACCTACGACTCCGTAGGTACCATAGGCCCGGGGAACAGCATGACGTTCACCTTCACCGTGAAGGCCGATACTTCCGACGGCATCTACTATCCACAGTTTTACCTGGATCTCCGGGACGGCGGGAGCATCCGCTACTACGTTCCGGTGAAGGTGGAGAGCACCGGCATTCAGGTTTCCATCCTGGATGCTCCGGAGACCTACCCGGCAAACAGCAAGGATACAGTGACACTCTCCGTCGGCAATCCCCGTGAAAACGCCGTGAGCGGCGTCACCGTCGTGCCGCAGGGAGAGGGGATCACCACCACGCAGTCGGCCGTCTTCCTCGGCGCCCTGCAGCCGGACGCGGAGAAGAACGTGAGTATCGAGGTCGCAGCAGCGGAGTCGACCGAGCTCACCTTCGACGTATCCTACCGGAACGGGATCAACGAGCACCACGCAACGCTCACCATCCCGGTGGAGGTCGGGGACCGCTCGGTGCAGCCCGAACCGGTGGTCAATAACGTCGAAGTGGCGCAGAGCGGCACCGGGTACACGCTGACCGGAGATGTGACCAATGCCGGTCTGAAAGACGCGTACTCGGTCAGAGTTACCGTTGACGAACCTGCAAAAGCCACAGGCTCGTACCCGGTCTATGTCATCGGCGCGCTCGAACCCGACGACTTCTCGAGTTTCGAGGTGACGTGCAGTGCACCGGGTGCATCCAGCATCCCGCTGGTCGTCCAGTACAAGGATGAAGACGGCAACACCTTCGAAGAGACCGTGACCATCTCGCTTACGGGCACCGGACAGACGGCGGCAGCAGGCAATACCGACGCCAAGCAGGCTCCGGCAGGCATGACCGGCCGCCCCGGAGGGATGAGCATGTTCGGAGGGGCCGGCAGCGGATTCGGGCAGATCCCTGTTCTGGAGATCGTCCTCGTTGTCATCGGCGGTGTCGTTCTCGTAGTCGCGTGGCGGAAAGGGTATATCGGAAAGATCCGTGACAGGGTCAGGAACCGATCCCGTAAATAGAGTGGGGAGGTAAAAACCGTGAGCAGCAGCCCGGTAATCGAGCTTGACGATGTCAGGAAGGTCTACCCTCTCCCCGCAGGCGATGTCGTGGCGCTCGACGGGATCTCCCTCTCCATCAGGGAGGGGGATTTCGTCGCTATCATGGGGCCTTCGGGGTCGGGAAAATCCACCCTCCTCAACCAGATCGGCTGCCTCGACCGCCCGACGTCGGGCGACCTCTTCCTGGCAGGGAAGAACACGAGGGAGATGGACGACCGGGAACTGACCAATCTACGGCTCTCCGAGATCGGCTACATCTTCCAGAAGTTCAACCTCATCCCCCTCCTGACCGCATACGAGAACGTCGAGTATCCCTACATCATGAAACACCGGAAGAACGACGACACCGGGCACGTGAGCAATCTCCTCGCTCTCATCGGGATCGATGAGGCGCTTGCCACCCATAGACCGAACGAACTCTCCGGCGGCCAGCAGCAGCGGGTGGCCATCGCCCGGGCGCTCGTGAACGATCCTGCGATCCTGCTCTGCGACGAACCGACCGGAAACCTGGATTCCCGGACGGGTGAACAGATCATGGACGTGCTCTCAGGTCTCCACCGGAAGGGCCGTACGATCATCATGGTGACGCACGAATCGGAGATTGCGGCATATGCTGAACGGACAATCACCATCCGGGACGGGAGGGTGGCATGATCGGGAAAGACATCATTCTCCAGCTCTCGGTGAGAAGTGTCCGGCTCCACTTCCTCAGGTCCGTCCTTGCCGCCCTCGGCATCGTGATCGGGGTCGTCGCCATCGCCGCAATGGGCATGATGGGCGCGAATATGACACTGTCGGTCACGGACGACCTCTCCGAAATGGCGAACGTCCTCACCGTCACGGCCTACACCGGAAACGGAGGAGGGGGCGGCTTCGGGCCGCCTGGAGGAGGAGGAAGTTCGTCCGGCAGTGACGATGAACTGCTGACCGAAAGCCAGTTTCGGGACATCGAAAAGATAGCTGCAAAATACGGGACGGTATACGCTGTATACCAGGAATCCGATACTATCGAGATAGGGGACGATACCAGAAAGGCGACCATCTACGGGCTCGATCCCGACGTAATCCCGGAGGTCCTCACTCTCGCGGAAGGGGCATACCCGAAGAGCACCGCCTCGGTTGTGGTCGGGCCGACTATTGCCGAACGCAACGACCTGAAGATCGGGAGCAAGATCGATATCGGCGACTCCGACGAGGGAAGTACCACAACCGTCCGCGTCGTCGGCATCCTCGAGGAGCGCGGCATGTCGATGGACCTGAGTACGGACTCGGCGATTATAGGGAGTGAGAAGCTCTTTGTCGGCATCTACGGCGGCGAAGGTGAGTATAAACAGGTCAACATCGCCGTGGACAACTTAGACGACGTCGACACCGTCAAGACAGAGATAGAGGAGCAGCTGAACAAGAAAAACGATGAGGTTACGGTCTCGGACAGCAGCAGGATGCTGGAGAGCATCACCTCGACGCTCTCGACGATGACGACGTTCGTGATGGCGATAGCAGGGATCTCGCTTCTCGTCGCCGCGGTCTCGATCTTCAACGTCATGATGATGTCGGTGAACGAACGGATCAGGGAGATCGGCATCCTGCGGAGCATCGGTACGCAACGGGACGAGATCCTGAAGATGTTCGTCTACGAGGCGGGGATCCTCGGGCTCGTGGGTGCGGGCATCGGTGCCGTCTTAAGTCTCGCCATCGGCTACGTGGTGGTGCTCGGGATGGTCGGGACCGCCGAGTACTTCTTTGCGCCCGACAGCATCGTGTACGTCCTTATGGCCACGCTCGTCGGCATCGTCATCTGCGTCGTTACCGGCGTGTACCCGGCATGGAGGGCGTCGAACCTCGACCCGATCGAGGCACTCCGGGCGGAGTAGAGTGAGAGCATCCCGCATTCCCCCACTCACCCCGGAATAGGAGATCTCCGCGGAGGTGAAGCGAACGGTTGCAGCTTCGTGTGAGCGAACCCGGCATATAAACCGGCAAACCGGGAAAGCATGGAAGCAGCATGCCCCTCAAAACAAACCGGAACCCTGAAAAGCAGGCGAGAAGCATTCAGAAGTAAGAAGTCTGCAGGTGAGCGGGAGTGCCCAACGGGCGGTCGTGATGCGGATTTCGTGATACTTCGGATGTGAAGAGAATGCAGATAAAAACCCTCGCAAAAACCTTCTCAGCGACAATCGTCCTGCTGCTCCTCGTCGGCATCACCGGAACGGCTGCAGCCGAGACCATCGGCGGCGACCAGGGATGGTACGTCGTCCACGCCAACGTCGACGGCGCCGACGTCTACTTCGACGGCGACTACAAAGGACAGATCGCAAACGGTGAACTGAACGTCCCGATCTACACCACCGGAACACCCTACCAGACCTACACAGTCTCAAAGGAGGGCTATACGACTTTCACCGATCAGGTTAGCCAGTTCCCGGCAAAGGGCGAGACCGTCGACCTTTACGCGACCTTAAATCCGGCAACCCCCACTCCGGGACAGATCGGCGGTGACCAGGGCTGGTACGTCGTTCACGCCAATGTCAATGGTGCCGAGGTTTACTTCGACAACGAACACAAGGGCACCATCAGCGACGGGACCCTGAGCGTACCGGTCTACACCACCGGAACCCCTTACCAGACCTTCGCCGTCTCGAAGGCAGGATACTCGACCTACACCGGCGAGATCAGCCAGTATCCCGCAAAGGGCGAGACCGTTGACCTCTACGCAACCTTAAACCCGGCAACCCCCGCCCCGACGCAGCAGACGCCCGTCAGCCCGATCACCGTTCTGATCGGTCTCCTTGGAGCGGGCATGCTCCTCGTGTTCCGGCGTGCATAATCTGAAAAACCAGACACTCTTTTTTCCGAAAGATCGGATGACCGGCGTCACGCCCGGTTCAGCACGTACCGCCGGGACAGGCGGCCGTCCAACTCGACGGTACCGACCGCCCGCATGCCGAGTCGTTCGGCAACCCGCCCCGATGCAGGATTTTCAGGAGATGAATCGACGACAATAGTGTCCCAGCGTCGGAGTGAGAAGACGTACTCGATCATCCTCCTGCTCGCTTCGGTCGCGTACCCCTTCCCCCAGTGCCCGGGGAAGAAGGCGTAATACAGCTGGACGGTATTCCCGTCGTCCATCGGTGCGAACCCGCACGATCCGATAATCTCCCCGGTATCCCTTCTGGTCACGGCAAAGGCGAATATCGGTTCGTCCGTGGCATACGACGCGATGAGCATATCCAGAAAGGCAGCGGTCTCCTCGCGGGTCTGCCCCTCCGGCAGATCGGTATACCGGGTGACCCGGGGATCGTTGAAGAAACAGACGAGGGAGTCAAGGTCGTCAGGCAGGTAAGGGCGGATACGAAGACGATCTGTGAGGAGTGTTTCGGGAATCGGCATGCAGATCGTACCACTATGGCTCCTCATCGCCAGTATCTTTTCCGGTCACATAAGCAGCGGGCACGATGTTGCTGCCCGTCCTTCGCCGCCAGAGGATGTGTTCAGAAAAGATGTCTCGGGATAGGGAGGGCACTAAAAAAGGTGCGGAAATTCTCTGCACGGATCTCTTACACAACCTCGACGGCAACCGGATCCGACCACGCGACGTTGCCGTTGAAGTCCTCGGCGATGAGGCCATAAGAGTAGCTGCCGACAGGCAGCAGCCCGTAGGAGAGGCGGGTGGTTTCGGTCACGGTGATGCTCCCGAGCGCCACGCGTTCAGGGCATTCCGTCGATTCGTCATCGACTACCGAGTAGGCGGTGAGATGATCTCCCGGGAGGAGGGAGTCGTCGTCCCACCCCTCTGCCCAGGGTGCCGGTTTTCCCGCATCATCGAGATCGTAGAACTCGAGGACGAGCTCGCTCTCGTGCGTCGCGGGATCGATGTAGGCATTCAGCTCAGCGCGGGAGAGCTCATCGCCCCGGATCACCTCGACCGGGGCGGAGTAGACAGCGCAGCCGTCACCGATCTCGCCCTCATAGACCAGGTGCAGGAGCAGCCCTGTTCCGTCACCGGCGTCGAGCGAGTACCACTCACCGTCCCACCCGGGAACGGCAAACCGTCCGGCGGTATCGGGCGCGACCGGCACTGCTCCTATCGGCAGGGAGGCATCCTCCGTCTCGACGCAGTAAGCGACCGTCACTTCGGCAACGGCGAGGTTGTCGGAGACGGTGAACGTCCGGCCGTCGCCGGTCGGGGCCAGCACCGGCGCTTCGGCATCCCGGGACTTCGTCTCGACGTACGCATCGAAGAACGCGTCCCACGCCGGCGAGACGGTTGCGTTGCCACGATATTCCACGAGCGTATCGCTCGTGATGTATCGCGGCGAGGCTATCGCGACACCGCCCGTCCGTGTAAAGAGCCCATCATCCCGCGCATAGAGCACGAACCGATCGAGCGCCGCGATAAGCCGACCGCTCTCTGCCGCGGCGGCGGGAACGGCTTGCTGGAGGCGGAGGGCGAGATCGGTGAGGTCAAGGGAGGTCTGCACACCCTCGGACGGGATCGAGTCGAAGGCCTGGGCGTGCCAGAGCGATCTCCCGACCGGCTCGAAGGCGCCGTTTTCAACCTCGCCGCGAAGCGTGGTTCCAAGGCCGTCGAGCGCCGCCAGCGCCTCGCCAGTCCTCCCGAGATCGATCAGCGCGAGCGTCTTTTTATCGTCAGGATTCTCCATAAAGGAGTCGACCACGAATCTGCCGAACGCCTCGGGGGGCATGCAGGGGTTCTCCGAGAGCTCGCGTCCTATCGGTTCATACTCCCAGCCGCTCCCGGGCTCGGTCTCCTCCGATGCGAGGAGCAGTCCGGCATGCGGCTCGAGCACGCCGGCCACCTCGATCATGCTCATCAGGCAGGCGTCGAACCCGATGATGTCATACCGGCTCTCTCCCGCTGCAAAGGCGGCGCCGAGTTCGTCGAGGGGCAGGTCATCGCCCGAGACTTCATCGCAGCCAAATCCTCGATAGCCATCGCCGTGATCCCAGAGGATTACGTAACGCTGCCCATAGCCCTCGAACCCGTCGACGTAGGCGAGAAAGCCCGCGAGGGTGTCGGGATCGCCCATATTGGCGCCGGGGTACTCCTCAAGGAAATACGCGTCGTTCCCGATCTCCCCGTCGGCAGCGTCCTCCCGGAGCTCCGTGATGGAGGCGATCCTCATCCCGCGCCACCCTTCCTTCTCCGCTCCGCCGTACGCGACCACGACACGGCACTCCTCTGGAGGGGCGGAAAAACCGGAGACCAGAGCCAGAAGATCGGCGGTTCCTGCTCCCTCTTCACTCTCGAGATCCGACCCGACCATATATATGGCGAGAAGCGTCCCTCCGCCGCTTTCACCCGAAGCGAGGCATCCCGGGCAGCACATGCACAGGACGAAGAGGAGAAACACACACCCGGCGGAAAGGAGAGGAGACGATCCAGAACGGTCACGCTGCATGGAATAGCGTGCAGAACGAGCAGATATCAACATTGCCGTTTTGGTGTCCCAAAACCGAGATCACGTTCGCGGAAAAAGAGGTTATGCTTCCCGAACCGGGAACTGCACCTCGGTCAGGAGCTCGGTCTCGGGAACCTCTGCGGGGTCGTTGAAGTAGAGTTCGCGGGTCGGGCCTGCGAGAGCGAGGGCGTGTCCACCGATATACGCGAAGATCTTCTCGTACGCAGCCCCGACACCGGAATACGGGCCGGTGTGGAGCACGGAGACGACCCGTGCCGCGGGAAGGGTGCGGACTTCGATTGCAGCGGTATCGACGGCGACCCTGCCGGTGATCGGGATGGCGATCTCGATATCGGCGTCCGTCTCCCGGTACTCCTCGTCGTGGCAGATGAAGATGATGGGGCCGGCCATCTTCGCAGCAGACTGTTGTCCGTTCCCGGCCTCGAAGAACGCACAGAGTTCGCCGATCAGTCGCGGGATCGCCTCCTGGTAGACGCCCCGCTCCCTCCTGCTGAGTACCCGGAGGGCAGGGATTTCCTTGATTTCAGGTTCGGTAATCGACATACGGAATCCTCCGAAGAGCGGATCCTGCTGCTGCAGGACCTCCTGCACCGCATGCAGCCTGCGGATCTCGTGCTCTGTCGCGACAAGCCTCTCCGCAAAGAGAGTGCGCACCCTCCCGGCGTCGCCCTGCTCCTTTGCAGAGAGAAGAGTCGCGGCCTCATCCAGGGAAAAACCGAGCCAGAGGAGGTTTTTGATCCGGACAGCCCGCTCGATCTGGGCGTAGGTGTAGTAGCGGTATCCGGTGCAGATATCACGCTCGGCAGGGACGAGGAGCCCCTTCTCGTCGTAGAGCCGGAGAGCCTTCGGCGAGAGGTGCGTGATCAGCGAGAACATTCCAATAGAGATCCGATCGGTTGCCATGTGATACGATCATGCTGTTGGCTCGCCGGGGTAATCAACAGTCGGAGTCTCCCCCGGGGCAGGGTTTCCGGAAAAACGCTGCCGCCCCCGTCACCACCCCTCCAGAATTCGTCGGAGCATATCCCGGGCCTGGCTGGTCAGCATGCACGACGGATCGAGCGCGAGCGATTTCTCGGCGCAGAGAAGTGCCGGCCGATAGAGACCCAGGTGACAGAGGACACAGCAGGTCATACTCCATGCGACCGCGTGCCGCGGATTGATGGAGAGCGCACGGTTAAAGCACGAGAGCGCCTGCCGGTACTCCCCGAGGGCGTAGAGCGCTCCGCCCTTCAGACTCCAGGCGCGGGCGCTCTCCGGAACGTCGGCAAGCGCCCTGTCATAGCAGGCGACGGCCTCGCCGTAGCGGTGCCGGGAGAGGTGAACGTAGCCGAGATCGATCCATGCTCCGACAAAGTGCGGGTTGTCGTCGAGGAGACTTTCAAAACAGGCGACAGCCTCTCCCGCTCTTCCTAGGGCGGCGAGAACCCCTCCCCGGTGGTAACGGGCGGCGGGATGGGATCTGTCCAGTTCGAGCACCCGGTCGTAGCAGGCCAGGGCATCATTGAGTCTTCCCCGCCGGCGATGCATCATTGCCCGTGCAAGCCATGCCGGGACAAGAGAGGCATCGAGATCAAGAGCCCGCCCGAAACAGTCCATCGCTCCCCGACCGTCCCCCCGGAGATCGAGAACCGCTCCCCTGAGACTCCAGGACAGAGCGCTCTTTGGATCTATTCTCCACAGGTGCCAGAGATCGGACACCTCTGCCGCACCGCACCGCCACCCGGTCTCCGGGCTCACCGTAACGCTTCGAACCTCTGCCGGTTGCACTCTCGACACTCCCCCCGGCATGCTATCACTCCGGGGTACACGATAAAACTGTCCCCGCTCCCGGACGGTCGTGCGGAAGCGGAGCCTGAGCAGATCAGTCGCCGATGAGTTCCAGCAGCCGTTCACGAACCTGCAGGGTCACGGAACAGTCCGGCTCGAGTGCGAGCGCCCGATCGGCGCAGGTGAGGGCATCCCGGTACCGCTCCATGCGGAAAAGCACGCTGCACTTCATGCTCCACCCGGAGGCCGAGGCGGTATCGAACTCAAGCACACGGTCGAAGCAGGAGAGGGCCTGACGGTACTCTCCCGAAGCGTAGAACGCCCCGCCCTTCAGGCTCCAGGCGCGCGTATTCTCGGGGTCGGAAGCGAGTGCCCGGTCGTAGCAGGAGAGGGCATCCTCATAGTGCTGCCGGGTGAAATGGGCATACCCGAGATCGATCCATCCCGGGACGAAATCCGGGTCGAGAGCGAGCGCTTTCTCATAGCAGGTGACCGCTTCCTGCACCCGGCCGAGCGCCATGAAGACACCGCTCCGGTTGTACCAGGCGATAACGGAACCCGGGTCGAGAGCAAGCGCACGGTCGTAACAGTCCAGCGCCTCGGCGAGTCTGCCCCGCCGCCGGTGCATCATCCCACGCGAGATCCATGCCGGAACGAATCCGGGATCGATCGAAAGTGCCTCCGTAAAACAGGCCAGTGCATCCTGATCCCGGTTCTGGAGTTCAAGAAACACACCTTTGTTGTTCAATAGTTTCGGATTCTTCGGATCGGTCAGGAGCGCCCGATCAAAACAGCCGACCGCATCGTCAAACCTTCCTTCCCGGGCACAGGCGATCGCGGCGCTGTTCCATGCCCTCTCGTGGTCGCGGTCGTGCCGGGGCACACCTGACTCTTCCTCTCTCCCCCCGAAGAGGTGCCCGAGTATTCCCATCCCTGACGCTTCCCCCTGTAACGATGCTTACACTCACCGAGGTCTGATATAACAGTATCCCCCGGGCACGGGCATCGGCAGGAGGGGATCAGACCTTCTCCACCCTGACCACCCCTGCTCCCCGGGCATCCCGCAGCCTCGCGGCATCGCCCCGGATCCGCCCGATGATATTCACGGGACTTGCCGGGACGGGGCGATCGTCCATACTCGCCGGAGTTCACCTCGCTTGTCGCAGTCTCGTCGGGCGGCATCGAGGGGAAGCACGCGACCTATCTCGCCTGCACAGGCGGTATCGAAGAGTTCGGCGTCGAAAGTCGTCCCCTTCATCAGGATCCGGATCGGTATCGGCATAAGAAAATATCCGTCAATAGTCCCTCAGCACCGTATAGAGGGCGGAGAAGTCAAGGTCGTCGATACCCCGCATCCGCACGAGGCCATAGAGTTCCTTGGTGATGCTGCCGGTGAAGAGCGGCCGCCGCAGATCGCGTGCCAGGTCCTGCAGGTAGTGGAGATCCTTGTAGATCAGCGCCGATGAGAAGTGAGTGGAGAAATCCTCGCTGACGAGTTTCTCCCGCTTGCCGGCGAGCACCGCCGAGTTTCCCGCACCGGCAAGGAGGATATCGACGGCGGTTTCGCGATCGATCCCCGCCGCCTCGCCGAGGGCAACCGCCTCCGCAGATGTCGCCATCAGAGTGCCGAGCACCAGATTGTTGATGAGCTTCATGCGGGTTGCACGTCCGGGCTCGCCGAGGTAGAAGAGCGTCTTCGCGAGCACCTCGAGGATCGGGCGGGCACGTTCGCAGGCATCCGCGTCGCCGGAGACGAGCACCGTCAGGGCACCCTGCGACGCGGGTACAACGCTCCCGAGCACGGGGGCTTCGAGGTAGGATGCGCCGTGCTCCCGGACGATCCCGTGGAACGCCGCCACCCGCTCGAAGTGATTGGTGGACGTATCGACGACGATCTTTCCTGCACAGTCACCGGCGAGAAGCCCGTCCGGAGAGGTGAGAACAGACTCGACCGCGTCGCTGTCAAAGAGGCTGAGGATGACGATATCGGCTCCGCCGATCAGTGCCGCAGGGTTCTCCGCCACCGGAAGGCCGAGAGCTTCCGCCTTCGCTCGTGTCCTATTCCAGACAACCGGTTCGACTCCTTCGGCTTTGAGCCGCCCAACCATGACGCTCCCGAGGTGGCCGAGGCCGATGAACCCCACCTTCATACGATTCGACATGGATGATAGGGAGAGGCCATGCCCTATAAACACCACGCTCGATGCGGCATGCCGGCAAAGGAGGCACAATGGGGCTCACCTATTCAAAGACTTTAATGCCCGGTAATCCGAAAACAAGGCACCAGAAAGGGATTCCAACACTAACCAAAAGTAAATTTAGATTCATATACAAATATAATGGTGTAATGAATAAAAACAAAATAAAGCCATTTCATCTGCCGGAAGGCCATGTGCCTCCTCCAACCCCGGCGGGGCATGCGGATACCCCCGGAACCGAAGAATCGGATGCGGAGCTCCTCGACGCATATTCCCGCGCCGTGATCCGCGTGGTAGAGGCCGTAGGCCCTGCTGTAGTGAGCGTTGCCGTGGGAAAGCAGGTGCCGGGGCACGGCGGCCAGCAGATAGGGGGCGGTTCCGGCGTGATCGTCGCTCCTGACGGATATATCCTGACGAACGATCACGTCGTTCACCGGGCAGGCACCATCGAGGTGCGGCTTGCAGACGGAACACCCCTGCCCGCCCGGGTAGTCGGCACCGACCCGGCCACCGACCTTGCTCTCATCCAGGCAAAAGGAAACGATCTCGCCTGTGCACCGCTCGGCGACTCGCGATCACTTGCGGTCGGCCAGCTCGCGATCGCTATCGGCAACCCGCTCGGGTTCCAGTCCACCGTCTCGACTGGCGTGCTGAGCGCGCTCGGACGGGCACTTAGGGGGCGCGACGGCCGTCTTATCGAGGACGTCATCCAGCATACAGCACCCTTAAACCCCGGAAACTCCGGCGGACCGCTGGTCGACTCACGCGGTCGGATTATCGGGATCAATACCGCGATCATCGCTCTTGCGCAGGGTATCGGCTTCTCAATACCCGCCGATACGGCAAAACGGGTCGTCCCGGAGCTGCTCGCCTACGGCAAAGTAAAACGTGCCCATCTCGGTATCGGATGCCAGATCCGCCCGCTCAATCCAGGGGTGGCAGCCGGATACAACCTGAATGCGGGGTACGCCGTCGAGGTTGTCACCACAAACCCCGGGAGCCCTGCAGCCCGGGCGGGGATCCGGGTCGGAGACCTGATCGTCGCCGTCAACAGCCTCCCGGTAGGAAGCATCGACGACCTGCATCGCATCCTTGCCGGATGCCTTATCGAAGAGCCGGTGACCGTCACCGTCATCCGCGGCGGGCGGCGTATCGACCTTACGGTAAACCCCATCGGCACCGACAGATCTATTGCCGTCAGGTAGCACCGGCCTGCAACAACCCTTCCACTCCGCTCCCCCGGATCACGGGAGAGAAGGAGACGGGGAGACAGAAACGGGCGTCGGGGTCGCGGGACTGACGGTGGTTCTGCTCGTGTGCAGGATGACGCCGCCGGTGTTCCGAACCTCGATCGCAAGCTCGGTAGCGTCGCCCGGCAACCGGGGAACGACGAAGACGATCGGGTTGTCCCCGGTGATATTCTCGTACACCATCGCCTGGCGCGACTCGACGGTCGTGCCATTCCGGAGGATGGTGTAGTTGACAACGTAGGTTCCGGGAGTATCGGTCCGGGGAATGACATTGAAGACGACCCGGTCGTCGTAGCCCTCGGTCATCTGATGGAATTCAGAGGCCGGCGGTGCTGCCGGCCTTTCTGTCGTGAGGCAGCCCGCAATGCAGCATACCGCAAGCAGGATGCCGATACAGATTGTGTGATACTCTCGCATTGGTCGTTTCTCCTCTTCACAGATAGCCGGGCGGCGCGTGCTCACCTGACGCCCGGCATGGTTCGATGACGGCCGGAAGACGCCAGAGACCGTCCCGTGCAGTGAGCGCCATTCTCCCGCCGCCGAAGAAGTAGACATCCCGCTGCAGCGCACCGCCCGGGAACCGCCATCTCACGGAGAATTCCATCTCGGCGGTCTCGTCCGGAGAGACGGTAAACCGGGTGATCTCAAACCCCTCCATCGTCACACCTGCGGTGACGTACGGCCGGATCTGCTCCTCGGCCGCTGCATCCTCAGAGAGGAGAGCAGCAATGCCGGGGATATCACCCGTATTGAAGGACTCCTGATACAACCTGAAGGTCTTATCCGGCGGAGCGGCTCCCGATAGGCCGAAACCTCCGCGGGAGGAGAGAAACAGGAGGGAAATATGTCGCAGGATGCTTGCTGTCATAGATAAACCGTACACCAGGTAAGCCGGAATCAATGGCGCTTGCAGGAAATGTATGATGGAAAACTACTAAAGGGTGTGTCGTAAGAACTACGACAATAACCGAAGAGTTAACCGGGAGAGACGCCCGGATTGTACTCATGGATCTTCGAGCTCTCCAGGAGATCGGCATGAGTGAAGCGGAGATCAGTGTCTATACGACACTCATAGCACACAACCCGCTCTCTGCCAGGGAGATAGCAGAGAAGTCAGGACTGTATCGCCCGTATGTCTACGATACGCTGGCCAAACTGACGGAGAAGGGACTTGTCACCCGGGCAATACTGCCGAAGGCGAACGTCTACCAGGCCGCCCATCCGGACAGGATCGTGAGGATAATCGAGGAGCGGCGGGTGCGGGTGCTCGAAGCGGTCGCAACGCTCCGCGAGACCTATCATGAGTCGAAGGCGGATACCGCCGTCAGGATATACGAAGGGAACGAAGGGCTCAAATCCTTCTACGAGGAACTCTACGCCGCCATCAAGGATGAAGAAACAGAACATCTCTACGTCATCGGAGGCACCGGGGAGGCGGCGAACCACCTCGAGTACTACTTCCCGAAACTCCTGCAGCGCGGCGCCGCTGAGCAACTTCACCGGCGGGTCGCTATCAGAATGATCTACAACGCTTCGGCACGCGGATCGGAGCTTGCGCGATCATACGGCGACCTCATCGATCTGAAGTTCACGCCGCCGAACCGCGACGCCGGAGCGACGACGATCATCACCGATACGATGATGGCGATCATGGTGCTCAGGGAGAGGCCGTTTGTCCTCTGCACCGCTAACCGGCATATCGTCGGAGCCTACAGAATCCTCTTCGACCGGCTCTGGGAGATGGAGGAGGAAAACTCATCGGCGTGAGGCAGAGCGTTGCAGTCACGCGTCCCGCTTCTCTGCCCGCACCAGATCGAGCACCCGCGCCACCCGCTCGTGCCCGCCCTCCCGCCGAAGCTCGGTATGCACCCGGGCGTGGCAGAACTCGCAGAGGGTGGCGAGGTTTTCAGCACTGTCGTGCGTATTGTCTCCGTCGATGTGGTGGATATGCAGATTCTCCTCCCCGGAACAGATGACACAGCGGTTGCCGTCTCGCTCAAGGACGAGGGTTCTGACCTTCTTCCAGCCCTTCAGGGCATATTTGCCCCGTGCCCGTATCGGGAGATCGTACTCCCGGCACCGGAGCGGGCGTGCTGTCCGGTCGGCGAAGGGGCAGCGGTAGCAGAGGGGGAGAAACCCGTTCAGGCCGGGGTTGCCGTCGCAGAGGGCGCCGCCCGCCGGATCGAACGCCCCGAGATCCAGTTGTATCTCACTCACGCTGGATTCATGTCGTCCGCGGGAGTGAAATAAGTATTCGATGCCGGGGAAACAGGCGCCCTTGACAGCGGAAGAGCCCGAAAGCCCCCTTTGAGGGCACAGTATCGCGATCAAGATCAGGAGCGGGAACAAAACCTCTTTCCGGCTTCGGGCGCAAGATTTCAGAACGATGAGTAGCGAACAGCAGTGGAGTTCCCGGCTTACCTTTATCCTCGCCGGGATCGGGGCGGCAATTGGCCTTGGGAACCTCTGGCGCTTTCCCTACGTCTGCTACGACAACGGCGGCGGAGCGTTCCTGATCCCGTATGTCGTCGCCCTGCTCTTTGCAGGCATTCCGCTCTGGCTGATGGAGAGCGCCCTCGGGTACCGGACACGGGCGGGAGTCCCCGGATCGTTCCGGCTGCTCATCGGCCGGAATACCGCCTGGATCGGCTGGCTGGTCGTGATCCTGACCGTGATCCTGATGGCGTACTACTCGGTGATCATGGCCTGGGGCGTGAACTACATCGGGTTTGCCGCGACGCTCGCCTGGGGGTCGGATCCCGAAGGATTCTTTTACGCCACCTTCCTTTGCCTCTCACCCGATATCTTTACGCCAGGCGGCATGAACTGGCCGGTCGTCCTCGGTGCCGTCATCTCCTGGATAGCGGTATATATCTCGATCTTCCGCGGGATCAGAAGCGTCGAGAAGGTCGTCTGGCTGACCGTACTCCTCCCCTGGGTCTTCCTGATCGTCATGGTCGTCCGGGGCGTGACGCTCCCGGGGGCGATCGACGGGCTTGCCTACTACCTTACGCCGGATTTCGCAGCGCTCACAAGACCCGGCGTCTGGGTGGCCGCTTTCGGGCAGATCTTCTACTCGCTCTCGATCGGTATGGGAATCATGATCGCCTACGCAAAATTTCTCCCTGACCAGCACGACCTCGTCAGGAGCGGGTTTCTGATCTGCATCGCGAACGGTATCACATCGTTCGTCGCCGGGATCGCCGTCTTCTCGACCCTGGGCTACCTCGCCCACACCACCGGCGTCCCGGTTCCGGACGTCGTGCAGGGTGGGATCGAACTCGCATTCGTGGTCTACCCGGCGGCTATCAGCCTCCTGCCTCTGGCTCCGGGGGTCTTCGGCATCCTCTTCTTCCTGATGTTCGTCACCCTCGCCGTCGATTCCATCTTCGCGGCGGTCGAGGGGATCAGCATATCGCTCCAGGACTACATCAGCACGCCGCCCATGCTCCTCTCCGCCATGGTCTCTCTGGGAATCTTCCTCGCCGGCCTGATCTTCATGACGGAAGGAGGGCTGTACTGGCTCGATCTCATCGACTCCTACTACAACTCGTTTGCAATCCTTATCGTCGGCATCCTGGAGGCGGTCGTGATCGGTCACCTGTACGGTGCCGGGCGGCTTCGCGGGTTCATGAACGCGTCGGCGTCCCACCCGGTCGGCAGGTGGTGGGATATCAGCATCAGGTACCTCGTTCCCGCCGTCCTGATCGTCGCGGTCGCCACAAACCTGATCGCGAGGATCGGCACGCCCTACGGGGGATATCCGCCCCTCGCACAGGCGGTCGGGTGGGCTTTCGTCCTCGGCACCCCGATCGCCGCCGTCGGGGTATCCCGGCTATTCGAAGGCGGCCACGGGACGGACGGGCATGCCGAAGGCCTGCCGCAGCCCGAACCGGCGGACGCCGGACAGGTGATCCGGGACTGATGTCCCCGCACGACGGATCGTGACGAATGAAGAGGGCATGATCTCCAGAGCCTCTCGTCGAAAAATGCTCCAATTCTGACGGGGAACCTTTACGGCGATTATTATATTCCGATAAAGTATATATCACATTACAATAAAACGTCTGAGCACGGCATGGAGAGCGACGCCAGCGATACACGGTTCTTCCGGATCTTCAGCGAACTGCAGGCGAAGGGTCTGATCGCCGAGAAGCGGCGGCTCCGGGAGTGCCCGGTAACCCTGAACGTGCAGGGGTTCATGCGGAGCATCCGGTACCGCCGGGCGTTCTACGATGCGAAACTCAGCCGCCTGAGCGACGATGCCCTTCGGTTCATTCTCCTGCATGAAGAGGGACATATCAGGAAGGGGTCGCTCGCCCCTTACGGGATCGTCGCACTCCCCCTGCTCCTTCTGATCGCACTCACCCGCTCTCCCCTCCCCGACGCAGGGCTCGCGACGCTGGAAGGGTTCCTCGGCCCGGTGCCGACGAAAGTTCTGCTCATCGCGGCCACACTCGCCGTCATGCTTCTCATCTACCGACTCTTCTACCGCCGGATGTACGACGAGGAGTTCACCGCCGACCGGTATGCCGCCGGAGTGATGAAAGCGCACTACCATATACACGAGCCTTCACGGCTCCTCCTCGGGATCCTCACCGATATCAGCGCCGGCACGAGTCAGGGCCGGATCGCCGCAAGCCTCCACCCCCCTTCCTGCAGGCAGTTCTCCGGGTACTTCCCCCCCTTCGAGGAACGGGTGCGGCGGATCCGTATGGACGTGGACGGGAAGCGGTGACGACGGGATTCATCCCCGTTCCGGCGCGAGGAACTCGTCGAGCGAAGACTGCCTCCCCTCGTGCCGGTCGAACCCCGAGAGCCGGAGCCCGATCAGCCTGACGAATCGCCCGTCGAGGAACGCGGCCAGCAGCTCACGGGCACCCTCGCGGATCACCGCCGGGTCGCTCGTGGCGTGATCGAACGTTCGCGAGCGGGTATGGGTGGCAAAACCGCGATAACGCACTTTTACCGTCAGCGTCCGGAACGCCGGCGCCTCCTTCGCGAGCGTTCCGGCTAGGTCGGCGGCAAGGAAATCCATGGCCGCCCCGAGAAAGCGGGGATCGTCCATATCCTCCGCAAACGTCGTCTCCCTGCTGATCGACTTCGCCCCTTCACGCACCTCCACGCGGCGCTCGTCCCTGCCGAGCGCGAGGTCGCGGATCCGGACGCCCCCACTCCCGAACCGGGCGATCAACTCCTGAACGTCATACGCCGCCAGATCGCCGACCGTCCGGACACCCATCCCGGCAAGCTCCGCCCCGGTCTTCTTCCCGACGCCCGGGATCTTCCCGACCGGGAGCGGGGCGAGGAACGCTGCAACCCGATCAGGCGGGACGACCGTCAGGCCGTCAGGCTTCCGATAGTCCGAAGCGATCTTGGCGACGACCTTGCTCGGCCCGATCCCGACCGAGCAGGTGAGCTCCTCCGCCTCCATGACCGCCTCCTTCAGGCTCCGGGCGAGTTCTTCTGCCTCAGTATAGCTCCCGATGCCGGTGAGGTCGAGGTAAGCCTCATCGATACTCACCTGCTCCATTCTCCCGGCATACTGCCCGAGGATCTGCATCACGTTCCCGGAGACCCGGACGTAGAGGCGGCGGTTCACCGGTAGAAAGACGGCATGCGGGCAGAGATCGAACGCACGGGAGATCGGCTGACCCGAGTGGATGCCGTACCGCCGTGCCTCGTAGGAGCAGGTACTGACGACGCCCCGTCCCGCCCCGCCCCGTGGGTCGGCCCCCACGACGACCGGAGAGCCCCGAAGAGCAGGCCGCTCCCGAACTTCGATAGAAGCGTAGAAACTGTCCATATCCACATGGAGGATGATCCGGTCATCGCCAGCCATGAACGGTACAGTTCTGAGCCGTCCCGAAGATAAAGGCATGCCGCCCCGCCCGAAAGTGAGACGGCACCACCCGGGATCGCGATCCCGATACCATCGGCTCTTCCCGCCTCCCGGTCTGCAGAACAGGCTCCCCGGACGGCCTGGTACAGTGCCGGAAGGCGCATCGCATTCTGCGCTTTTTCCCGGATCCGAACACACCATGCTCTTTTCCAAAAGGATTTACCCTGCAGTCCGCCGAGGAGGGGGCAGACCCGGCAGGAGAGGAGTTAAGTACATCTGAAACAGGTCGCACATCTGCTCCACCGGGGAAACGTTGTGAGAGAGGGGCAGATAATACGACCCATACTCGTTGACAGGGAGATCCGGGTTAACCCGATTAAATTTACAAAATACGGGCACTATTTTCGATTTAACGGCAGGAAAACCATAGGAATGGTTAAATACAACTCATTACAACGCTTTGTCGGGATACGTCTCCGACCGGCAAATGCACCCCGAGAAGTTGCTCCACACACCTCTCCGGCGTGAACGGGCGGCCGCCCGAAATCGGGGGCGGCGCTATGCCCGGTCGGGCATAATCGTCTCGCAAAAGGCCGGGATGACCCCATATCGCAGTCACGGCAGGACAGCGATACTGTCACTCTCCGCTCCGTAAGCCCGTTATGGACTTTAGGGGCAGGAGGCATTCCGTTTGCCATCGAATGAGCACGTGATGCATGAAGAGGTAAAGGTATGGTAGACAAACTGACGCTAAATATGATCACCCAGCGCTCCATCGAAGAAGGTGTTGCGATGGAGAAAGGAAAAACGACGCAGGAATACTTCGAAGCCTGCTCAATCATCGAGATGAATGAAGAGGATATCAGAAAACTCGGCCTCTTGCCGAACCAGCTCGTGAAAGTAACGAGTGAATGCGGGAGTGTCATCGTAAAGGCCATCAAGGGCCGCCAGACGGTCTATCCTGGCCTCGGACATATCCCCCAGGGCGTCTGGGCAAACCAGATCGTCCCGCCGCGGACGCAGGCGACCGGAGAACCCCAGTACAGCGGATTTCCCGCGACGGTCGAGTCCGCACGGGGAGAGAGAAGGAAGAGCGCACTCGAGTGCGTTCAGGGAGCCGTAGGGCTGTGGAGGAGTGATTAACGATGCCAAAGAAGATTGAAAACGTCGGATGTCCCTACTGTGGCGTCTGCTGCGACGACCTCGTCGTGACCGTCTCCGACGACGGAAGACATGTCCTCGAGGTCGAGAACGCCTGTGCTATCGGGAATGAGATCTTTCACCACGCCTCCGGTGACAACCGGATCAAGCTGCCCCGTCTCCGCCAGCCGGACGGCACCTACAAGGACATCAGCTACGATGAAGCAGTCGACTACGCGGCAAAAGTTCTGGTCAAGGCGAAAAAACCCCTCATCTACGGCTTCGGCTCGACAAACTGCGAGGGAATGGCCGCCGCAGCCAAGGTCGCCGAGAAAGCGGGAGCGGTGCTCGATAACTGTGCCTCGATCTGCCACGGCAGCTCATTCCTGGCTATCTTTGACAACGGCTACCCGAGCTGCACCCTTGGAGAGACCAAGAACCGGGCGGACGTCATCGTCTACTGGGGCTCTAACCCGGCACACGCTCACCCGCGGCACATGTCCCGTTACTCGATCTTCCCCCGTGGCTTCTTCACCGGAAAGGGTCACAAGGGCCGGAAGATCATCGTCATCGATCCGCGGTATACCGATACCGCCCGCGTCGCCGACATCTACGTCCAGGTGAAGCAGGGTCAGGACTACGATCTCTTCAACGCCTTCAGAACGGTCATCCATGGCGAGGACATCCCGGACGAGGTCGCCGGTGTGAAGAAGGAGCAGATCCTGGAAGTCGCCGATATCCTGAAGAAAGCCCGTTTCGGCACCATCTTCTACGGCATGGGTCTCTGCCACTCCGACGGCCGTAACCACAACGTCGATATCGCTATCAGCATGACCCGTGACCTGAACGACTTCACCAAGTGGACGATCATGGCAATGCGCGGTCACTACAATATCGCCGGTCCCGGTGTGGTCTGGGCGTGGACGACCGGATACCCCTATTGTATCGACATGAGCAAGAAAGACCACGCCTACATGAACCCCGGCGAGACGAGCTCGATCGACCTTGCCATGCGGGACGAGGTGGACGCCTTCTTCAACATCGGGACCGATGCAGGAGCCCACTTCCCGATCGAGGCCGTCAAGCACTTGAAGAAACATCCCTGGATCACCATCGACCCGAACATCTGTATGGCCAGCGAGATCGCCGACCTCCACATCCCGGTCGGCATCGTCGGCGTCGAAGTTCCGGGCATCGTCTATCGTATGGACAACGTCCCGATCCAGTACCGCCAGGTGCTGAACCCGCCTGAGGGCGTCATCAGCGACGAAGAGCTCTTCGAGCGGATTCACCAGCGGATCTGCGAGATCGAGGCTGAAGAAGGAATTACCCAGACGGGTGCAGCGGCAGCGGATACGCAGAAGTCCATCGTGGGGGAGTAAAGAATGAGTGAGATTATCATCAAGAACGGTTTCGTCTTCGACCCCCTGCAGGGCATCAAAGGCGACAAAAAGGACATCGCCATCAAGGACGGCAAGATCGTCGAGACGAGCGCCCTGAAAAACCCAAAGACGATCGACGCTGCCGGCATGACCGTCATGGCCGGCGGTGTGGACATCCACTCCCATGTCGTGGGACCGAAAGTCAACACCGGCCGTCTCTTCCGCCCGGAAGAAAAGCTCTTCAAAAATATCAAGAAGACCGCCAGCAGGATGGAGATGGGCACCTCAGTCCCATCCGTCTACAAGACAGGGTATGACTATGCCCGGATGGGATACTCCTACGTCAATGAAGCGGCAATGCCCCCGCTCCACTCGCCCCATGTTCACGAGGAGATCCGCGACACGCCCATCATCGACATATCCGCGATGCCTGTCTTCGGGAACAACTGGTTCTCTCTTGAGTACCTGAAGAACAACGAAATCGAGAATAACGCAGCATACACCGCCTGGCTGCTCCGCGCCACCCGCGGGTTCGGCATCAAGATCGTCAACCCCGGTGGCTCCGAAGCCTGGGGATGGGGTCTGAACTGTGCGAATATCCACGAACCGGTGCCGTACTTCGACGTCACCCCGGCGCAGATCATCAAAGGATCCATCGAGACGAACGAGTACCTCGGTCTCCCCCACTCGATCCATATCCACCCGAACAACCTCGGGAATCCCGGCAATTACGTCGATACGCTGGAGACGCTCAGGCTCGCCGAAGGCTACACCGCGAAGAACACCTTCGGCAGGACGCAGGTCATGCACCTCACGCACCTGCAGTTCCACTCCTACGGCGGCGAAGGATTCAACTTCGAGTCCAAGGTTCCGGAGATCATGGACTACGTGAACAGTCACGACAACATCACCGTCGATATTGGTCAGGTCACCCTCGACGAGACCACCACGATGACCGCCGATGGGCCGTTCGAGCACCACCTGCGGGCAGTGAACAACCTGAAGTGGGCAAACGTCGACGTCGAACTCGAGACCGCCGCCGGTGTCGTGCCGTTCATCTACAGTGCGAACAACAAGGCGAACGCCATTCAGTGGGCCATCGGCCTCGAAATCGGTCTCCTTGCAAAGGATCCGATGCGGACGTTCATCACCACCGATCACCCGAACGCCGGGCCGTTCACCCGGTATCCGCGGGTTATCAAGTGGCTGATGAGCGAGAGTGCACGTAACGAGCAGATCGATGCCTTCAAGCACCGTGACAAGGTCATCGACGCCACCAACATCGCCGGTATCGACCGCGAACTCACGCTCTACGAGATCGCCCAGATGACCCGTGCCGGTACCGCAAAGGCGCTCGGTATCGCCGACATGTACGGCGGCCTCGCACCCGGCATGGACGCCGATGTGGCCATCTACAACCTGAACGCAGATGCTATGCCCTCGGATGCGAACGAGATCGAGAAGGCATTCTCGCGGTGCGCATACATGATCAAGGACGGTGTGATCGCCGTTCAGGACGGAGAGATCGTCGCAGAACCCGCAAAGCGGACGATCTGGGTAGACGTCAAGGTTCCGGAGAACGCACAGGTCAACCGCGACATCTACGAGCATTTCCTCAAGCATTACAGTCTCAAACTCGAGAACTATGCGCTGTTTGATGAGCACCTGCACAACCCGAGGGTTATCGAGGTGCCTGCGGCGGAATGAGGTGGACGACATGAAGACGGTAACTCTGACATTAACCAAGCAGCCGGAACTCTATCTGGAGTGCGACAGTATCACCCCCGACGCCTTCGCCGGAAAGAAACCAGCAGAGATTGCAACTCTCGAGGTGTGGGAAGGAAAGGAGAAGATCCCCCTCGGAGACTTCTTCACGATAGAAGGCTCCGCAGGGGCGACACCCGCTGAGACGAAGATCATCATCAAGGGCGACTGCACCCGCGTGAAGAGGATCGGCCAGCAGATGACCGACGGTGAGATCGTCATCGAGAGCGACGTCGATATGTACATCGGCGGCTGGATGAAGGGCGGCAAAATCCACGTGAAAGGGAACGCCGACTCTTTCTGCGGCATCGGTATGGAAGGCGGCGAGCTCATCATCGACGGCAATGCCGGCCACCACGTCGGCGCGGCACCCCGCGGCGAGTGGAGGGGTATGAAGGGCGGCGTCATCCGAATCGGCGGAAACGTCGGCAACGATACCGCCACGTTCATCAACGGCGGAACCATCGTCATCGGCGGCGATGCCGATATCCACGTCTCAACCCACGGCGAGGGCGGCACCGTCATCGTCAAAGGGAACGCCAAGGGACGCGTCGGCGGCCAGATGGTAAAAGGCGAGATCTACGTCTTCGGCACGATCGAAAATCCCCTGCCGGGATTCAAGAAGATCGAGACCGTCGAGCGTGACGTCGAGGGCGTGCAGGCGCAGTTCGACCATTTCATCGGCGACCTCGGCGAGCGCCACCCGAAGGCGAAGGGGCAGCCCGTATACGCTCACCTCTACGTCAAGGCGTAACTACCCCCTCTCCTTTTTCTGGCTCCCGGACAGTATAGCGAATATAGTAAACATTATATTTTTGTAAATGAAACTAATTTATCAGCCCTCAAAACCTCACCGGAGTCATCGATTATGAGCCAGTTTTTCCGTTTAATTTCTGTCCTGGATGCACTCAATCTGATATCCCGTATTGCTCCGGAGATGGAGACCGAATTTGTCCTGTTGACCGAGGCCCGCGGTAGGGTCCTCTCAGAGGACATTCAGGCAGACATCAACATTCCCGGCTTTGACCGTTCGGTTAAAGATGGCTATGCGGTGATCGCACAGGACACCAATCAGGCAACCGAATCAGCTCCTGTTGTCCTCACGTCCATTCAGCGGGTCTCCATGGGGCAGAAGGGGCGCGGAACGATTCGGAGGGGGGAGTGCGCCTACGTCCCGACGGGCGGCATGCTGCCCCGCGGCGCCGATGCCGTTGTGATGGGCGAATACTGCCAGAATCTCGGAGATAAAATCCTGGTGACACGGCCTGTCGCACCGGGTGAAGATGTCCTCTGCCAGGATGAAGACTTCAGGAAGGGTGAAGGCGTGCTCACCGCTGGAAGGCTCCTGAAAGTGCAGGACATCGGGATGCTTGCCGCAGTAGGGGCACTCCTCGTGCCGGTCAGACTGCGACCGACGATCGGGATAATCTCAACCGGCATCGAACTGGTTTCCCCGGACAGGACACCTGCCTTCGGAGAGGTCAGAGACGTCAACACCTATCTCTGCGGCGCTTTCGTCGAAGACAGGGGCGGCATTCCAAAGTACTACGGCATCGTCAAGGACGACCCCGGGGAACTCCGGGCGGCACTTGAGAAGGCAGTTGCCGAATGCGATGCAGTGCTGGTTTCCGGCGGCAGTTCGAAGGATGACCGGGATATCACCGCCAAGGTCATTGCCGGGCTTGGAGAGGTTTTTGCCCACGGTATTGCACTCGCACCCGGCAAACCGACGATCATCGGTCGCATCGGGAAGACCCCCGTTATCGGCGTTCCCGGTCATCCGGCAGCCACATTCGTCGTGCTCACGCTGCTCGGCGGTCACCTGATGAATGCACTGACCCGGTGCCTGACGAGCAGAGAGTCGACCAGAAAAGTCAGGCTGTCCCGGAATATACCGTCCGAAAGGGGCAGGGAAGAGTACGTCCGTGTCAAGATTCTCGGGAAAGAGGCCGTCCCGCTCTTCGGAAAGTCAGGCCTCCTCAATACGCTCGTCCAGAGCGACGGCATCGTCAGGATCGGCCCGGCCTCAGAAGGGCTCGATACCACCGACGAGGTCGAGGTTCATTTATGGTGAGGAGGTACCCCCTCCTCCCTCTGCAAGAAGCAGTATCGCTGGTCACCGATTCATTCCCGAAACCCGACAGGAACGAGAATATCCCGGTTCTCAAATCGGTCGGGAGAGTGACCTATCAGCCGGTCTTCTCCCCCCTTACCCTGCCCGGTGTGAACGTCGCAGTTAGGGACGGCATAGCGGTTAAGAGCAGCGACACGTCCGGAGCGGGCGCTCACTGTCCGGTAACGATAAGCGATGCTCTCCGGGTCAGTACCGGCAGCGGCGTGCCGCCCGAATACGACGCAGTCATCAAAATCGAGGATATCGGGCAGGACGGGAATCCGGGAGAATGGAGTGTCCGGCAGACCGCCCGTCCATGGCAGTATATCAGAAGATGCGGAGAAGATGTCCGTGCAGGGGCGAGACTTCTCCCTGCCGGTCACCGGATCACGTCCTGTGAGATCGGTGCGCTCACGACCTGCGGCATCACGGAGATCACCGTCGATGCCGTCAGGGTCGGCCTCATTCCCACCGGCAACGAGCTCGTTCCCCCGGGCACGCTCCCGGAGCCGGGGCAGGTGATCGAGAGCAATATTACCGCAGCATCCGTATGGCTCGCCGAAACCGGGGCAACTCCCACCCGCTATCCCATCGTCCGGGACGACCCCGACCTGCTCCAAAGAGCTATCGAAACCGGCGCCAGAGAAAGCGATCTCGTCCTGATCTCGGCAGGATCGTCGACAGGGATACGGGATTTCACGGCGAGCGCGATAGCCGGACTCGGAGAGGTGCTGGCCCATGGCATTGCAGTGAAACCGGGGAGGCCGGCAATAATCGGGAGGGTGAACGATACACCCGTGATCGGGCTACCGGGAAGTCCGACGGCGGCACTGACGATCCAGCGGGAGATCGTCATGCCGCTGCTGGCCTCCTGGGGGTTCAGAGCCCGGCCCGCCGGAAGAGTCCATGCCCGGCTCGCCCATCCGCTCACATCAAAACCCGGGTGCGATGAGTTCATTCAGCTGATGGTCACACGGGTCGACGGTCAGTACATTGCCCACCCCCCTGTCCGGGGCACGGGAATGCAGATGGCCGCTCTTCAGGCGAACGGCTATCTGCGCATCCCCGCTGCCGTCGACAAGCTCGCCGCGGGGACGGAGGTAGACGCCCGCCTGACGGAACCGGAGGAGGCCGTCAACCGCTCCCTGCTCATTGCGGGTTCCCGCGACCAGGCACTCGACCATCTCGCCGATCTGATGCAGCGACAGGACACCCGGCTTCGCGTAAACGAGATCGATGAACGGAGAGCAGTCCTCTTACTCCGGAATGCAGCCTGCCATGCCGTTGCAGTCCGAACTCCCTTCCGGAGCCCGGATGGCGACGCACTCCTCCGGGAACACTTCTCTCCCGGAGATCTGACCCTGATCTGCATCGCAGGCGCACAGAATCTGCATCGTATCCCCCTGACAGAAGAACGGTACGAACTGGCGGTCAGAACTGCCGATCTGGAGGACGAACGACTGGACAGGCTCATCCGCACGATATCCTCACCGGCGTTCAGAAAAATCCTCACCGAAGCGGGCGGATACGATACAACCGAGACCGGACGCCTCCGGCATCCGGTATAATCACCTGCCGCTCTCCGGCTCGCGGGATGCCTCGCATACCCGGGTGAGCGCATCTATTCTCTTCGTAAAAGCCTCCCGGCGGTCAAAAAACTCCCGGGAGAGGAGGAATATCCGTGCGGCATCGCCCATCCCGCGGTGAGGCGCGAGGCACCCCTGGAACGCCGCCGGGATCGGGTACTCGAAATGCGCCGAGGCGATAACGCCGTCGCCCGTCCGGAAGTCGACGAGGCGGGACACACGGTCGAGCGAGAAAACGTCGCGCAGGGACATCTGCCGTTTGATCTCCCGCTGGAGGTCGACAAGCGTATAGCTCTCAACCGGGATACCGGCTTCGCGAAACGCCATCTTCTCCATATCGGCCGCAAAGACGACCAGCCTCGAGACCTGCCCGCTGTCGAGGAGCCCGACCATAAAGGCACGGAGATCATCAAACGCCGCCCGGGAGATCGTTTGAGCGGAGACCGTCCTCTCCGGTGAGAGGCGGAAGTAGTGGTCGTAGGGTTTCCCGTAGACACCTTCGCCGGTATTCGCGACCGACGTCGAGACGCCGACGGTGCGCCCGCAGTCATCGGCGACCTTCTTCCAGATCTCGACGTCAATCCCGTACCGGAACACGTCTCCGGCGTACCTGACGGAATCATCCTCCCGGCGGTGGACGACCACACCGATCTCGATCGGCATGATCACGGCTCGTGCCGTCCCGTAGACATAACCGAACTCGAGATCCAGGTATGCAGTGTCACCGGATATCATTACACCTCCCGGCGACGGGATACATACTGTCAGACCTCGTACAGGTAAAAGATTCCGGACAGATCCCTTAGCGCCGATCACCCTTCTTCCGGTACGGCACCGGGAGGTACTCGACCGCGGAACGCCCCGGCATCGCCTGCGGGTAGAGGTCCATCAGCCGGAATATCTCCTCCGGCATCGTGCAGGAGACCGGAAGCCCTATCCCAACGGCCTCACGGCAGGTGATCGGGTAGTCGTGCGTCCAGATCCCACCGGTCAGAGCCTCGGCTATCCGCGCTCTGCTCTCCGGATCTACCGTTCCCGCAAGCATGGTGCGAACGAACTCCTGCATCTGCCCGCTGGCTTTTCCGGCGATATCCGCGAGGATGAGTGTCTCGTCGTCGACCTCATTGACATCTTTGATGCGGGCCGCATACAGGATCGACGCCGCAGGATACCGCCCGATGATCGGATCGACCGGTCCGAGGACAGCGTTTTCGTCCATCACCACCCGGGAGGCTGCAAGGCAAAGCAGTGTCCCTCCGGACATCGCGTAGTGGGGGACGAAGACCGTTACCTGGGCGGGATGCCGTTTGAGCGCCATGGCGATCTGTTCTGCCGGGAGCACGAGACCGCCCGGCGTGTGGACGACGAGATCGATCGGCATGGTCGCCGGAGTGAGCCTGATAGCCCGCAGAATATCCTCGGCATCGGGAATAGTGATATAGCGGACGAGGGGAATGCCGAGAAGCGCCACACGCTCCTGCCGGTGGATCAGGGTGATCACCCGGGTCGTCCGCATCTCTTCGATCGTCCGGATCATCCTGATACGCCGGATCCGGGTGATGAGACGCCCGGCGATGGGCAGAACCAGGATGATGACGGCAACCACCACGAGCACCGTCCAGACATCGACCATACTCCCCGCTCTCCGGAGCGTCCGGTAGACCCCCGGCGTGAAGAGTCTTTCCCCCGAAAGAAGGGACGGGTATAAGTGAGCATAGCGCGGACATTCTTCATCACAATCCGCCTATGAAGTTCCCAACGCTCCCGATCAGACTGAAGGTTCCCTCCTTTCTGCGACGGCACCGCGAAGAGATACCCCTCCCGCCGGCTCAGGGCCGCGAGGAGGAACTCCGCCGCCTCCTCGCCGCCCCGCCGTTCAACCTCGAGATAGCAGATGCCGGGGAGCTCATGCTCTACGACCGGGCGCTGACGCACCGGTCTTACGTCGAAGGGGCACGGTATCGACGTTCCGCCACCGGAGACAACGAGCGGCTCGAGTTTCTCGGCAATTACGTCCTCGACTTCGTCATCGCCGATCATCTTTACTCCCGCTACAATCTCCCCCCGGGAGAACTGAACAGACGGCTTCAGGTGACCGGGAACGCCAATCTCGCGGAGATCGCTCTCTCCCGTAATCTCGGCATCGATGGAGCGCTCCGGCGCCGGGGTCAGGTTCTCACCGACGCCATCATCGCCGACGCATTCGAGGCACTCCTCGGCGCGATCTATCTCGACCGCGGCATGGAGACGGTGCGGACGGTCATCCTCGCGATCTTTGCGGAAGAGATCGAGCGGTTCGACCTCACCAGGAACTATAAAGGAAGACTCCAGGAGCTTGCGGCCTCGCGAAAACTCGGCGCCGTCGATTACGAGTATCGGCAGACCGGGCCTGAAAACGCCGCCACCTGGACTGCACAGGTGCTGCTCGGCGGGGAGGTCTGCGGCACGGGAACCGACAGCACCAAGCAGGGCGCCGCCACGGTTGCGGCGGAGGATGCCCTCGCCCGGCTCGGCGAGGGGAGAAGATAAGAGCAGCGGCGTCCTACAGGAAGCGAGTATGGCAGCAGCAGAGATGCCGGTATCGATCGTCCGCTGTGACGGATACCGCCGTGACGAGGTCAGGAAGGCGGTGCGGGAAGCGATCGGGCTTATCGGCGGGGTGGGCATCTTCGCCTCGCCGGGCGAGACCGTCCTCGTGAAGCCGAATATGCTGCAGGGGTCCGACCCCGGACGATGCGTCACCACCCACCCTGAGGTCGTCTTCGCCGTTGCGGAGCTCCTCGCCGAGCACGGGTGCCGGGTGATGATCGCCGACAGCCCTGGAGCCGGGATCGTCTACTCCGAAGGAAACCTTCGCCGGGCCTATGCCGCATCGGGATTCACTGCCGTCGCTGAAGAGCTCGGGATAGACCTCAACCTCGACCCCGGCCACGAGGAGGTTCCTTTCCCGGGCGGCGAGGTGATGAAGCGCTTCTCGATCATCACCCCGGCACTAAAGGCCGATGCGATCGTGGTCGTCTCGAAGGCCAAGACGCATATGTGGACGCGGATGAGCGGGGCGGCGAAGAACCTCTTCGGCCTGATACCGGGCTTTGAAAAACCCGCCTTCCACTTCCGGTTCAGGGACGAAGCGCAGTTTGGAAGGATGCTCGTCGATCTCAACGAGCTCGTAAAGCCCCGTCTCCAGATCATGGACGCGGTCGTGGGGATGGAGGGCGACGGCCCCCAATCGGGGACGCCACGGAAGATCGGCGCCGTTCTCGCGAGCGGCAGTTATACGGCCATGGACGTGGTGCTCGCCCGCCTCATCGGATACGACCCCCTCGAGATCGGGTCGATCCGGGACGCCGCGAACCGTGGGCTTATCGATCCGGACTTCGCCGGCATCGTGACACGGGGTGTCCCGCCGGACGAGATAGCCGTACCCGACTTTAAAAAACCGTCCACCTATGCGGGGAGCGGAACCGGGATCTGGCGGCGGGCGCTCCTCGCAGTCGTCCAGCGGTTCGGAGCGGCCTACGCCCTCTCACCAAAGGTCGATGAAACCCGGTGCACCGGGTGCCGGAAGTGCGAACGGATCTGCCCGATGAGCGCCATAACGGTGCGGGATGGCAGGGCGGTCATCGACCTTGCGAAATGCATCCGCTGCTACTGCTGCCATGAGATGTGCACCGAGGAAGCGATCGCACTCGAGCGGAGCAGGATCGGAAGGCTCATCGCCGGACTGCTCGGGTGACAGGAAAGTCGGGAAAAGAGTGATATCGGATCGGTGCAGGAGTGGAGAGCATGGCATGCCCCTTCTGTAACCCCGACCCGGCGGTTATCGTGGCGAAGAACGATCTCGCCTATGCCCGCTACGACATCCACCCGGTGAACCCCGGACACCTCCTCCTCATCCCGTTCCGGCACGTGGCAAGCGCTTTTGAGACGACCGACGCGGAGCGGTTGGCCATCGGGCAGCTCGCCGAGGACTGTAAGGCTATCGTCGAGCGTGACCAGAGCCCCGACGGCTACAATATCGGTGTCAATATCGGCGAGGTTGCCGGGCAGGCAATTATGCACACCCACGTTCACTTCATCCCGCGTTACCGGGGCGATACATCCCACCCGGACGGCGGAGTCAGGCACGTAAAAGGGTAAGGCCGTACAGGCCAAAGACCGGAGTGTGATTTAGAATGATTAATAATGTAGGTCTGATATAGTCCCTATCGAGGAACACTTGTGGAGACGCTGCTTTTTCTGATACTCTTTCCCGCCGTCATCGCCGTCGGGATGTTGCTCGCGAACCAGAAAAAAGTCAGGTTCGCGATGGTCACTGCCGCCGCTGTGGTCATCGCCGCCGCATCGGTCCTTCTGCTCGCCGTCTACGGAATGCAGGATCTGATACTCTTTGCCATCCCGTCAGAGCCGGTGAGCCGGATACTGGTGATCATCGAACTCGGCCTCGCCGCTTATATCGCCTACCTCGGTCTCCGGTTCAGGAACTACCTGGCGATCGCCCTCATTGCGGTGCAGACCGCCCTGATCGTCGCCTTCGAGTTCCTGTACGCAGGGGACCTCCACCCGGTCAACAACCTCTTCATCGACCAGTTCTCCGTCATCATGGCTCTGATCATCGGGATCATCGGCAGCCTCATCGCGGTCTACGCCCTCCGTTACATGGAGACCTACCACACCGAACACCCCGAAGTGCGCAACCGGCAGCGGTTCTTCTTCTTCGTCATCTTCCTCTTCATCGCCGCGATGTTCGGCCTGGTATTCTCAAACAACCTCCAGTGGATCTTCTTCTTCTGGGAGGTGACCACCATCAGTTCCTTCCTGCTGATCGGGTACTCGGAGACGGACGAAGCGACCCGGAACGCCTTCCGGGCACTTACCATGAACCTGCTCGGCGGGATCGCGTTCGCCGCCGCCCTGATCTACCTCGCCGCGGTCGACCCGGCCGGCCGGATCCTCGAGCTCGACCAGCTCCTCGCCTCCGGGGAGGCGATAGCCCTCATTCCCGCCGTCCTGATAGGGTTTGCCGGGATCACCAAAGCGGCGCTGATGCCCTTCTCCACCTGGCTCCTCGGGGCGATGGTCGCCCCGACACCGGTCTCGGCCCTCCTCCACTCGAGCACGATGGTGAAGGCAGGGGTCTACATCCTGGTGCGGTTCGCCCCGGTCTATGCCGGGACGCTGGCCGGCGTCTCGATAGCGATGGTCGGCGCCGTGACGTTCCTCGTCGCCTCCGCGATAGCCATCTCGCAGAGCGACGCAAAGTCCGTCCTCGCCTACTCGACCGTCGCCAATCTCGGTCTGATCGCCGCCTGCGCCGGAGTGGGGACGCCGATGCTCGTCTGGGCGGCGATCCTGCTGATCATCTTCCACGCCATCTCAAAGTCGCTCCTCTTCCTCTCGGTCGGCACCGTCGAACAACGGATCCACAGCAGGGATATCGAGGATATGGAAGGGCTGATCGTCAGGATGCCGAAGATGGCGGTGATGATGTTCATCGGTATCGCCGGGATGTTCCTCGCACCCTTCGGGATGCTGATCTCGAAATGGGCGGCTATCGAAGGGTTCGTGCAGGCCCCCTACGGCCTCGCCTTCGTCGCCATCCTCGCGTACGGCGGTGCGGTCACGGTCTTCTTCTGGGCGAAGTGGATGGGTAAACTCGTGACGGTCGCCCGGTACCGCACAGTGGTCGAGGATGGTTTCAGACAGGAGCGGTGGGTTCCGCTGTATACGCTCACGACGCTCGTGGCAGCGACCGTTCTCCTCTTCCCGCTCATCTCGTCGACGCTGATAGAGCCGTACGTCTTCTCGATCTACGGCACGACGGCACGCCTCTCACAGGCCAATATCGCCATCATGGCGCTGATGCTCTTCCTGCTCCTCATCCTGCCGATCTCATTCCTGCTCTTCCGAAAGAGCGCCAAACACCTCCCGCCCTACATGAGCGGGAGAACGACTACCCCGGACATGCAATTTCTGGGCTCGATGGGGGTCGCACGGGAGATGACGACGAGGAACTATTACCTGACCGCCTACTTCGGTGAAAAACGGTTGCTGCCGGTCGGAACGGCGCTCTGTACCGGTCTGGTACTGGCATCCTGGCTGCTCGCGGGGGTGGCGGCATGAACGGACTCCTGGGCGCCCTGCTCTTCATCCTCCTCGCTCCCCTGCTCGGCGGGCTCGTCGCCGGAGTAGATCGCATCCTCACCGCGCGGATGCAGGGGCGAGTCGGACCACCGCTGCTGCAGCCCTTCTACGACGTCGGGAAGCTCTTCGAGAAGGAGAACGTCGTGGTCACCACGGCGCAGAACTTCTACGTGCTCGCCTACCTCGCCTTCATCGTCGTATCGGGAGCGCTCTTCTTCGCCGGAGGAGATCTGCTGCTCGTCATCTTCGCCTTCACCCTCGCCCACGTCTTCCTGGTGCTCGGCGCCTACTCGGTCCACTCACCCTACAGCCACATCGGGGCGGAGCGGGAACTGATCCAGAT
Organism: Methanoculleus taiwanensis; assembly: GCF_004102725.1. Lineage (NCBI taxonomy): Archaea > Methanobacteriati > Methanobacteriota > Methanomicrobia > Methanomicrobiales > Methanomicrobiaceae > Methanoculleus > Methanoculleus taiwanensis. Next base: position 476,485 of record NZ_LHQS01000001.1, on the reverse strand, counting down.
CATGGCCTACGAGCCGATGATCATCCTCGCGGCGGTCGGGCTCTACATGGTCACCGGGAGTTTCTTCACCGGCGAGATCGCCGCATCGACGGTTCCGGTTATACTCTACCTTCCGGGCGTTTTCCTCGGGTTCCTCACTGTCCTGACGATTAAACTGCGAAAATCGCCCTTCGACATCTCGACTTCGCACCATGCGCACCAGGAGATCGTCAAAGGGATCACCACCGAATTCTCCGGCGCAACCCTCGGCCAGATCGAGATAGCCCACTGGTATGAAAACATCTTTCTCCTCGGATTCATCTACCTCTTCTTCGGGTTCAACCCGGTGCTCGGGATAGCGGCGATCGCAATCACCTACTTTGCGGAGATATTCCTCGATAACACCACCGCCCGGCTGCGGTGGCAGGCGGCGCTCCAGAGCGGGTGGGCGGCAGCGGCGATCCTCGGCATTCTGAACCTCGCGATCATCGGATATATTATGGGAGGAGCGTAAAATCATGGCATTCCTGAAGCGATCACCCTGGCTCCTGCACTACGACGCCTCGAGCTGCAACGGCTGTGACATCGAGGTGCTGGCCTGCTTAACACCGCTCTACGACGTGGAGCGGTTCGGGATCATCAATACCGGCAACCCGAAACACGCCGATATTCTGGTGATAACCGGCGGCATCAACGAACTGAACCGGGACATCGTCAGGAACATATACGAGCAGATGCCCGAACCGAAGGTGGTGGTGGCGGTCGGGATATGTGCGACCTCCGGCGGGATATTCCGGGAATGCTACAACATCGTCGGAGGCGTCGATAAGGTTATACCGGTGGATGTCTATGTCCCGGGCTGTGCAGCGCGGCCGGAGTCGATCATCGACGGGATCGTGACGGCACTCGGTATCCTTGAAGAGAAACGACGAACGATGGCCGATAGAACACATGCAAAAGAAGAGATACGAAAGGGAGCAGAAGCAGGGAGCTAAACCATGACTGCGGAAAAACAGACGATACGGGAGATCCCACTCGGGGATCTCGAAAGAAGCGTCCGGGAACTGCACGGGGACGGTTACCGGCTCGTCCAGATCGGGTGCACTGCCATCGAAGAGGCTTACGAGATCAACTACTCGTTCGATAAGGATTTTACGTTCCTGAACCTGCGGGTGACCGTCACCCCGGAGACGGAGGTTCCGAGCATCTCCGGTATCTACTGGGGGGCGTTCATCTATGAGAACGAGATGCACGACCTTTTCGGAATACCGGTGACCGGAATGAACATCGACTTTCACGGAGCGATGATCAGGACGGCACAGAAGCAGCCGTTCAGCGTCACCCGCAAGGGGGAGGGGCCATGCCGGAACGCATAGTCGTGCCCTTCGGCCCGCAGCACCCGGTTCTCCCGGAACCTATCCACCTCGACCTGGTTCTTGAGGACGAGACGGTCGTCGACGTCATCCCCTCCATCGGCTACGTCCACCGCGGTCTCGAACAGCTCGTGACGAAGCGGGAGTATACCGACTTCGTCCATGTTGCGGAGCGTATCTGCGGGATCTGCAGTTTCATGCACGGGCTTGCATACGTACAGGGGATCGAGACGATCATGGACGTCGAGGTGCCTGACCGGGCGCGGTACCTCCGGACGATCTGGTCGGAGTGTTCGCGGCTTCACTCGCACCTCCTCTGGCTCGGGCTCTTTGCCGACGCCATGGGCTTCGAGAGTCTCTTCATGCAGTCCTGGCGGCTCCGGGAGAGCGTGCTCGATGTGCTTGAAGATACCTCCGGCGGGCGCGTCATCCAGGGAACCTGTAAAGTCGGGGGAGTCCGCCGCGACATCGGCAGGGAGAAACTCGATGATATACTCCGCACGCTCGTCCCGTTCGAGCAGCAGTGCCGGAATCTCGGTGACGTCTTCCTCAATGACGAATCGGTCAAAAACCGGCTCCAGGGGCTCGGGATTGTCACAAAAGGCGAGGCATACGACCTCGGCGCAGCAGGCCCGACGCTCCGGGGGAGCGGTGTCCCCATCGATGCCCGGAATCTCGGCTATGCCGCCTACGGAGACCTTGATTTCAAACCGGTGACCGAAAGTGCGGGCGACTGCTACGCCCGATGTGCGGTCAGGGTCGGCGAGCTCTTCACCTCAATCGACCTGATCCGGCAGGCCGCAGAAACTATTCCGGAGGGACCGATTGAAGTGAAAGTGACCGGCACACCCGACGGCGAGTACTTCTCGCGGGTCGAGCAGCCGCGCGGAGAGGTCGTCCACTACATCAGAGGCAACGGTACGAAGCACCTGACCCGCGCCCGGATCCGGACGCCTACGCTGGCGAACCTCCCGCCGCTGGTGAAGATGCTCCCCGGGTGCCAGCTCGCCGACGTCCCGGTGATCGTTCTCTCGATAGACCCGTGCATCAGCTGCACGGAGAGGTGATCGGCGGATGGGATTCTTTACGATGGCAAAGACCGTCCTGCAAAACCTCTTCGGACGGCCGCCCACCCGGCGCTACCCCGCAGTTCCGGCACGGGTCGGACCGATAACCCGTGGACACGTGACGATCGACCCTGCACGGTGCATCTCCTGCGGCCTCTGCATGCGCCGGTGCCCGTCCCAGGCGATACGGGTGGAGCGGGCGGAGAAGGTCTGGGAGATCGATCGCTTCCGCTGCATCGCCTGCGATGCCTGTGTCGAGGCATGCCCGGCAAAGTGCCTCATTATGGAGAGCGGCTATATCGCTCCGGTAACGGAAAAGGAGGTCGAACGGCATCCGATCACCTACGTCAAACCGGAACGGCCGCAAAAGAAGGAAGCGGCGGAGGGTTGAAACCTGCCTACCCGCCTTTTCCTTTGACCATGTAGGTGATCTCGTAGGTGCTCGTCGGGTAGGCATAGATCATCGCATCGTAGGTCAGATCGGCCGCTGTCATACTGTGCCGGATTGCGAGAGCGAAGAGGTTGATGATCTCGCCGGCATTATCCCCGAGAACGTGGGCGCCGAGGATGCGCCCGGTCTTTTTTTCGAGCAGGAGTTTGTAGGCGGCGTGGCGAAGGCCGATCCGTCGGGAGGCATACCACGAGGACATATCGCCGGAGTGAAGATCATATTCAATCCCATTTTTCTTCGCCGTCGCTTCCGAGAGGCCGACCGCGGCGAGAGACGGGATGCTGAAGATAGCGCTCGGGATCGTTGAATAGTCCGCTCTCTTCCGGTTCCCGTTCAGAATGTTATCGACGACGACATGGGCGTCGAGCGTGGCGACGGGTGTCAGCTGGATGCTCTCGTAGTTAGCGTCCCCGGCGACGTAGACGGCCGGATTCGATACACTCTGGAGATACTCATTGACGACGATCCCTTTTTTATCCGTCTCGACGTTGCCTTTCGCAAGGTCGAGATTGTCGATTGCGGAGACTCTGCCGACGCCGTGCACCACCATATCGGCCTCGAAGATCTGCCTGCCTTCCGGCCCTGCCCGGACGATGAGGCCGCCGGGTGCCTTCTCAATCGAATAGAGCGGCATGTTCATCCGGATATCGATCCCCGCCTCGCCCGATGCCGTCACCAGCCGGTCGACGAGATCGGAGTCGAACCTCTTGAGCACCTCGCCGCTCCGCTGGAGGATCGTCACTTCAGCTCCTGCACGGGCGGCGACGTGGGCGAGCTCGAATGAGATGTATCCGCCTCCGATGAAGACGATCCGTTTCGGGAGGCGTTCGAGGTAGAGGAACTCGTCACTGGTGGTCATGAGGTCGGCACCCGGAGTCTGCAATGGTCGGGGTTTGGAACCGGTGGCGATGACGAACTGCTTTGCCCGAAGGGTTTCGCCGCCGACCTCGATTGTCTGCTCGCCGGTGAACCGGGCACATCCGTGGTAAGCATCGATCCCGCGTTGCTCGAACATCTCCTCCTTCCTCGCAGGGACGGGATCGGTGAAGGAGCGCTCGAATCCCACGAGTGCGGGCCAGTCGATCGCTATCCCGCCGATGATACCCTTCCCGTGCAGATCGCCAGCACGGGCGACGACCTCGGCGGCAGCGCCGAGAACTTTCTTCGGGATGCACCCCCAGAGGGCGCACGTGCCCCCGAACTCCCGGTAATCGGCGATGGCAACGCTTTTACCGGCTTTCCGGCAATGGACGGCAATATCCGTCCCCGCAGTGCCCGTCCCAATAACAACCAGATCGTACTCCCACTCCATAATGGCGCCACCATCGGTGCAGCGCCGTATAAACCTTTACCCTGTCCCGGCGCTGCTGCATCAGGTGGCTGCACCGGGAGCTGCAGTCATATCCCGCCCCGCCCGCAGGAGATTGTACTGCTCGAGGAGCGCATGTGCCCGTGACTCAAACACCCCCCCCGCCTCGGCAAGTTCACGGGAGAGGAGAAAGATCCGGGCGGCATCACCGAGAGCCCGGTGGGGTTTGATGAAGTGGCGAAGTCTTCGGGGAACCTTGTATGAGAAGTGCGTCGATGCAATCTCCGTATACGCAGCAGAAAAGTCGATGATCTTTGCGACTTTGTCGAGCGAGAGCTGGTCTTTCATCCGCAGTTGTCGCATGACCGCCTTCTGCAGGTCGACCCGCCCGAATGCATCGAGCGGGAACCCGGCGCGGGAGAAAGCCTTCACCTCCATTCCTTCCGCAAAAAAAGCCAGGGTTTCGATATCGTGCCCGGTGCAGAGATCTTCCATAGCAGATCGAAGATCGGCGAAAGCCTCATTGCAGACCACCTCGGCGTCCCGGATGCGGCGGGCGGATAGCCGGTGGCTCCGGAGGAACGGTTTCTGGTACTCGTTCCGGGCAAGGTTCGCGACAGTTGCCGTGACACCGAGCGTCGCTCCCCGCTCATCGGTGACGTTCCGCCAGAGTTCGACGTCGATATCGTAGGAAAATTTTCTGCCGGCAAAACGGGGGGTATTGGAGGCGGGATCGTAGAGCACCATGCCAAGCTCCACCGGCATAAGCAGGTCGCGGCAGGTACCGTAGACATGGCCAAACTCCATATCGATGAATGCGGTCAGTCCGGAAGTCATGCAGGTCTCCTCGGTGCGGCGGTGATACGAAGCTGCTGTTCATATAGCTCTTCGAGCTGCTACACCAAAAAGATGGCTGCATTATATATACCTTTCGGTCGGGATGAAAGAGAGCTTCTCCGGATAACCCCGAAAAAGAGCTTTCCGGCCGGGAACATCCGGCGTTCAAACGCGGGAGCGGGAAGAGACGTTGGTATCAGTATAACGGATGCCCGCAAGAGTCGGAGAGAATGGGTATGGGAGAAGGCAGGGCTGCAGGGGTTTTCCCGGGACACCATTGCCCCGGCGCAGGCTCACGGGTGAAAATATCGGTGCTGGCGAGCACCTCACCGGTAGGTTCTGCAGATCTCAAAACGGCATGGAAAGGACTTAACAGAGGGGAGAAATATACCCGAATGGCAGTATGACCGGCATATCGCATCTACTCTGCACCGTTTTCGCCGTGCTCCTCACCGCCGGGTGTATCGCATCCCCCTTCGGAACGGTCGGAGACGGAACGGTTTCTGCAACCGGAACCGTCACGTACATCGATCTCGAAAGAGGCTTCTACGGCCTCATCACCGAAAACGGTGAGCGATACCTCCCGCTCAATCTCCCGGACGAACTCGCGGCAGACGGGCTCCCGGTCAGATTTACCGGAGAGATAGAGATCGATATCGTGACGTTCCAGCAGTGGGGACGGCCGATCGAACTCTCGCGGATCAGCGTCGTGGCCGGGACGAACGAGACCATCATCCTCCGGCAGAACGGTATCGGGAGGTATCTCGGTGGAAACGAGTCATCTCCCGGATGGAACGGCACGGACAAGCTCTACCGGATCCTCCGGCAGATCAACGGAACGATCGACTGCCGGGTGACGGATGACCGTATCACCGGACTTCGTGAGCGCGGGACGGTCGTCGAGCTCCGGACAGAGCGGCCCTGGAACGAAACCGAAGCGCCCCCGAACCTGACGGAGGCGCTCTTCGTGCTCCACGAACCGATGGGCGGCGACCTCTCCGGCACCATCCTGCTCCGTGACACGAATACGTCTGGGTACGTCTGCCGGGGTATCAGGGAGGGAAACGGGCTGAACACCTCCTGGGTCAGGACACTTGCAGGTATGACCGGGATCAGCCCCGCGCCGGACGCGGAGAGCCGGAATATAGCGGCGTCATACGTGACCAATCTTACGGAGTACCGCGACTACGCCGGGGAGAATCTCACCCTCATCTGGGCGGCGCAGGGCCCGTGCCCCGACTGTGCCGCCTACACCTACCGGTTCACGATGCAGTCGATGAAAGATCCGGCCGTAACGGACCGGGCGACTGTACAGGTCATCATAGAGAACGGTTCGGTCGTGGACAGCATGCTCGCAGCAGGAAAGAACCCCGTCTGATCGCCGGCGGCAACCTCTATAAAGGCAGAACGGTACCACGACCGTCATGCCACTCGGAAAGAGAGCCCTCCAGGCAGGACTGTTCGGGTGTATCGGACTGCTCCTGATCGCCGGTGCCGGCGCGGCCCAGGCACAGACCGCCGGGATCGAACGGACGACGATCGAGAACACACCCATCCTCGCACGCGGCGATCAGATGACGATATCGGGCATCGCCGCCGGGCAGCCCGATGCCGTCTACGTCTGGGTCTTTGGAACAAACTATCGGTCACTCTCAAACCGCGTCGGCGTGGAAGCGGACGGCACGTACCGCTACGTCCTCGAACGGGCGGTGACGGAAGGTTTCGCTCCCGGCCGCTACTTCGCCGTCGTCCAGCATCCGATGATCGACGGCGTGCAGGACGTCTCCGTCGTCTCGGGCACCACTATCCGTGTACCGGGGAGCACTCCGGTCGACCTTGCCCGCCTCCAGGCGCCGGAGGCCGCAGCTGCGTTGATCGCAGCGCTGAACTCACCGAACAGCGACGACACCTATACCATGATCAGCTTCATGGTCGAAGACCCCTGGATCAGAGTCGACAATGTCACGACCGTTTAGAAGGAGAACAGGTAGACGAGGCCGACGGCAATGATGATGAAGAGCACCGTCAGCGCCCCGCCCGCCCGCAGGTAATCCCGGTTCCGGTAGCCGCCAGGACCCATGAGGAGTGCGTTGACCTGGTGGGTAGGGAGAAGGAAGGAGTTCGAGGTGCAGAGCCCGACCAGGAGGGCAAGACCCCGTGGATCGAGCCCCGGCACGACGGCAACGGCCAGAACGAGCGGCACGAGCAGGACGGTGGCGGCAATGTTCGACATGATCAGCGATAGGAAGGTCGCGAGTACCGCCACGGCGAGGAGAATGACGAGCGGGTGCTGCCCGGCAGTGACCGCGAGGAGCTGATCAGCCACGAACGCTGCCGTGCCGGTCTGGTCCATTGCGATACCGAGCGGGATGAGGCCTGCTATCAGGACGAGCGTCCGCCAGTCGATCGCACGGTACGCCTCCTCGATGGAGACGACGCGGAGCAGCACCATGAAAAGAGCCCCGGAGAGCAGGCTCGTTGCGATCGGGATGCCGGTAAACGTGAGAGCAACGGCTCCTGCAAAGCATGCGACTGCGAGGACTGCTTTTGGCTCGCGAAGGGACGCACCCTCAACAGGCGTGACCAGGACGAAGTTTTTGTTCGTCCCGAGCGCTAAAATCCGCTCCCACCGTCCCAGCACCACCAGGGAATCCCCTGCCTGCAGAGGTTGATCGGCAAGATCCCTCCGCTGCTCACGGGCACCGGAGAGGAGGATCAGGACTTCAAGCCCGTACTTCATCCGGAACTCGAGATCACGCAGCGTCTTTCCGGAGAGGGAGGAGTACGGGCGGACGATCACCTCGGCGAAACCGACGTTCGGGTCGCCCATGACATTTGCCGCGCTCCTTCCCGCTCTGACCCGGCGGAGATCGTAATCACTTAAGAATCGCTCGACATCATCGGTGTTCCCGAGGAGTCCGAGTTCCTGTCCGGCGACGAACCGCGTGTAGCGCCACGGGGTGTAGAGGATGTCTCCGCCTTCTGCGAGGGAGATGAGGTGCAGGTTGTAATCCGATATCAGGTGCACCTCCTCCCGCGTCCTCCCGACGAGGGGGCTTGATACCGGAACGCGGAGATACGAGATGCAGCAGGGAGGGTTCCAGGTACGGATCAGCTCTTCCTGCGGGGTTACCGTTACCTGCCTTCCGTTCTCCGGGAGGAGACGCGAGCCGAAGAGGGCGAAATAAGCAACACCGGCAAGGAGGAGCGGTATACCGATAGGGGTGACGGCGAAGAGACCGAACGGAGCCAGGTCTGCCTGCATGAGGAGATCGTTCACGACGATCAGGGTCCCCGCTCCCACCATGGTGATAGTTCCGCCGAGGATCGCGGCGAATCCGACCGGCATGAGGAGGCGGAATGACGGGATGCCGGTCAGGCGTGAGAGCCGCAGCATCGAGGGGAGAAAGAGGGCCGTGGCGCCGACATTTTGCATGAACGCAGAGAGCCCCCCGGTGACCAGTGAGGCGGTGGCGATGAGGCGTTTTTCTCCGGTGCCGGCGGTACCGAGGATCGATCTGCCGATACGGGTGGTCACCCCCGTCCGGTCGAGCCCGTGACCGAGCACCATTACCGAGAGCATGGCGATGACGGCGGTGCTTGAAAAACCCGAGAGCGCCTGCTCGGGGGTGATCAGCCCGAGCCAGGTGAGACTGAGCGCAGCCAGGACGGCGATCACGTCCACCCTGATGCGTTCGGTGACGAAGAGGAGGATGACCGCACCGATCACCAGCAGGAGAAGAAGGATCTCGAGCTCCATAGTCAGGTCATCCGGAACAGGATGGCCGGGTAAAAAAGGGTGTGGGTATTACCGATCAGGAAGGAAACGAGCCGTACAGACTCACGCCGCGGGCCGACCGGCAGCGGCATCCGCCTGCCCGCGCAGCGAGAGGCCGTGAATGATCCCGATGACGCCGAAGGCGATTGCGTAGATGCCGAGCACCTGCACGAGCACGAGCTCTGCGAGCAGCGGGACGAAGATGATGATCAGGGCGAAGATAATACCGAGAATACCCGAGATCACGAGGAGGATCCTGCTCGCCCAGTCACCGGCGACAGATACCGCCAGGATGAAATCTCCAAGGGCCGCGACGAGCGCCCACGCGGCGATCAGGTACAGGAACGCCACCACCACCACCATCGGCGAGAGCAGCGCGAGAATGCCTAAGCCGAGCCCGAGAATACCGACCAGCAGCAGAAGCCACCGCGGAGTCGGCGGGTGCTCCGACGATGCGCCCATAACGAGCGTGACGACGGCGTTGATGATCACGAAGAACCCGAAGAAGTACACGAGTACCTCGAGCACAAAGCCCGACCAGATAAAGGCGACAAGCCCGAAGAGAACGGCAATAATGCCCCGGATCAGAAACGACAACCATGCCGGGGCCATCGAAGGGGAATCCAGATCATTCTGAGACATTATTTACCATTTTGCCAGATGAGACTTAAGTATATCCGTTTCAGGTTCTTCTCAGAGGTTTAAAGTAAAATTAACCAGTTTTAAAAGAGTTTTTTGGATAAATAGCCCTGTATATTCCACACCCGGGTTAGAACCTGCAGTCGGCGGCGGTTATCCGTACCGTCTCGAAGGAACCACCGGAGAAGACAGAGACCTCCGCCTCCCCGCCCTTCCGGAGGCGCTGCATCTGCATATCGTAAGTTCTTCTGACGTGCCGGAGACCCCTCTCCGCAAAGAGTTTCCGTACCGCTTCGAGGAAGCGGATCTCCTGGGTGAGGAACGCAATCTCGTACTCCTTCGTCTCCCGGAGTATCCGGGCGCACTCAGCGTCGTCGATCGCCGTATGGTAGCATCCATGTTCGTCAAGTCCGCTGATCTGCCGCCAGTCGACGATACCATCTTCGCCTTCCTCGCGATGGAGCATATACGGGTAGACGCTGCAGATGGCGGGGCGGTCACCGTATATCCTGCAGCGGCCGCCGGAGAGGAAGACGCACGAACCATCGGCATCTGTCCGGAGAGCGAACCCGGAGACATAGAATCGGCCGTTCTGGTCGCAGAACTCAAAGTAGGGAGCAGGCACGAGGGCGCCGGGATCGATCGCCCTGATCCTTTCTGCGTCGGCATCGAGGAGGAACACGTGATCGTTATACTCCCGCGTGCAGCACCTCCCGCAGCAGTCGCAGGCAAACCCCACGTCCCGTATAACACCGGTAAACTCGTCGTCCGGGTAGCCGATGACACCCCGGAGCTCTTCTTCGAGCTCGTCTATCCTTGCATCGATCGATCCGTGTCCGATAGCGCTTCACCTCCGGTGCGACCCACTCCCAGAAGGAGAGTGTCCTCTCTAACCGTCGCTCCGGAGACCTGATAGTTTCTTCTCCCGGACGGCGGGATCACCCTACGGTGTAGCGCAGCCAGACGATATCGCCACGCAACTGCCCGACATGCGCCAATCTGCAGGGGATAACCGCATCAGGCGAGACCGGATCGGGTGCGCGGAAGAAGGAGCGTGGTGATATGCCCCCAACGAGTGCCGGATGCACGAGCAGGCTGACCTCGTCGACGAGCCCCTCACGGAGAAGAACGCCGCTCAGAGTACCCCCACTATCGACGCGGAGAGTGGTCACACCGTACCTCCTCTCAAGCTCCCCGAGCGCCGCCCGGAGGTCGACGCGATCGGCTCCGGCAACGATGCAGTCGATCCCCGCCCGCTCGAGGCACTCCAGGTATGCACGCGGCGTGGCATCAGAACAAAGGACGACGATATCCCGCCAGTAGGGAGCCCGCCGCCACCGGTCCCATGCAGCGATCCTCCCCTTGCTGTCCGGAACGACGAGCAGGGGCAGATCGGCTGGCGGAACATCACCCCCCTCTTCCACCGGCGACTCGGGGAAGAGAACTTCTGCCGCGAGCATCGTCTCGCTCCCGGCGAGGACGGCATCGACCTGCCAGTGCGCTGCGCATTCGTAGTACAGTCCGATATCAGCCGAAAACCAGTCGAGCCGCCCGTCGATACTCACGGCGCTGTGCAGGATGGTGTATATTCCCATGAGAAAGCCTCAGATCAGGATTCCGGCGGCGGAGGATTAAACCCTCCCGGAATCACTCCGGCGCTCCCGCCGTATGCTTTCCCACGGTGGCACAGTAGATGGCGAACTGCTCTTCACCGTCGATACCGAGAATCTCATTGAGCATCTCGTCGCGGAACGCCGCGATAGCACAGGTGCCACAGCCGACGGCCTCCCCGGCAAGGTAGAGGTTCTGGCAGACATGCCCGGCATCGAGATGCAGGTAGCGGTAGCCCCGCTCACCGTAACGCCAGATCATCCGGTACGGGACTGCCGTCCAGATGAACGTGACGGCGCTCGCCGTGATCTGCGGCTGATTGAAACAGGCCTCCGCGACCCGCTCGGCGACCCCGGCTTCGGCCGTCTCCTCGACGAGCCGGTGTTCGAGGGCAAGATACCGGTAAAGACCGCTCCTGACGCCCTCCACGCGGTTGATCAACAGGTAGGTCTCAAAGGCATGCCGTGCACCAGCGGAGGGAACCATCCGGAGGGTATAGTAGCCCCGGACGACCCGGCGAACCCCCTGCGTTGCCCAGAGGAGAAAGGCAAGTTCTTCAAGGGTCATCGGCTGCTCCGCGTACGACCTGACGCTCTCCCGCCGGGCTACGGCATCGCGGAGGGTGATAGCCGGAGCGGGGAGAGATTCGACCGGCGGGAGAGCGATCGTTTCCCGTTCCCGGCCGTAGGGTTTTTCGAGCGGCGGCGGCGGATGCCCCCGGGTCTGATCTGAGGGAGAGAGATACTCGTACCTCGTCTGGTCCATAAATGACCGCCCCGCTCCCGGGATAACCTGAAGGTTCCTGCGATACACCATGATGACCGGGATGAGGCAGCCGCCTCATAAAAAGGTATCTCCCGATCGGGCACCCGGTGACCCGGCCTTTTGGAGAGCGGGCACGGCGCTGCCCAAAGAACCGACCCAAACCCGGGCACCGGCGTGCATGCGGAGAATTTCACAACATATTAGTCGCACCCGCCCCCACGCTCCTCCGACATTCCGGATAATGCTATGATAGTAACCGTCATCATCTTCTGTATCGGCCTTGCACTCCTGGTCAAGGGAGCCGACGCCTTCGTCGCCGGGGGCGGCGGCCTTGCCATTCGCCACCGTGTATCGCCGGCGTTGATCGGGTTTACCATCATCGCCTTCGGCACCTCACTGCCTGAGCTCGTGGTGAGTTTCAACGCCGCAGCCACCGGGAACGGCGCAATCGCCCTCGGCAACGTTCTCGGGAGCAACGTCGCGAATATCGCGCTGGTGCTCGCGCTCTGCACGCTCATCAAACCCGAGATGATGCTGGCGACCCCGCAGTCGCGTGCAGGCCTCATCAGGCATACCGGGCTTATGCTCATCGCGACCGTTGTCTTCGCCGTTCTCGCGCTCCGGGGTGTTCTGGATGCACTCAGCGCCCTCGTGCTCCTCGCCGTCTTTGCAGGCACTCTCGTCATCCTCTGGAGGGAGCGAAAAGAGGAAGAAGGCGAAGCGATCGAGACACACGGGAAGAGAGATATCCTCTTCATCGCTCTCGGGCTCGCCGCCGTCGTCATCGGGTCGCAGCTCGTGCTGATGGGGGCGCTCGATATCGCCGCTGCGTTCGGCATCCCCGCGTTCGTGGTCGGCATGAGTATGGTTGCTTTCGGCACGTCGCTCCCCGAACTCGCCACCTCGCTCATCGCCGCCGTGCGGAACCAGGGAGCGATCTCGGTCGGGAATATCCTCGGGAGCAATATCTTCAACCTTCTCCTCGTCCTCGGCCTGAGCGCGCTCGTAACCCCGATAGCCGTCGGGTCGTTCACGGACGTCCTCATCGTCATCCTCTTTTCGGCAGGTATCCTCCCGCTGATCCTCGGGTCGCGACGCACGATCCGTGCCTGGTCGCTGGTGCTCCTCGCCGGGTACGTCACCTACATCGCCTGGCTTTTTGCCGCCTGAACGGATAACGGGTTCACCGGGAAGGAGAGAAAAACTCCTTTTCTGCGGCGGCAGGCAGCGAATACTACGAAAAAAATCGGAGCTTACGCAAATGAGATAATCCCGTATGCCAATCTCCCTCTCACCGGATTGAGGTGGAGCACATGGCGGGACAACGGGAAAGGCTGGTTATTGCCATCGGGATTCTGGTGGTCGCGGCGATCATCGGAAGCGCACTGGTTACGGAGGCATCGGGTCAGGAAACGCTCGGCGAGCTGAAGAAATTTTCATCGCCCGAGGAACTCCGTGACTACCTCAAAGAACATGCGACGGGTAGTCGCCCCGGCGGAGGCCAGTACACCGGGGTGCCGGACGGGGCTGCCCGCGATGAAACGACGACCGGGGCGCCGGTACCGGCCTCGACAGGAGCGCCCGCGGCCGCACCGGGCACCGGGGCAGGCGACTACTCCACGACCAATATCCAGGTGGCAGGGGTGGACGAGCCGGACTTCATCAAGAACGACGGGAAGTACATATACGTAATTACCGGTGATACGCTCGTGATCGTGGACGCCTATCCTGCGAAGGATGCAGGGGTAGTATCCGAGACCCGCATCGACGGCCGGCCACAGGAGCTCTTCCTCGACGGCGACCGCCTGGTGATCATCGCGTCGCAGCGGGACGAGATCATGGTCACGCCGGAACGGAGCGTCGCCCCCGTCCCGGTCACGCGGGAGGTGACCCATGCGCACGTCTACTCCGTCCGGGACAGGACAGAGCCCGAAGAGCTCCGCGAGGTCGCATTCACCGGCTCGTACTCCGGTGCGCGAATGATCGGCAGCACCGTCTACCTGATCACGAGCGAGTACGTGCCCTGGTACGGCGGCGAACCGCTCCTCCCGGAGGTCACGACGGAGAACGGCAGCACCTTCCTCCCTGACGTCTACTACCCGGATATCCCATGGAATACCTACACCTACCACACCATCAGTTCCTTCGCGATGGACAGCGGCGATACGCCGGATGCCGAGACATTCCTCCTCGGGTACGGCAGCACGCTCTACGCCTCGCAGAAGAACATCTACCTGAGCTACCCAAAGCCGACAGAACCAGCCTATAGAAGCGTCCCCGTAGACGACATTCTGCCGCCGGACGACGAGCCCGAAGGAACGGTCGTCTACCGGTTCGCCGTCGGAGACGGGGCGATCGAGTACGAGGGCATGGGCGAGGTGCCCGGCCATCTCTTAAACCAGTTCTCGATGGACGAGTACGACGGATACCTCCGGGTGGCGACCACGGTCGAGGGGTGGACCGACCGGGGCTCCTACCAGTACAGCACCGTCTCCGTTCTCGACGAAGGCATGGAGACCGTCGGCGAACTCGGGAATATCGCTCCCGGGGAACGGATCTATGCGACGCGCTTCGTCGATGACCGGCTCTACATGGTGACATTCAAGCGGGTCGACCCCCTCTTCGTCATCGACCTTGAAGAGCCGGAGAATCCGGGCATTCTCGGCGAACTGAAGATCCCTGGCTACTCGGATTACCTCCACCCGTACGACGAAGACCATATCATCGGCATCGGCAAAGAGACCGGTGAGAACGACTGGGGCGGCATCTCGGTCGGCGGCGTGAAGCTCGCTCTCTTCAACGTTTCGGACGTCAACAACCCGGAACTTGTCGACTCGGTTGAGATAGGCGAGGCAGGCACCGACTCCGAGGCGCTCCACGACCACAAGGCCTTCCTCTTCGCGAAGTCAAAGAACCTCCTCGTCATCCCGATCAGCGAGGTGCGCCGGGTGAACAACACCGGCGGGAGATACGACTCTTACAGCCTGAAGACCTGGCAGGGGGTCTACGTCTACGGCGTGAACCCGTCCACGGGGTTCACCCTCCGGGGCACCGTCACGCAGAACGGAAGCGATATACCGTACGCCTGGAACACCCCCGACGCCGTGCAACGGTCGCTTTACATGGATAGTGTCCTCTACACGGTCTCGCAGAAGCGGATCGTCATGAGCAGCCTTCCCGATCTCACCGAGCCGCTCGGTGAGGTAGGCCTCCCATACCGGGAGGCCTACCCGCGGTACTGGTACTGATCCTACGCTGCCGCAGCTTCCGCGGAGGGCGGGGACGTGCGGTGCCTTCTCGTGAATTTGAAGATCTCCATCACGACCACGACAATCGAGGCAAGTAGGAGGAGCGTCCCCCATTCAACAAGGCTGACCGGCGCAAATCCGAGCACCTCCTGGAGGAAGGGGACGTACAGCGAAATGATATGCACTCCCTGGGCGGCGATCACCCCGATGATCAGGAAGTAGTTGTTGCTGAGAGGGGTCCTGAAGGTCGAGCGGGTCTCCGACCGACAGTTGAAGACATGGAAGTTCTCGAGGAGCACCATGAGCAGGACGACAAGATTTCGTGCCGCATCCACCTCCCACCCGTTCTCGAGCAGCCAGAACCAGGTGCCGAGGGCGACGACGCCGATGACCATCCCGGAGAGGATCGTCTCTTTGATCATCAGCTCGTTGAAGATCCCCTCTTCAGGCCGGCGCGGCGGGCGTGACATCGCACCCGGTTCCCCGGCCTCGAACGCCAGTGCAACCCCCTGAATACCGTTCGTTACGAGGTTCAGCCAGAGGAGCTGAACCGCAAGGAGGGGGAGCGGCAGCCCAACGAGGAGGGCGAGGAGGAAGAGCACCACTTCGGCAAACCCGGCCGAGACGAGGAGATAGGTGACTTTCCTGACGTTGTCGTACGCGTAGCGCCCCTCTTCTATCCCGGACACGATCGAGGAAAAGTCGTCGTCGGTGACGATCAGCGATGCCGTATCCTTGGCGACATCGGTCCCGGAGCCCATGGCGACGCCGAGATTAGCAGTCCTGAGCGCCGGAGCGTCGTTCACCCCGTCGCCCGTTACGGCGACGTACGCTCCGGAAGACCGGAATGCTTCGACGATACGGAGTTTCTCGAGCGGCGTCACCCGGGCGAATACCCTGGCATGGGTGACGCGGTCGATGTACTGTGGCAGGGTCGGAGGCTGCACCTCCTCAAGATCCGCACCCGTAACCACATCGGTACGGCTCTCCGCAATTCCGAGCTCATGGGCAATGGCGTACGCGGTCGCCGGGTGGTCGCCCGTGACCATAACCACATCCACCCCTGCGGCATGACAGCGTGCGATCGCCTCCGGCACGTCGGGACGGATAGGATCGATGAATCCGACGAGCCCGAGAAGTTCCAGGGACGAGATGTTCTCCTCGCCGAAAGGCTCCCTTGCACGGCCGGAGGCAACGGCGAGGGTACGGTATCCCTGTTCGGTCATCTCCTCGAGTTCTTTCCCGACCAGATCGGGATCGATCGGAACGGAGCCTTCATATCCGGCCATCGTCGTGCAGAGGGGGAGAACGGCCTCCACCGCACCCTTGACCGATACCCTGACCGCATCGCCTTCGCGATGCCAGGCCGCCGCAAACCGCCGCTCCGACTCGAACGGCACCTCGGCGACGATATCGGCACTCCGCCGGAGGGCGGCCGGATCAAGCCCGAGCTTGTAGCCGAGGGCGAGGAACGCCACGTCGATGGCGTCCCCCTTATGCGCCCACACTCCGTCCTCATGCACGAGGCTGCCTTCGTTGGAGATGGCCGAGGTGCGGGCGAGGGCGAGGAGGCGCTTCCAGTCGGAGCCTTCGGGAGTGGCGCCTTCACCGTCGGAAACCTCGCCTTCGCCCGCATACCCAGCCCCTGAGACGGTGAACCCTTCACCGGTGGGGAGCGTAACCACCCTCGCCGTCTGCTGATTGACGGTGAGCGTACCCGTCTTGTCGCTCGCGATCAGGGTGCAGCTACCAAGACTCTCAACGGCGGCTAAAAACCGGACGATAACATTTCGCTTCGCCATCTTGGATGTCGCGATCGAGAGAGCGACCGTCATCGCGACCGGCAGCCCCTCTGGAATAGCTGCGACCGCAAGCGCCACGGCGAGGAAAAACACCTCGACCGGCGGCATCCCCTGGCCGAGGATGATGACGGCAAGGAGCCCCGCCGCCGCGAGAACGGCGATGCTGATCCTCTTCGAGAATTCTTCCATCCGAATGACGAGCGGCGGTTTGCCCATCTCCGAAGTAGAGACCGTCTCTGCGATATGCCCAATCTCCGTGGCCGTCCCCGTCGCAACGACGATACCCGTGCCGCGGCCGCTCATCACGGTGCTCCCGGCATACAGCATATTCGTCCGGTCGCTCACCGGGAGCTCGGTCGGAACGGTCTCTGCCGACTTCACGATCGCCTGCGACTCTCCCGTCAGAAGAGACTCGTCGACAGCCAGGTTCTGTGCCCGGAGCAGCCTGATATCGGCGGGGATGCGATTCCCCGACTCGAGGATGACGATATCGCCCGGAACGAGGTCTTCGGACGGGATCGTCTCTTCTCTCCCGGCTCTCCGTGTCCGGGCATAGACCTTCAGCATCTCCTGCAGCGCTGCCGCACTCTGCTCCGCCTTCCACTCCTGAAACGTCCCGATGAAGGCATTGACCAGGACGACGATGAAGATGAACGACGCATCGGCAAGATCCCCAAAGAGGATGGAGATGATGCCTGCAACCAGCAGGATGGCTATCAACGGGTTTATGAACTGCCCCAGAAATATCCGGAGTGCCGTGGGGGGTTTGCGTGCCGGGAGACTGTTTTTCCCGTATTTTCTGATCCGCCCGGCTGCTTCGTCACCGGAAAGCCCCTCGAGCGAGGAGTCGAGTTTCCGTACGGCGTCATCCCCTGCCGTCGCGTGCCATGCGACCGCATTCTGGACTGTCCGGATATCGGGATCAGGCGTCATGGCCGCTCTAAATCAATCATAAGGAACCCCGATTATATGAGCCTGCTGGAGAGAAAGAGGCTGCCGCCATCCACGGGGTCAGACGAGCAGCTCCGCATAGATGTAGTAGCCGGCGAAGAACGTGAAGAAGAGCACCACAATGGCCACAAATCCGGCTGTCACAGGAGAGGGCAAAGTTCGCGGGGAGAACTTCCTCACTCGTGAATCATCGTCAGCATCATCTTGAACCGGTCTGTGGCCTTGACGGCGTGCGGGATGTTTGCAGGCATGATGATCAGCTCGCCCGCCTTCAGCAGATGCTCGGCGCCGGCTATCGTGACCGTCGCTTCGCCGTCAAGGACGGTGAGGATTGCATCGTACGGTGCGGTATGCTCGCTAAGCCCCTCCCCGGCATCGAAGGCAAAGAGCGTGATCGTTCCTGATTTCTTGTAGACGAGCATCCTGCTCACGATAGAGCCGCCCTGGTAGGCCACGAGGTCGGCGGGGTTGAGGATCTTCCCGGTGAGGGTTTCTTTCTCTGGACCGGTCATACTCTCTCCTCAACCCTTCGGGTACTTTGCTTTTGCGGACGCGGTTCTCCGGGTCGCATACGGTTCTTCACGGTTACGAGTGCCAGTGCTCCAAGTCCCGCTATAGCCGTGACAACCGAGATCACAGGACCGATCATCACCGGGAAGAGGACGAAAAGTGCCGCAAGCACCGCGATGGCTGACTCCGTTCTGTGCTCCATACCGGTCTCCCGTGCGTGTACTCGTTCCCCGGACAGATAATACTGCCAGAGGTCTGCAGTCTCCTGGATTCTGCAGACGGTTTGAGGTTCCGGAACTCTACCTTTTTCTTATCGGTTCACAAACCTGTATGCACGATCTTCCGTGTACTATCATCTCATCCTCACCGACGAGTGCAACCTCTGCTGTACCTACTGCCGGGGAAAATTATTCTCCATCGAGATGCCGGAGACCACAGGGACTCCGGTAGACGACGATCTCCCGGTAGACCTTGCGATCGATCTCGAACAGCTGTACGACTTCCTCCGGAAAGACCAGGATGCTGCTGTGACCTTCTACGGCGGCGAACCCCTGCTCCGGCTCGATCTCATCAGGGAGATTGTACGGCATGCACCTGTGGCATCGTTCCTGCTCCACACAAACGGTCTGCTCCTTGACCGGGTCGAACCGGAGTTGGCCGGCCGGTTTGAAACCATCCTCGCCTCCATCGACGGACCGCCTGCAATTACAGACGCAAACCGGGGAGAGGGAGTCTTTGCACGGGTTACGGGGAACCTTCGCCGCCTCGTCGAGAACGGTTTTTCAGGGGAGGCGGTAGCCCGGATGACCGTGACGGAGGAGACCGATATCGATACGGCCGTCCGGTACCTGGCAGATAACGAATACTTCTCCTTTTCCTCTATCCACTGGCAGATAGATGCGAACTTCTGGAATGATTACCACCTCCGGGACTTCTCCACCTGGGCGGAGACGAACTACAACCCCGGCGTGCAGTCACTCGTCAAAAGATGGGTGGGGGTCATGCGGGACGAAGGGAGGGTGATGCGGTGGTATCCTTTCCTTGATACGATGCAGGATCTGCTTCTCGATCGACCGAGCCCCCTCCGGTGCGGATGCGGCCACGGGAACTACAGCATCATGACCGACGGCAGCATCGCCCCCTGCCCGATCATGGTCGGGATGCGGGAGCATTACCTCGGACATATCGCGACCGCCGACCCCGCCACGCTCGGAAAAGTCCCGGTCACCGGCGCATGCACGGACTGCTCAATCCGGGACTTCTGCGGCGGCCGCTGCCTGTACTCGAATATCACCCGGCCATGGCCGAAAGAAGGGAGAGACGCTGTCTGCGGAACCGTGCAGAACCTGCACGATGCCCTCACCGGGGCGCTCCCGGAGGTGCGGCGCCTGATCCGTGCAGGGCACATCACCCTCTCCGACTTCGACCACAAAAAGTTCAACAGCTGCGAGATTATCCCGTAACACGAAAGGCAGATTAGTCGGCCTCGAGAGCATCCAGGCTCTCCCGGGCGCTCTCCACCATCGACCGGGCCGCCTTCACCTTCGCAACCGCGATGGCATACTTACGCTCTTCAAGGGCGCTTTGTGCCTCCAGGTAGAGTTTTTCGGCCCTGTCCGTACGGGCTTTCGGTTTTGCAGCGGCGAGCCCTTCGGATGCGGCGAGGTCAACCTCCTCCTGAACAGCGAGCAGGTCACCGTAGAGGTCGTCAAGGAGCTCGCGCATCTCTTCTTCCTTCGCCTCTTCGTCCTCGCGCTTCTGGCGGCCGCGCTCGCGGAGCGCCTCTCTGGCCTCCTCCTGCCCCTCGAGGATCGCCTGCAGTTCGTCCTCGACCTCCCGCACGCAGCCGGCGAGGAGCTGGGCGAAGGCCGTACGGTCATCCTGCGACTCCTCATAGCCACGATAGGCTTCGTAGGCACCGCCGGCCGCCGCACCGCCGACGACGTCGCCCACGATATCTCCGGCATCACGCTCGCCGCGGAGCACCCCCCCGAGGATGCTGCCGATCCCTCCTCCGGCGATGGCGCCCATCAGTCCACGCCCGATCTCTTTCTTCTCGCGGTCGACGGTATACGTCACTTTGACATTCTTTCCTTCGGCCTCTATTGCAAGCTCTCCCTTCTCACCGGTATGGCGCACACGCATCCGGGCGGTCGACGCACCGATCGACTGCTCTGTAAGCTCGGTGCCCTCAAGCGCCAGATGTGAGATCAACCGCTCAACAAAATCCCCGTAGAGGGAGGAGACCCCCTGCCCGTAGTAAATAAACGCCACCGCAAACACCACTCCGGAATGCTGACAGGATACCATCGGATCTCCGGTTTTATATAATTTGCGTGGAGTTTCGACGGCGGGAGGAATTTTGCCGGGGACAGTCGTATAAGAGACAGATACTATGGCCGGAATATCACTCCTCTGCAGGATAGGCATCCATACATGGGGCAGGAAGCGCGGGTACAACGAGTACGCGTCGAACGTCGTCGAGTGGGAGCAGATCTGCGAGCGTTGCGGCAGGCGGAAACACTGGATCGAGACGAAGAAAGGACGGCGGTAAAGCGCCCGGGCTTTTTATCCGGCGCCGCAACATTTAGGTAGCCGGGGAACAAGAGAGAAGAGCAATGCGACCGCCACGGCTCTTCTGGTGCCTTGCCTGCACCGCCGTCCTTCTCCTGATCACCGGAGGATGGATTCCGGCATCGGCGCTCGATCAGGACGGTGCATCCGCCGGGAGCCTGAACGAGACGGTCAACCTCCTTCTCTCGGTATTCTCCGACCTGCTGCCGGTGCTGACCGACAAACTCCCCGCCTTCATCGATCATACGATCGCTATCGCCGAGCACCCGGACGATATCGACACGATCACAGAGGAGTACCAGGGGATGTCGGACTCCATCCGGGGGATGTACCGGATATACGCCGCCGTCCACGGGATCATCCGACAGATCGGGCCTGCCGGGATGTCACCGGATACCTGGGAAGATCTTCTCCGGGCCGAGGAGCGGTATGCCGATCAGGGTCTCGTGCTTGACCGGATGCTGGCCGGTTCTCCCGGAGACTGAAGTTACAGGAACTCCCTGCCTGCGGAAAAGGCCTTCGCCAGCACCTCTCCGAAACCGTAGTACTCCATGCGTGCAGAGTCGTACGCAAAGGGACGGATCTTTGCAATATCCGGCTTACCGTCCTCGTCAAGAACACTCTCATCGATTTTTACGTCGAGGATCTCCCCGATGAACTGGGTATGGACGCCGATCTCCACGGTCGTGAGGAGGCGGCATTCGAGCACCACCGGGAACTCCCCGACATACGGAGCGTCCACAAGGTCGCTCTTCACGGGGGTGAGATTCGTCGCTGCAAATTTATCCGCATCCTTTCCGGATGCGATCCCGAAGTAATCAGCTTCTCTGACGTAGTCTGCAGAAGGGATGCTGACGGTGAATGCCTGCCTCTCCATGATGGCATCGTAGGAGTGGCGGGCTTTCTGCAGTGAAACCGCGACAGAGGGCGGCTTCGAGGAGCAGATACCCCCCCATGCCGCTGCCATTACGTTCGGCTGCCCGTCCCGGCCGTACGTCCCGACGATCAGGTCGGGATGCGGGTAGAGCAGTGTTCGGGGACCAAAGGATCTCTTCATGAAGGTAGCTGGTGTGCAGGAGGTGTTAAAGTCTTTTTCGGGGCGAAACGTGAGAACTGCCGGAGGATTCAGGGGAAGAGCCCCTCACCCACAGGCCATGGCGGCACGCCATGGACGCGGCCATACCGTTCCCGGAACGGTACCGGCATCCCCCGCAGACGGCCATCTTCATATAGGATCAGACACCTGGAGGTGCACACTCAGGACCGGAGCCACATCCGGGGTACTCAGCCATGCTCATCTATTCCCGGCCGAAGGAAGAGGTCCTCTCTCATCTCAATACCCGGGAGGAGGGTCTTCGCGGGAGCGAAGTCGATACGAGGTTGAAGACCACCGGGTATAACGAGGTCGAGAAAGCAAAGCGCAAGAACTACGTTCTCGAGTATGCCAAGCAATACACCAGTTTCTTTGCCGTTCTCCTCGAAGTCGCGGCACTGCTCTCATTTATTGCCAACGTCTATTCTCCCGGCGAGGGCTACGATATCCTCGGCGTAGCCGTCCTCGGTGCCGTCATCGTCAATGCCACCTTCACGTTCTGGCAGGAGTACAAAGCGGAACGGACGGTTGAAGCCCTCTTAAAACTTATTCCGCCACAGGTCAGTGTCCGCCGGAACGGAGCCGTCGAGAGGGTCGACGCCAGGATGATTGTTCCCGGAGACATTCTGATACTGGAAGAAGGCGATAGGATCGCTGCCGATGCCGTCGTGCTCGAGGCAAACTCCCTGTATGCCGATATGGCAACCCTCACCGGGGAGTCGCGTCCCGTAAAGCGGACATCTGAGCCGGGCGAAGCAAAGCGGCTTCTTGAAAGCCGGAACGTCGTCTTCGCCGGCACCACGGTGGTCTCGGGAAACGGAGTTGCGGCCGTCTTTGCCACCGGGACGGCGACGGAGTTTGGGAAGATCGCAAAACTCTCAAAGGAGGTGACGAAAAGGCCGACCCCGATGCAGCGTGAGATCGTCAGAATCACCCGCATCCTCACCCTCGCCGCACTGCTGGCCGGAGCAATATTCTTTATCCTCGGTTTTCTTTCGGGCAGAGGACTCTTCGTCGCCGCGATATTCGCGCTCTCGCTGATTGTGGCGAACGTGCCCGAAGGGATGCTTCCGACCATCACCCTCTCACTCTCGCTCGGCAGCCAGCGGATGGCCGGGAGAAATGCCCTTGTCAAGAACCTCGACGCCGTCCAGACCCTCGGGAGCGCGACAGTCATCTGCACCGACAAGACCGGCACCCTGACCCGCAACGAGATGACGGCACGGCATATCTACCTGACGAGCGGCGAGGAGATCACTATTACCGGCGAGGGCTACTCCCAGAAAGGAGATTTCTCGTTCCGGCAGGCAGTGCAGGGTTCGGAAGAACGGCTGCGGTTCTTCCTTGCATCAGGACTGCTGGACTGCCGGGCGACGATCGGAGAGAACGCGATCTTCGGGGATCCGACCGAGCTTGCCATCGTTGCTGCGGCACGCAAAGCCGATATCAAAGTATCGGACTACGAAAAGGTCGGTGAAATCCCGTTCTCGAGCGACCGGAAGATGATGTCGACGATCTACCGGAGGGGAAGCCGGCAGTTTATCTTCACGAAAGGCGCTCCGGAGGTGATCCTCGAAAAGTCGGGCTACTACCTCGATGAAGACAACGAGGTGCGGATCCTCACTGCGGAGATGCGGGACCGCCTCCTCTCCCGTGCCGAGGAGTTTGAAAAGGAAGCATACCGGGTGCTGACCGTCGCGTATAAGGAGGGCGATGACGAGAGCGGGCTCATCTGTCTCGGCCTCGTGGCATTCATGGATCTTCCGCGTGCGGAGGTGCCTGGTGCTGTAGATGCGTGCCGGAGAGCCGGTGTCCGGGTGATGATCCTCACCGGCGACTCACCGTTCACCGCGATGGCGATCGCCGAAACGATCGGTCTTTCAGTGGATAGGGCGATCGTCGGGGACGAGATCCTGGACTACTCGGACGACGAACTCGGAGATCTTCTTAAGGCACAGGATATCCTCTTTGCCCGGATGCCTTCCGACCAGAAGCTGCGGATCACCGGGATCCTGCAGCGGAACGGCGAAGTGGTGGCCATGACCGGTGACGGGGTGAACGACGCTCCGGCGCTTCGGAAAGCGGATATCGGCGTTGCGATGGGAGAGCGGGGAACGGAAGTTGCCAAGGAGGCTGCCGACATTATCCTGCTCGACGATAACTTCGCGTCGATAGTGGCGGCGATCGAAGAGGGGCGAACGGTCTACTACAACATCAAAAAGTTCGTCACCTACATCCTCTCGTCCAACATGCCCGAGATAATCCCCTATATCCTGCAGTTCTTCCTCGCAATCCCCCTCCCGCTCTCCGTCATCCAGATCCTCTCCATCGATCTCGGAACCGACCTCCTGCCCGGCCTTTCGCTTGGAAAAGAGCAACCGGAAGAGGATATCATGGACCGGCCACCGGTCGGAAAGAATGAGCAAATCCTCGACCGGGAGGTCTTCAAACGCGGATATGCATTTCTCGGGATGATCGAAGCGACGGCGGCGATGACCGGATTTCTAGGATTCCTCTTCCTTTCAGGATGGCAGTACGGCGATCTCTCGATCAGCGGAACCACGCTCCACTACCAGGCGATGACCATGACGCTCCTCGGCGCCGTCTTCTGTCAGATCGCAAACGTCTGGACACTGCGGTCGTGGCAGTTCCCGCTCTTCAGCAGGAGCTTCTTTTCAAATCGCCTTCTGCTCGCAGCAGTAGGGTTTGAGGTCCTCTGGGTCGCCCTGCTCCTCCTCTTCCCACCGGTGCAGTTCATATTCAACACCGCGTTCGTGCCACCGGAGTACCTGCTGCTCCTCGTGCCCTTCCCTATCCTGCTCCTCGTCGCGCATGAGTACTACAAGGCTCGGATCAGACGGAGGGAAGCACGAAATAGAGGGATGACCGGAGCCTGAAGGGGAAGGCGATGAGACACACTTTCATACCCCCACACCCATCCCTACCCGACACCGTGCCGACCTGTAAAAGAAATAGCCGACGATGATGAATGTGGCTGCCGGAGCGAGCCACACCGGGATGTGGATGCCGAAACTGTCCAGGATCATGATCGTCCCGAGGACGAGGATCGAGTACATCGCCCCGTTCTTGAGGTACAGATAGCACTTGATCCGCTCGATGTTCCGAATGGTGAGCTCCCGCACGACGAATGCCCCAAGGCCATTACCGATCAGGATCAGCGGGACGGCAAAGGTGAATGCAAACGCCCCGATGACGCCGTCGATGGAGAACGTCGCATCGATGACCTCGAGATAGAATATCTTGGATACATCGGAAAGGTTCCGATCGGTGAGCCTTGCCTCCTGCGCCTCGGCATTCTGCCGGAACCCGTGAACGATAAAGAACGCCGTCGAGCCGGCAACTGCCCCGAATCCCATCAGGGGACTCTGCTGCAGGGCGAACCAGACGATACCGGCCAGCAGGATCGAGGCGATAGCAAAGAACCAGACTCCCTGCCGCGAGAAAAACCGCTCTCCCGGGAGGCCGAAGTTTTTCTCCTCCACAAAGAGCCAGTGGAAGAAGAGGAAGACGAGAAACGTCCCGCCCCCGATCAGGAGGATAGGCGAAGACGCCTCGATAGCCTCTATCACCGCCGGATCGCTTGAAAAGGTCGCAAAGAGCGCTCCGACAGGCCCGAGCGAAGGCGTCGCAACCCAGACGATCAGCCAGGGGAGGATCCCACGGACGACAAAGACCGCAATGAGGAGTCCCCATACCAGGAACCACCGCCGCGCCCGCTCCTGCATCGTCGAGAGCACCTCGGCATTGATGATGGCATTGTCGATGCTCGATATCGTTTCAAAGAGACAGAGCCCTGCCACGATCAGGATGATAGCGATCCAGTCCATTTCAGGATATGAGCATCTTTCGTGCAGGGATATAAAAATGAGTCGGCGAGTAGCGTGAATGAGGAACTCGCCCGGGGTGAGGCACCTGCAAGCGTACGAAGAGAGCCGTCAGGAAGCCAGCCCGCCCCCCGGCAGGCGTCCCGGGAAGATGGCGCGGCAACGATTGCCTGGAAGTCTAAAAACCCTGCAGGTACATGTGGAGAACGAAGAGGCGCCAATAGCGTATAGCCAGGATACAGGATCCCGGCAGCAGCGGATTCATCAGTCGTATTTTTATACTACCATTCAGATTCACCCCCGGTGATGCCATGAACCGGATGAGAGGAGGATTCCTGGCGATCCTCGTGCTGGCAGCCCTGGTTATCGCGGGATGTACAACGCCGCTTGAGCCGAACGATACTGGAGAGACGACGCCGGTGACGACCGGCCCGGCTGAGGCAGGGCAGACGCAGAATGTATCGGATGCAGGTGAAAAAGAGGAGATACTCGGCCGTTTCGCCGTTACGGTAACCGATGAAGCGGCGGATCTCGGGCAGGTGAGCAGTATCTCCATGCAGGTTGAGAGCATCAGGCTGCATAACGCCACCGCCGGATGGCAGGAGCTCTCGTTCACGCCAAAGACGATCGATCTGGCGCAGCTCCGGCAGGACGCTGCGGAACTACCGCTGGTCGACACCTACGTCGCCGAAGGGGCCTACGACCGGATCGAGCTGGTATTCTCGAATCCGACGGTCGTCGATGCCGCCGGTGCCCAGAGTGCCACCATGCCGTCGACCGAGTTTACGGTCACCACCAACCTCACGGTGACCATGGATGCGGCCGCAGTCGTGCGATTCGACTTCCTTGCCGATCAGTCGCTCTTCGTAACTCAGAACGGGGAATACGTCATCGCTCCCGTTGCCAACGTAACGGCTTTTAGCGGGGTCGGGGTCATCTCCATCGGCGAAAACCAGGTGGATATCGGAGGAGGGACCGTCACGGGGCAGGAGACCGTGGGCATGAATGCCGACGGGACCGTGCAGCCGGGAGGCGGCATCCCGCCCGAGGCTACGCTGGTCGTCGAAGACGGTCAGGTGCGGGCGGTCTCGGGCAGTGGGAACCAGACCGGATGACGGGTGCTTGAAGAAAATACCTCTCCGAGGAGATGAAGTGCTGAGCCCCATCAGGCTCGTGCTCTTTTTTCGGATCTTCGCCTCCATGTAATCTCCATTGCACCAGCGGTGCCGTGCGGGGCGCCCCACGGCGGCGATGCATGAACGGTGGCGTGACGGGTTACTTTAATATAGCATTTCGCGATCAGGGACGGTGGAGGTTATGCATCATGGGACTTATGCACTGTTGCCGGGAAGAGGTTGTGGCGGTCTCGCCGGATACACCCGCCGTTGAGATTGCCAGGATCATGGACGATAAAAATGTCGGGAGCGTCATGGTCGTCACCAGTGAGGACAGACCCGCCGGAATCGTAACCGATCGCGACCTCGTGGTCAGGATCCTTGCAAAGGGCGCCAGATCGGAGGATGTCACGGCGGAAGAGATCATGACGAAAGATCTGGTTACGTTCAGGGACGATATGGGCATCTACGAGGCGATCGAGAAAGTTGCCCGGGAAGGAGTACGGAGAATGCCAATCGTTGACGACAGCGGCAGATTGATCGGCATCATCACCCAGGATGATATGATACGCATGCTGAGCGACGAGATGGGAAAACTCGCGCATACTATCGAGAAACAGAGCCCTCCGCTGCCACGGTAGGCAGGAGGCTCCCATCCACTCACTTTCGAGAGCAATTGTCCGGGCTCTCGGACTGCCGACACATTCCCGGGAGCCTCCGGAAGAGGAAAACCGTCCTTCCGGGACATTTTTCGCACCCCTGCCGCCGGGCGGCCGGATCGTAGTGATTGTAGGCGCCGCTCTGTTCCTGAACCGCATCGCTCCCGATCAGCCCGTCCGGAGTACGACCGCCTCGCCGATCTGATTCACCGACCCCTCCATAGCCCTGACCAGCTCCTCCCAGTTCGCGCCGGGCGGCAGGTGGAGAGTGAGATCAAGAGCATATACCCGGAAGAGGTACGCCTCCGTCTCTCCAGGCTCCGGGCACGGTCCCCGGTACCCGATGATACCGAAGTCGTTTCTCCCCTGAACGCACCGAACCGGAGAAGATACCACCTCCTCGTTCGGTATCCCCGCCGGGATCGGCCCAGCCGGTTCGATGTTCCAGACCACCCACGAAGTCTTCGAAGGCCCCACTTCAGGGCTGCTCGTCGCCACCACGGCAAGGGAGACGATGTTTGGCAGTACGCCCTCCACTATGATCCGCGGAGAGACATCCTCCCCGCTGCAGGTATGCGTATCCGGGAAATCCTCGAATTCCAGCGTCACCGTCAACGGATGCATCTTATCACGCTCCGCTCCCGGATTGCGGAACATATTATAAAAGGATTGGTATCAATCCGGCAGCGCCGGGACTCCTCTTCCTCCGGAACGGCCGGGGGAGGAAAAACAGCGTCACCTCCCGTAGATAGCCACGGTATCGCCGAACTGGAGCACATGCCCCTTCATCGCCTCGATCAGCTCATGTTTGGTGGCGCCTGCGGGAAGATTCAGCGAAGCATCGAGCCCGTAGACCTTGAAATGGTAGCGATGCGTCTCTCCCCTCGGCGGGCACGGGCCGCGATACCCGAGCGTGCCGTAATCGTTCGTTCCCTGCACGGCGTTCACCGGAGCGGTTACGACGCCCTGCGGCGGGATACCCTCCGGGATGAGAGACAACGGGTCGATATTCCATGCAAGCCAGGATGTAAAGGAACAGCCTTCTTCTGCGGGGTTCAGCGCAAAGACCGCTATTGACCGAACCTCCGGCTTAAGATGACCGATGCGAAGTTCGGGCGAGAGATCGGCGCCGTCACAGGTATTCCAGATACGAAACTCCGCTGAAGGCAGGGAGACAGTCAGCTTTTCGACAGCAGCAGCCATAGCAGGAGGTGCATCGCAGAAGTTAAAAAGGGAACGGCGGATACCGAACCCAGACGGGTAAGCTACGCTACCGGCCCGGGATTGCCGGCACCCACTCACGCTCGCAGAGAGCCATCGTCTCACCATACTGCGTTGCGGTTCCCCGAAGAAGGGTCTCAAGCTCGATCCGGGTCGAGCCCGGAGACAGATCGAGCAACACCGGCATCCCGTAGACTCTGACGAAATAGCGGTGCGACTCGCCCCGTGCAGGACAGGGGCCGCCGTAACCCACTCGCGAGAAATCGTTCATCCCCTGAACTGCCGGAATCGGATACTCAACCTTCCCAAGCGGGGGAATCCCCTCGGGAATCTGATCGGTCGCCGGAATATTCCAGATGAGCCAGTGCGTGAACGTCCCCCCGGAAGAGTCGGGGTCGTCGAGAATGACGGCGAGATACGGAGTCAGCAGACCTTCGATCGTAATGCCCGGCGAGGTGTCGTCACCGTCACAGGTGTATGCCCTGGGAAAGCGGTCAAATCCAAGCCGCACGTCAAGACCATCCATATTGTATACCTCCTCGAGGTATCCCGGAGGGGAAACCTGGTATAAAATCATTGTGCACGGGGACGGTTCGTTCACTCCCGCATGGCACCCACGACCGGGAAGGGCGAGGAGAGGCTATACGCCAGGTGAGGCCTCAATCTTCCTCCCGTACGCCGCCATCGCCTCCCCGTACTGTTCAATGAGATCCTCCAGCGCCTCTTCAAGGGCAACCCTGTCCGCTCCGGGGTCGAGATCGATCTCTTCCCGGACACCGTAGACCCGGAAGAAGTACCGGTGCGTCGATTCCCGCGGTGGACATGGTCCGTAGTAGCCGAGAGTACCGTGATCGTTCCTGCCCTGCACCGCGGTGACGGGATCCGTAATCTTTCCCCTCGCGGGCAGTCCCTCGGGAAGACTGCCGCTGCCGGCGACATTCCAGATCAGCCAGTGGGTAAATGTTCCACCGGGACAATCCGGATCCTCCAGAATGACGGCACAGTATGGCGTTGTGATCCCGCGGATCTCGATACGCGGCGATACATTCGTTCCATCGCAGGTGTACTTCTGCGGAAAGACGCTAAACCCGAGATTGATGTAGAGGCCATCCATGGAGAACTCCTCCGCCTCCCATGAGGCACGTGGTATAAAGAGGTTATGCCGGGAGAGACCGCTCCTAAAAGAGTCCCATATCACGAGCCTGGATGAGCAAGCTCTCCACCTCGCTATCGGAGAGATCGTGCCACCTCCTGTATGCCGCGGCGACCGCAAACGAGTAGCCGGATCTTATATTGAGGCAGACGACCAGATCGGCCTTTTCCGCCATGAACTCAACCGAACGGAGCGAACCCGTCGGAACAGCGACGATTACGCGCCGGGGCGACTCTGCCGACGCGGCCTCGACGGCAGCAAGCATCGTATACCCGGTGGCAAGCCCGTCGTCTATCAGGACGGCAGTCGCATCCTCAAGGGACGGAACCGGCCGACCGCTCGAGAACCGCCCGAGCCGCTCGCGGACGTTCTGCCGTGCTTTGTCGACGGCCGCATCGATCTCCTCGTCAGTCAGCGTGAGCCCGGCGAGCATAGCCCGGTTCAGGAAAACGCGTCCGTCCCAGGTGACGGAACCGAACCCGGCCTCGGGGTTCCAGGGGATCTGCACCTTCCGGACAACGGCCATCCGGAGCGGTGCCGAAAGCGCCCGCGCCACTTCAATCCCGAGAGGAACGCCGCCCGCAGGAATGGGGCAGACGACCGGATTCTCTATGTCCTCAAGCGTGGAGAGAGATGCCGCAAGCTTTCTCCCTGCATCGGTGCGGTCTTCAAAGACATGGCTTCGATCGCGGAGCGATGCATCCTCGATGACCCTGCCCATATCAAGCATGGGGGTGCCTCTGCACCACCCGACTATTAAGGTAGTACGGTAGAAGGGTACCTGCAAAGGGATATACATAACATCGAGCAGATCGGACAATCACCCTTCAGATGCAGGCGGCCGAAATGAACCGCCTCCGCCGCCGGTAAGGCAGGATACACTCATGACGAACGGAGATATACTTACCATCTATACGGACGGAGCTTCCCGCGGCAACCCGGGAGCCGCAGCATGGGCATTCGTAGTCGTACAGGACGGCAGCATCGTCGAATCGCAGACGGGCTACCTCGGCCGGGCGACGAACAACGTCGCCGAGTACCACGCGGTCATCAATGCACTGACCGAAGCCCGGAAGCATACCGGGGGAACGGTCGTCGTCCACTCGGACAGCGAGCTCGTCGTCCGGCAGCTCACCGGGCAGTACCGCATCAGGAAAGAGCATCTTGCAGAACTCCATCAAAAGGTGCTGCAACGTGCGGCGGCCTTCAAGGCGGTCTCTTTCGTCAGCGTTCCTCGGGAACATCCCTGTATCAGAATCGCCGACCGCCTCTGCAACGAGACGCTTGATACGTATGGAGGAGCACAGAGGAGACATGACTGACTATGGAACGTGAAGCGTGCATGGAGTGCATTCCAATAGGGGTCGTCCGTTCGCCGTACCGGGAGCGCGGCGACGCACCCCGGCAGGGGCGGCTCGTCGATACGACCGCCGAGATTCATATCTTCGAGGAGTTCGCCCCCGGCCTGCAGAACGTGGAAGGGAGCAGCCACCTGATCGTCCTGTACTGGCTCGACCGGGCAGAGCGGGGACTGCTCTTCGCCACGCCTCCGGGAGAAAGCGCACAGAAAGGGGTCTTTTCCACCCGATCCCCGGCCCGGCCGAACCCCATCGGGCTCGGCATTGTAGATCTGATCTCCCGTAGCGGTGCCGTCCTTGCTGTCCGGGGTCTTGACGCCCTCGACGGGACACCGGTGCTGGACATCAAACCATATTCACCCGAGATCGACTGCATTCCCGCAGCAACCGGCGGGTGGCGGATAAAGAGAGAGGAGCGGTAAGGTCACCTGCCGGGGATGCCGGCAGCCTCCGGAGCAAGAGACTCGATCCCAAGCTCCCGGAGTTTCTCCGCGGTCGGGCGACCTTCGGTGTCCCACCCCCGCGCCCGGTAGTACTCATCGAGAAGAGGCTGGCGCTCCCATACCCGGCCTTCTGGAGCGCCCTCCGTGAGCGGCTCGTTCAGGAGGCGCGGCGGGAGGGTATCGTCCTCTTTCCCGAACCCGGCTTTGAGGTTGAAGATCTTCTGCATGTTCCAGATCCGGTCGCCGATAGCGAGCACTCCGTCGCCGTCGATGGCAAAACCGGTGACGGCCGCGATCATCGCCGCATAATCCCCCGCCCCGAGCGGGAACGAGGTGAAAAGGCAGCTTCCCGACGAGTCGATAACGGCAGTGAGATCCTGCAGGATCTTCGTCCAGACCGCTTTACCCTCACTCGTATACGGATCCAGTTTCTCCGGAGAGCCGAGCACTTCGGGGGCTATCATGTATCCGTAGACGTGGTCGCCCCCCCGGACGGAGGTGGCATACTCAAGGCCGTGCCCCTGCAGCCCCCTCGGGTCGTAGGCGGGAAGCTCCTGCCGCTTGGCACTCATCGAGAGTTCGGGGTGGCCGTACTTCTCCGCGAACCGGTACGAACCCTCGGCGAGCTCGTCCCCGATCCCTTCCCGGTACGCGATCATCCGGACGAGGTCGTACATCTTCGCAGCATCCCCGAACCGGATCTCCTCGCCGAGATACCCCTTCTCAGAGAGTTCCATGGCACAGGCGATGGTCGCCCCGGTCGAGATGGTGTCGAGGCCAAGGTCGTTGCAGCGCTGGTTTGCCTTTGTGATCATCGCAAGATCGTCGATGCCGCAGTCAGGCCCAAACGCCCAGATCGTCTCGTACTCAGGCCCTTCCATCTGTTTGCCCTCGATCTCGACCTCACGGCCGCACTGGATAACGCAGGCCTGG
The DNA here is from genome assembly GCF_004102725.1 of Methanoculleus taiwanensis. Taxonomy (NCBI): domain Archaea; kingdom Methanobacteriati; phylum Methanobacteriota; class Methanomicrobia; order Methanomicrobiales; family Methanomicrobiaceae; genus Methanoculleus; species Methanoculleus taiwanensis. The sequence continues at coordinate 443,771 of NZ_LHQS01000001.1, read as the reverse complement.
CATCCCATCTTTCCGGTGAGGATCGTCTCGGTCATATGTTCGCCGGAGACGGCCTCCGCATTCGGGAAGTGGCTCTCCTGGAAGTTCCGGACTGGGAGGATGTAGTTCTCGTTGATGATATTGACGAGGACGGCGGTTCCGAAACGGGAAAGTCCTCCGCCCGATATCGCATTCTCCCGGATCTTCGAGCCGATCTCACCTTTGAGCCGGAGGAACGCCTCCCGGTCGGCAACCCCGATCGACTCCTTCCCCCGCGCCGCGATCGCCTTGAGGTTCTTTGACCCCATAACGGCACCGACGCCGCCGCGCCCGGCGGCACGGGAGTTTTCGTTCATGACCGCGGCGATCCTGGAGAGGCGCTCGCCGGCGGGACCGATACACGCCACCTTGATCCCGGGATCGTCGTGCTCCTGCTGCACCGCCGTTGCGGTCTCACTGGTCGTCTTCCCCCAGAGATCGGAAGCGTCACGGAGCTCTGCACCGCCGTTATCGAGGAAGAGGTAGACGGGCTTTTCTGATCTCCCGGTGAAGATGACGGCATCGTACCCGGCGCGTTTCATAGCCGTGCCGAACTTCCCGCCCGAGTTCGCCGACGTGCACGTACCGGTCAGGGGCGATTTGGTGATGACGTCGTAGCGCGATCCGATCGGAAACCCGCTGCCGGCGATAGGGCCGGTGGCGAAGATGAGAACGTTCTCCGCACCGAGCGGATCGATAATCGGATCTACCATCTCGGTGAGAAGCCGGATCCCAAGGCCGCGGCCGCCGATGTACCGTCGTTTCCAGTCTTCAGGATACGGGCGGGTCTCAGTCGAGCTGCGGGTCAGATCTACGTAGAGAATTCTGTCTGCATACCCGTTCATGAACAGCACCAGAGCCCCAATGGGATCCCGGGGTATAATAAATCTCTCCGATCTCCTGACGGGCAGATCTCGGTTATATCCGCAGATTTCCTAAAAAACATTAACTCAGGGGGATTGATAAGTACCTGACTCGTCCCCGGCGGGCACGTCGCGAGGTTCATATGGGATGCCCACCGAACCGGGATCTGTCTGCACATGGGATCACGCACAAAAAGACGGATCTGCCGGAGACCTGCAAGAGCCGCAGCGTCCTTCGGAGGGGAATGACACAATGCATGTGACCGTGAAAGCGTTCGCCGGTTTCCGGGAGGTTATGCCCCGGGAGATCGCCGTCGGCGTGCCGGAGAGAGCGACCGTCGGGGACCTTCTCGATATCCTGACCGACCGCTACCCGGGGCTCGGAGCGGCACTCTTTATCGACGGCGGGGAACTCCGGCCGTATGTCAATATCCTCAAAAGCGGGAGAAACATTCATTTTACCGGCGGTTTTGCAACACCGCTCGCCGACGGCGATATCGTCACCCTCTTTCCGCCTGCCGCCGGGGGATGAGGCACCGGGATCGAAACGCACTCCGGCGGATCTTTTGCCCTCACCACTATGTTTTTGTTGCGTTTACCGGTAATATATAATAGCTCGATATTTTCACTACATACCACGGAGCATAAGTACTATGGCAGAATCCAACCAACCTACCGGAGAGGACTGCAGCGGCAACTGCGCCAGCTGCCCATCCGCGACAAAGTGCGATGACCCGCGCAAAACGGAAGCGCACGGCCTTCCCCCGAAGGCAAACGTCAACGTCAAACACGTCGTCCTCGTGCTCAGCGGCAAAGGCGGAGTCGGAAAGAGCACGGTTGCAGCGAACCTCGCATACGCTCTCTCCAACCACGGGTATAAAACCGGCCTCATCGATCTCGATATCCACGGCCCGAACATCCCGAAGATGCTCGGCGTCGAGGAGGCGAAGCTGCAGTCCTACGATGGGAAGATCATCGAGCCCGTCCGGGTCACGGGCACGCTCGGCGTCGTCTCGATGGCGTTCCTGCTGCCCGCGAGGAGCACGCCCATCATCTGGCGCGGCCCGATGAAGATGGGAGTCATCCGGCAGTTCCTCGAGGATGTCCACTGGGGAGACCTCGATTTCATGGTCGTCGACCTGCCGCCGGGCACCGGCGACGAGGCACTCACGATCGCCCAGCTCGCGCCGAATATCGCCGGCGCCGTCATCGTCACCACGCCGCAGGATGTTGCGGTGATGGACTCGAGCAAAGCCGCGGAGTTCATCAAGAAGCTTGAACTCCCTGTCCTCGGTATCGTGGAGAACATGAGCGGGTTCGTCTGCCCCCACTGCAAAGAGGAGATCGACATCTTCGGCAAGGGCGGCGGCGAGAAGGAAGCAAAAGAGCTCGGTGTACCCTTCCTCGGCGCAATTCCACTCGACCCGGAGATGCGGCGAGCTGCGGACGAGGGCCGTCCCTTCATCATCAGGACCGCCGAAGACAACCCGACCTGGGCGAGTATCAACAACGTCATGGAAGCCCTCATCAACGAGATCGAGGGGTAAGATGGACACCCGTACGATCCTCACCGGTCGGGGTGAAGAGCTCCCTGTCTTCACCCCCATCGTCGCGGCACTTGCCGACCTCGATGAGTTCCCCTTCCTGATCGAGGAGATCTACCGTGAGGCGATGGGTCTGAAGGAAGACGAACTCGATAAGCTGCGCTTCGGCCTTCTCCGCCTCCAGATCTACGCGGATATCCACCGCTACGAGGATACGGAGACCACCCAGAAGATGAAGTACGTCGCAGAGGTGCTTGAGAAAGTACTCTTCGGCGGGCTTCTCCTCGAGGGGGAAGAGGCCGGCGGCAAGCAGTGCTGCTGATAGTCAGAAGAGAAAGATACTACTCTTTTTTGAGCCTTACAACGTGCCCATGCATTCCGTTTGATAGAACGGGAAAGAACGGAGGGGGAATGCAGGGTTTCTCCCCGCACCCTCCCGCACTCCCGGAGATGCTTTTCCGATCAGGAGTCCAGAATTGCTTCTGCTGCGTCCCGGTAGGCACTCATGACGTACGGAATGCCGGATACCTTCTCGGCCTCCTCGGTCAGCGCCATCAGGTCGTTCCTGGAGACGGTCTTTAAGTTGAAGTTCCTGCTGCCCGCCATGATCTGCTGCATGCCGATCTTGAACTTCTGGGCATAGGAGTAGATACCGAGCGCACCGAGAGGGATCTCGTCGATCTGGTCGTGGTACTTCTCCTTGAGCTCTTCGTAGCAGACGAAGATCTCGGGAACACTGCTGCCGTACTTCATGACGGTCTTCGGCAGCTCTCCCTTCTCGAGCCACTTCGCGATGTTCTTGCCGGTCATACCGGGGATCATGAGGGCTCTGCCCATGCAGATCGCTTTGACATAGGGGCTGCCCATCGCAAGTGCTTTGAAGGCGTTCGCTTCGTCCGCAAACCCACCGGCGATAGCGAGGTCGGGGACACGGATTCCACGTTCGCGGAGCCTTTCTGCGAACTGGTAGGTGAGCGACTCGATGTAGAAGGTCGGGATACCCCACTCGTTCATCATCGGCCAGGGGCTCATACCCGTGCCGCCCGGCGCACCGTCGATGGTGAGCAGATCGATCTTCGCTTCGGCACTGTAGCGGAGCGCCATGGCGAGTTCGACTGCCGAGTACGCGCCGGTCTTTAACGTAATCCGCTTGAACCCGATATCACGGAGACGGTCGACCTCCTCGAGGAAACCCTCACGGGTCACGAACCCAAGGCGGGAATGACGCTCGAACTCCTTGAGCGCACCGTCCTCGAAGGCCTTCTGCACTTCGGGGATGGTCGGGTCGGGAAGAACGACGTAGCCCCGGTTCTTCAGTTCCGTAGCCCGGGAGAGCGTCTTGACCTTGATCTCGCCGCCGATACACTTGGCACCCTGTCCCCACTTGAGCTCGATCGTCTCGAGGTTGTGCTTCGAGGAGACGTACTCCGCGGTTCCAAGCCGCGTGTCCTCCACATTCAGCTGCACCAGGATCTCACCGTAGCCGTCGTGGAACTTCTTGTAGGTCCCGATACGGCGGTCCATCTCGGGCGATTCCTTGACCTTACCCTTGTTGTCCAATACAAGTTCGGGGTCAACGCCACAGACGTTCTCGCCGCAGACCAGCGTAATTCCGGAGATTGCAGCACCGATTGCAAAGTGCTCCCAGTTCGCACGGGCGATCTCGGTCGACCCGAGTGCACCGGTGAAGATCGGGACGCGCATCGGGACTTTAATGTCCCAGCCGTACTCGGTCTCCGTGTCGACCGCGGAGAAGACGGCGGAGTCGGAGTTCGCCTCGACGCCCTCGGGCAGTCCCTTGGCGCCCACGGCATAGCCCTGGATGTTCAGGTGAGAATAGTCAATCGGGTAGTTCTTGTCTGCGCCTGCTGTGATCTCGCCAAAAGGCCCCGGGTAGAGAACTTCTCTGCCACGGAACGAGGAGAGCCAGACTTCGCAGCTCCCCTTGCACCCGTCGACACAACGGGTGCACAGGCCGGACATCGGAACGACGTTCCGCGACCGGTTGGCGGTTCCAATTGCTTCATTAGCATTCGGTTGTCTAAGATTCATCGCTATACCTCACGATAGCGGACACAAGAAGGTTCCATCCACTGGATATTATACATTTGTTTTTACATCAGCAGAGGAAAAAGAGAGAAACGACGATTTTTCAGGAAGTAATCAGGGATCCACCGGATTAAAGGCGCCTAAAGGCAGCCTTCGGTAGCAGATGCACCCGGGAAGGCGACCGGTGTCCACCCGGATGGAAAAAGGTATTAGTAGGTTGCCAGGTAGCGCTCGACTTCCCAGGGGTGCACTGCGGTGCGGAACGAATCCCACTCGGCCTCTGCGATGCAGGTGAGCGCATCCACAATATGTTTTCCAAGCGCCTTGCAGACGACGTCGTCGGCGAGGAGCGCCAAATTTGCCTCGTAGAGATTCCCGGGCAGCGTCTCGATGCCGGTTTCCTGCCGCTCGGCAAGGGTCATGTGGAAGATGTTCTTGTTGGTGCTCTCCGGGGGCGCGATCTTGTTCCGGACACCATCCATACCGGCAGCGAGCATCGCCGCGAAGGCAAGGTACGGGTTGCAGGTCGGGTCGGGGCTCCGGAACTCGACACGGGTGCTGTTGCCGCGCGGGGCGGGAACACGGATCTGGGCCGACCGGTTGCTCGCGCTCCAGCTGATGTAGCACGGCGCCTCGTAGCCGGGCACCAGGCGCTTGTAGGAGTTGACCGTCGGGTTCGCCACGCGGGTGATCGCCTTTGCGTGCTTCACGAGGCCGCCGATGAAGTAGTATGCGGTCTCGGAGAGCTGCAATTTGCCGCCCTGATCGTAGAAGGCGTTCTTCCCGTCTTTTGCGAGCGAGCAGTTCACGTGCATGCCGCTCCCGTTGATCCCGTAGACCGGCTTTGCCATGAAGGTCGCGTGCAGGCCGGCCATGAGCGCCAACGTTTTGGTGGCGAACTTGAAGGTCACGACCCGGTCGGCGGTCGTCAGGGCGTCGCTGTATTTGAAGTCAATCTCGTGCTGGCTCTCGGCGACCTCGTGGTGGGAAGCCTCTATCTCAAAGCCCATTGCTTCGAGCGCAATGACGATGTCCCTGCGAACGTTCTCGGCAAGATCGGTCGGGGCAAGGTCGAAGTAGCCGCCGACGTCCTGGAAGAGCGTGGTCGGCTTTCCGTCGATCATCTTGAAGAGGAAGAACTCGAGCTCGGGGCCCGTGTTGAAGGTGTACCCATCCTTCTTCGCATCCTCCATGGCCTTCCGGAGGACGTAGCGCGGGTCTCCCTCGAACGGTTCGCCGTTGGCCTTGTGCACGTCGCAGATGAACCGGGCGACGGCATTCTCGCGTGGCCTCCAGGGGAGGACCGTGTAGGTTTCAAGATCCGGCTTTAAGAGCATGTCGGATTCCTCGATCCGGACAAAACCCTCAATAGAAGACCCGTCAAAACCGATACCGTCCGTCAGTGCTTTCTTCGCCTGGCTTACGGGGATCGCCACGTTCTTGGGCATCCCGAGAAGGTCAGTAAACTGAAGACGGAGGAATTTAACGTTGTCTTTCTCGATTCTCTCGAGCATTTCCGTAACTGCATCTCCGGGCATATGGAAGAAAACTTCTATCCAATCTAATAAATACCTATTGATACAAACATGATGTACGCAGAAGCCTGATTAGGATACCGTATCGAAGTCTCGAAGAATTCCTACCAGACTCGATCATTCGTGATTACAATGTGTGGCATAATTGGAGTAATGGATCGACGGCGCCAGCGAATGGACGGTTCCGCCATTAAGCGTGCTCTCTCCATGATGAATGAGCGCGGGAGTGGAGAGGGGGCGGGATACGTAGCCTACGGCGTCTATCCGGAATATAAAGACTGCTATGCGTTACATGTGTTTTTTGATAATACTCATGAAACGAAGCGCATAGTCGACACAACGCTCGAACAGTGGGGAACGATCGTCCACGACGAGAGGATCCCGACCTACGACCAGCCGGGCCTGCGGGCAATACATATCCCGTGGCGGTACTTCTTCAAGCCAGACCCAAACAGGATGTCCCACAGCAGGTCGCCCGAAGACGATATCGTGGCGCAGATCGTGATGAGGATCAACACCGCCCGGAAGGGTGCGCTCATCTACTCATCGGGAAAGAACGTGGGAGTCTTCAAGGCTGCAGGCTGGCCGGAAGAGGTTGCCGACTTCTACCGCATAGAGGACTACAAAGGCTACATCTGGCTTGCGCACAACCGCTACCCGACCAACACGCCCGGATGGTGGGGAGGAGCGCACCCGTTCAATCTCCTGAACTGGAGCGTCGTTCACAACGGTGAGATCACCTCATACGGGACGAACCGCCGGCACATCGAGAGTTACGGCTACCAGTGCACGATGTTCACCGACACCGAAGTGGTTGCCTATCTCTTCGACCACCTGGTGCGAAAGCACGGGCTCGATATCGACCTCGCCGTCCGCGCCCTCGCGCCACCGTTCTGGGACGATATCGACACGATGCCCGAGGCACGAGAGAAGCTGAACCGTGCCATCAGGCTTGCATACGGCCCTGCGATGATGAACGGACCGTTCGCCATCGTCGTCGCCAACCACGATGCGATGGTCGGGTTCACCGACCGGATTAAACTGCGCCCCCTCGTCGTCGGCGAATGCGGCGACCGCCTCTACATCTCGAGCGAAGAGGCCGCTATCCGCGCCATGGAGCCGAACGTCGAGCGGATCAACATGCCACCGGCGGGCGAGCCCGTCATAGGGAGGTTTGTCGTATGAGTCTTGGAAGCACGCCGCTCCGCTACCGGATCAGTATCGACCGCGAACGCTGCATGGAATGCGAACGCTGTATCGAAAACTGTTCGTACGGCGTATTCCGGCGGGAAGGAGAGAAGATCATGATCGATTCCCGGAAGTGTACGGCATGCCACCGCTGTCTCGCCATGTGCCCCCGGGACGCGATCATGCTCGAAGAGTACCCCTGCGACTACCGCAGCCACCCGGTCTGGACGCGGCAGGCGCGGGAAGCGATCTACAATCAGGCGAAGACCGGCAAGATCATCCTCTCCGGGATGGGCAACGCACTCGACTATCCCATCATCTTCGACCGCCTGGTGCTCGACGCCTGCCAGGTCACGAATCCGAGCATCGATCCGCTCCGTGAGCCGATGGAGGTGCGCACCTACCTCGGCAAGAAACCGTCGCGGATCGAGGTGAAGAAGAAGGAGAACGGCGACGTCGAACTCGTCACCGAGCTCGTCCCGAATCTCCAGGCCGAGACGCCGATCATGATCGGGCATATGAGCTACGGTGCAATAAGCCTGAACGCCCAGCTCTCGATGGCCCGGGCGGTCGCAGAGACCGGTACCTTCATGGGTACGGGTGAGGGAGGACTGCACGAACGGCTCTATCCCTACCAGAATCATATGATCGTCCAGATAGCGTCCGGCCGGTTCGGTGTCGATATCGACTACCTCGAGCGCGGGTCCGCCATCGAGATCAAGATCGGTCAGGGCGCGAAGCCAGGTATCGGCGGACACCTCCCGGGGGAGAAGGTCTGCCTCGACGTCTCCTGCACCCGGATGATACCGCTCGGGAGCGACGCTATCAGCCCTGCTCCCCACCACGACATCTACAGTATCGAAGACCTCGCCCAGCTCGTCAGGAGCTTAAAAGAGGCGACCGAGTGGAAAAAACCGGTCTTCGTCAAGATTGCCGCTGTCCATAACGCGGCCGCGATCGCCGCGGGCATCGCACGGTCGGGTGCCGACGCCATCGTTCTTGACGGCTTCAAGGGAGGAACGGGGGCGGCGCCACGCGTCTTCAGAGACCACGTCGGCATCCCCATCGAGGCGGCGGTCGCGAGCGTGGATGCGAAGCTGCGCGGCCAGGGGATCAGGAACGAGGTATCGATCATAGCGAGCGGCGGCATCAGGGAGAGCGCCGACGTCGCGAAAGCAATCGCCCTCGGGGCGGACGCCGTCTATATCGGCACCGCCGCCCTCGTTGCGATGGGGTGCCGCGTCTGCGGCAGCTGCTACCGCAACCTCTGCCCATGGGGGATCGCCACCCAGCAGCAGAACCTCGTGGATCGTCTCGACCCCGACGTCGCATCGAAGCAGGTGGCCAACCTGATAAATGCATGGACGCTCGAACTCGCCGAGCTGATGGGCGCTGCCGGCATCAACAGCATCGAAAGCCTGCGTGGAAACCGCGACCGCCTTCGGGGCTACATGCTCGACGAGAGCCTGATGAGCGTACTCGACGTCAAACAGGTGGGAGCGTGAACCAGATGGGAAAAACGGTCACCATCGATGCTAAAGGGATGCACTACACCCCTCTCAACAAGAAGATCCGGCAGGCGGTCGCCGACGGTGCCGGGGAGATTATCATTGATAACGTCCTCGGGCAGCGGTTCATCGGAAACGGCCTCCGGGGGGATGCCACGATCGTCGTTAACGGCGTCCCCGGAGGCGACCTCTGCATGTTCATGAGCGGCCCGACCTGCATCGTCCACGGGAATGCCGACCATGCGCCCGGCAACACCATGAATGCGGGGAAGGTGATCATCCACGGCAGCGCCGGCGATGCAGTCGCCCACAGCATGCGCGGCGGTACGGTCTTCGTGCGGGGCAATATCGGCTACCGCGGCGGCATTCACATGAAGCAGTACGACGATAAGCGCCCCATTCTTGTCGTCGGCGGGAACGCACAGTCGTTCCTCGGCGAATACATGGCAGGAGGGCTCCTCATCGTGCTCGGCATGGATGGGAGCGAATATTTCGGGCGCGGCGTCGGGAGCGGAATCCACGGCGGGGAGATCGTCATTCGCGGCGACGTCGATGGGAGTCGCCTTGGTGTCGGAGCAAAGAAACTGCCCCTCACCGAAGATGACCGGCAGCGGATCGCCCCGGTGATCCGTGAGTTTGCCGGGGCGTTCGACCTCGATCCGGCAGAACTCCTCAACGCAGAGTTCACCCGGATCGTCCCGGCGAGCGCACGGCCGTTTGCAGGCAAGTACACGTGGGAGTAGATCAGCATGGAGAAGAAGACATTCAAAGACCTGGAGACGGAGGTCTGGTTGAAGGAGACCTGTTCCGGGTGCGGCGCCTGCGTCGCAGTCTGCCCGGCGGACGCGCTCCACTTTCCGGCAGGAGACACCCGTGCTCCGATCAATTCCGGATACTGCAAGGCGGTGATCGATGGCGTTCCCTGCGGGGCCTGCTACGAAGTCTGTCCCCGCACCACCCTGTTCCGGCCGGAGACGCCGCTCGGTTCGTATACCGGGATCGTCTCGGCACAGTCGACATTTGACGTGGAGAGGAAGCAGAGCGGCGGCGCGGTGACCGCTATCCTGACAAACGCCCTCGAACAGGGGCTTATCGACGCCGTGGTCACGGTTACGGAAGACCGCTGGACGCTCAGGCCCTCCTCGGCCGTCATCACCTCATCGGACGCCCTCATTCATCACGCCGGCAGCCGCTACTCCTGGTGGGTGCCGCTCCTGGCCTCGCTGAAAGAGGCGGCGATCAACCGGAAATACCGGAGGATCGCTATCGTGGGCGTCCCCTGCGTGGTGCGGGCGACGAAGGCGCTACGCGAGAGCGAGCACGATCTCTTAAGGCCGTTCGGCAGATCGATACGCCTCGTCATCGGCCTTTTCTGCACGGAGACCTTCGATTACGAGAAGCTCATGGAAGGAAAACTCCGGCATGAGCACCGGATCGAGCCCTGGCAGATCCGGCGCCTCGACGTGAAGGGAAAACTCGATATTCTCCTCGAAGACGGTTCGACCACCTCGATCCCTCTCGACGAACTGGAAGCGTGCGTGCGGCCGGGATGCCGGGTCTGCACCGATCTCACCGCCGTCGATGCTGATATCTCAGCGGGAGCTATCGGTTCGCCGGACGGGTTCACCACCCTGATTGTCAGGAGCGATACCGGTCGCGGATTCGTCGATAGCGCGGTCAGGGCTGGCAGGCTTATCACCGGAGACGAGATCAACCAGAAGATCATCGAGCGGCTTGCCGGGCAGAAGGCCGCACGAGCTCCCTGATTCTCCCCTCATCCTTTTTTCCAACCACCCTACCCCCAAGCCAGCTGTGCACGTACGAATAAATGAATATGTTTTTAAACGTTGGAAGGAAACGTACTTCTACCTGCACGCAGGTGATTACCATGACAGGTTTATCCAGATTCCAACTGACACTCGTCATCTGTCTGCTCGCCCTGCTGGCGGTTCCGGCAGTTGCGGCAGACCCTTCCGGTGCCGCGACACTGGAAGAAGACTCGTTCGCGCCGGTCAACTTCGTGTGGACCCTGATCTGCGGATTCCTCGTGATGTTCATGCAGGCAGGGTTTGCCATGGTAGAGACGGGCCTCACAAGAGCAAAAAACGCCGTCAACATCATGATGAAGAACCTCGCGGACTTCTCGCTCGGTGCGCTCAGTTACTGGGCTGTCGGGTTCGCCCTGATGTTCGGCACCGCCTCCGGGATAACTGGGCTGCTCGTCGGTCTTGACGGGTTCTTCCTGCTCGGGAACGGCTACGATGTCTCCACGATGGAGCTCTGGTTCTTCCAGATGGTCTTCGCCGCAACGGCTGCGACCATTGTCTCGGGAGCGGTTGCCGAGCGGACGAAGTTCTCCACCTACCTGATCGCAAGCATTGCCATCACCGCGCTGATCTACCCGATCTACGGGCACTGGCTCTGGGGCGGGGGGTGGCTGAACGCGAGCGAGTTCATGGTCGGTCTCGGCGGCGGCTACGGGGCGCTCGACTTCGCCGGTTCCGGTGTCGTCCATGCTATCGGCGGTTTCGTCGGCCTTGCAGGCGCCCTGATGCTCGGACCCCGGATAGGGAAGTACCGAAGAGACGGGACACCCGTCGCGATACCGGGGCATGCCCTCACGCTCGCGGCTCTCGGCGTCTTCATCCTCTGGTTCGGCTGGTTCGGGTTCAACGCAGGCAGCACCCTCGCCGCAACGGAACTCCGCATCTCCATCATCGCTGCAAACACCGTCCTTGCCTCTGCCGCGGGAGCAATAACCACAATGCTCATTACCTGGTGGCGGTACGGTAAGCCTGATGTAAGTATGACCGGGAACGGCGTGCTCGGCGGCCTCGTAGCCATTACCGCAGGATGTGCCTGGGTAAACCCGACCGCGGCCGTCTTCATCGGAATCGTCGCCGGTATCATCATCTATCTCGGCGTCTGGCTCCTGGACTGGGTGCTTCACATCGACGATCCGGTGGGTGCGGTCTCGGTGCACGGGTTCAACGGCGCCTGGGGCCTGCTCGCGCTCGGGATCTTCGCCGACGGCACCTACGGCGTGTACGTAACCGACGGGCCGCTCGTGACCGGGCTGCTTTACGGCAACGCCGGGTTCTTCGCCGCACAGGCGATCAGCATGGCCGTGAACTTTGTCTGGGCATTCGGCCTCGGTCTCGCCCTGTTCGCCGCCCTCAAGTACACGGTCGGGATCCGGGTATCCGCCGCCGAAGAACTGCAGGGGCTCGACATCGGCGAGCACGGTGTCAGCGCCTACCCGAACTTCATAGCAACCGAACCCACCGTGGACGGTGAGAAAGTATGAAAAAGATCGAAGCAATCATCAGGACAATGAAGTTTGAGGACGTCAAGCACGCCCTCGAGACTGCAGGATTCGACTCCATGACCGTCACCGAGGTGAAGGGCCGCGGACGGCAGAAAGGCATCACCCAGCAGTGGCGGGGTGCCGAGTACGTTGTCGATATGATCCCGAAGACGAAGATTGAGATCGTCGCTGCCGACGTTGATGCCGAGAAGATCATCGATATCATCGCAACCAGTGCGGCCACAGGCCAGATCGGGGACGGCAAGATATTCGTAACGACGATCGACGATGTCATCCGGGTACGGACAAAAGAGCGGGGCGATACGGCAATATAAGGGACAGGAAGCATCCACAGTACAATCCCTGGTACCAACCTCCCCTCTCTTCCTCCAACCAGGATACATCATGGCGGGCTGCCGCGGACGGCATCCCGCATATTTTTTAGCATCCAGCACAGCAGCGCATCCCTATTCCTGCCGATGCCGCAGGACCCGGACGAGCGGTGATTCGTGCCGGAAGAATTCACCGAGGAAAGAGGCGAATGACTCGTCCCAGCATGCCCGGCCTTCCCGCACCTCCCAGCCCTCTTTCATGGACTTCCTGACGTGCCTGCCGAGGGCAACATCGAGGAGCGAGCGGGAGCGAAGCAGGAGGGCAGCCTCCCGATACTGCCGGGGAATTTCGACATAATATCGCCCGTCCTCGATAAACGGCCCGGAGAAGAGATCCGCATCGACGTACTTTCCGACAAACTTGCGGGCGTTTCCTTCTGACCAGACCGGCGGGCCGAGGTGGCGGCGCACCGCAGGTAGCGTATCCGTCATGAGTTCGAAGAGGAGCATACTCCGCTCCTCCTGCATGCAGACATCGAACCGGTTTACCGGAAACTCGCTCCGTTCCAGGAGTTCCCGGACGGACTCGGCGGACTTCCGGAGCTGCGGAACGACCGTATCGGCCGTATAGGGCGGGGTCGCAAATGTCAGGGAGATGAGTTTTGCCCCCCGCCCATCGATAGTGCGGCGGAACGCATCTTCGGTGAACGGACAAGAAGGCGGCGGGATGAAGAACGCCTCGGAGGGAGTGGCGAGATACCCACGTGCAAGCTCCACAAACTCGCTCATACGGGTAAGGGAGAGAGCGGCGGCGACGTTCCGCTCGGGATCGACCGGATCGACGACGACGAGAGGCTCTTCGAATGCCCTGCTGCCGTGGCCTTCGATATCGATGACGACGCCGGGCCTCCATCCGGCGGCCGCCTCCAGAACTCCCCTAAACCCGCCGTAGTAGATCACTAAGAGTTCGCAGAGATATCCGGAGAACCCTTCGGTCATGTGGTCGGAACCGTAGACCCCACCAGTCTTGGTAAACTGCTTGAGGAGGAGGACTTCGTCGCCGAGATCGCCGATATGCTGCAGGATATACCGGGTGTGAAACGGTGTCCGGTCGACGGCGCTTTTGATCTCCGTGGCACGCAGAACGGCGTAGCAGGGCACCAGGTCGACGTCGAGCGCGTCGATCGTGGCGTTGATATACGGATGTTCGGCATACTTCTCCCGACACGACGCCCCGAACGCTTCGGCCACCGTGCGTGCGAGAGCAAGCCCCTTCTCCTCGAGTTCTTCCCGTGAGATCGACGGGTCGAAGAGCATGAAGACATCGAGATCGCGGTCACCCCGGATGAACGTGTCACGGGCGACCGACCCGACCATCATCGCCCTGGCAAGGCCGGTCTTCTCCACCGCCTCGATCAGGTGGCTACCGATGGTTCTGACATAGGTACGCTCCTCCGGAGTCGGCCTGATCCGATGGAGCGCATCCTCCTCGCAGGAGCACCGGCTCACAGCAGAACCTCCCCGAGGTCTTCATAGAGAGACCCGCGAGGGGTGAGGGTGCTCTTCTTGAGTTTGATAGACCTGACCTCGCACGATCCGATCGGGATCTCCGGAAGCGACTCGACCTGCCGGAGAAGAGACGGATCGAACCGCTTCACTCGCGCAAGGGTCGCATGAGGGGTGAACGCCCGCCGTTCCCGCTCGAATCCAAGCGGCTCAAGGAGGGCTTCAATCTGGCGGTTCAGGGCTGCACACCCACCTGTGTCCTCTATACCGCACCAGATCACCCGCGGCCGTGACGGCGGGTTGCAGACGGCACGGCCGATCGTCACCTCGAACGCCTCGCCGCGGACGGATTCGAGCGCCTCGAGGATCGGCCCTATCGCGGAGGGCTCTATCTCTCCGAGGAATTTGAGGGTGATATGGATATTGGCAGGAGCGACGATGCTGAGCCGGGCATCGCATCTCTCGAGCAGGTCCTGCGACTCCCGTATCTTCCGACGGACCTCTTCAGAGAGATCGATCGCGACAAATGACCTGACCATAGTATCGTACTATCTTTCGCATCCACCTACAAATGCTGATCGCTCATCTCCGGCGTCCCGGGGATTTTAGAGGAACCGGCACCAGATCTGCGGGGGGACAAACACAACGCCGCCTTCCGACCGGAGACCCATTCTACTCTAAAATGGGAACCATTTTTACGGCAAGCGACGAATGATCATCCATCTATTCGGGGGTGTCATTATACCAGATACATCGCAGTTTATTGTTTATACACTTGATTTCTGTCCAAATTGCGAGATTTTAAAGGAATTTCTGGCGGAACGAGGAGCACGCTACATCGAGCAGGATCTGGCGTCCGCCGAAGCACTGACCGAACTTCGGATAAACGGCGTATTCGTTCAGGAAGCACCAGTCCTCCAGAAGGACACCTCATTTTACACGTCGCAGGATCTCTTTCCGGGAGGAGTGTTTCAGGAAGACATGGTGGCTGACCTGATTGCGGAGGCGTGAGGGTGACCCGCAGGACCACCCAGACGACACTCGCCGGCGACTTCATCCCCGTCTTCCCGAAGGTCCGCACGTCCCGCGGCTACCTCCTCGAGTGGGACAGGAAACGGATCATCCGGCAGGTACTCGAGGAAACGAAGCTCGTCGAGGTCTTTTACGACGGCGGAGGGGCGACGGACGAGATCGCCGAAGACGTGGCGCGGAGGGTCGAGAAGAAGATCCAGATGCTCGGCCTTGAGTCTCTCTCCGGCCCCCTCATCCGCGAGATCGTCAACATGACCCTGCTCGAGCGAGGGATGACGCAGTACCGGAACGTCTGCACCCGCGTCGGCACTCCGGTCTTCGACGCCCACCTCATCGACGTCGGGCGGGGCTTTGAGGCGAAAGACAACGCCAACCTCCAGGAGAACGCAGAGACCTCGCACAAAAAGAAGGCGGACAAGATCAGCAAGGAGCAGTACCTCCTGCAGCTCCCCCCCCACCTTGCCGATCACCATCTCTGCGGCAACCTCCACATCCACGACCTGGAATATTTCGGGACAAGGCCATTCTGCCAGGATTGGGACCTCCGTTACTTCTTCTATTACGGCCTGATGCCCGACGGCAACGGAACGAAGGCGTCGGTCGCCGGGCCCGCGAAACGCGCCGAAGTAGCGGTGCTCCACGCAGTCAAGGCGCTCGGTTCGGCACAGACAAACTTTGCCGGCGGCCAGGGCTACTATAACTTCCTCACCTTCATGGCCCCCTTCTTCGAGGGGATGTCCTACGGGGAGATCAAGCAGCTCATGCAGATGTTCGTCTACGAGATGACACAGATGATGGTGGCGCGGGGCGGCCAGGTTGTCTTCTCCTCGGTGCAGCTCTCGCCCGGCGTGCCCACCCTCTGGAAGGACAAGCCCGTCGTCTACCGGGGGCTCGTCTGGAACGGTACGCAGGCACCCCTGCGCACCTACGGGGAACTCGAGCGAGAGGTAAGGCTTCTCTTCAAGGCGCTGATGGAAGTGATGCTCGAAGGGGACTACTGGGGCAAACCCTTCAGTTTCCCGAAACCCGAGATCAGCATCGAGCCAGACTTCATGACCGAAGACGAGGAGTTCAACCGCGACCACCCCGATATCCCCACCTATCGCGACCTCTACCTGATGACCTTCGAGCTCGCCTCCAAGTTCGGAACGCCCTACTACGATAACCAGATCCCCGCCTACCGGGGCGCCGGGGAAGGAATATCGTGCTACCAATGTTGCGCTTACCAGTTCTCCTCCGTCGCCGAGAAGGACGACCAGTTTGAGGACAAACTCTATTTCAGAGACGGCAAGCACTTCTCCATGGGCTCCTGGCAGGTCATGTCCATCAACTGCCCGCGAGCGGCGTACAAGGCGGAAGGCGATCAGGATCGGCTCTTTGCCGAGCTCAAAGCGCTCATGGACACCGCCGTCGAGCTCTACCGTATAAAGCGGCGGTGGATGTCGCTGATCCGGACGAATGGCCGGATGCCCTTCGCCATGCAGCGCCCGAAAGACCCGAACACCGGAGAGCGCGGTGCGGTTGCCGTCGATCTCGAGGGGCTCGTCTACACCATCGGAGTTGTCGGCGTCAACGAGATGGTGCAGCACTTCACCGGCTCTCAGCTCCACGAGTCGAGGGACGCCTTCAGGCTTGCCATCCGGGCAATGACCGAGCTCGAAATGTACGCACGCGAACTCTCGGAGCGTCACGGCATGACCATCGCCCTCGCGCGGACACCCGCCGAGACGACCGGACAGCGGTTCGCCGTTGCAGATCTTCTGGACGAGCGGTTCCGCGACCACGCGCTCAAGGTCATCAAGGGCGACGCCGAGCAGGCGCTCGAGATGCTCGGCACGACACTTGACCTCCCCATCTACTACACGAACGGCACTCACGTCACCCCCGCAGCTCCCGTCCCGCTCACCAAACGGATGGAGATCGAACACGTCTTCTTCCCGATCGTCGACGGCGGCAATATCTTCCACATCTGGCTTGGAGAAGCACGCCCCGACCCAAGAGGCCTGATGGAGATGGCGATGAACCTCTGCCGCACGACCCAGATAGGCTACTTCGCCTTCACCAGGGATCTGACCGTCTCTCTCAAGGAGTTCCAGGAGTATCGGCGGGAGAGCGCGGCAACCGAAGCACATACCGATTTTTCGGCGGCAGATAACAGATCGAACGCATAACACCACCACCGCACTTTTTTCGATAGGTTCTTCTGGCAGGCCGGACGAGGATGAGTATCACCCCGGCAGGAGCGGGCAGCAGTGCCGGGGATGCGGATGAAGACCATGAACGAGATCGATACTCCCCTCCTTGCCATCGACATCGGCAGGGGCACACAGGACATTCTGGTATACGAGCCCGGTCAACCCCTAGAAAACAGCATCAAACTCGTGCTCCCGTCCCCGACCGTCGTGGTCGCGGAGGCGATCCGGCAGGCACGTCGTCGCGGAGAAGCGGTTTTCCTCGAGGGACACCTGATGGGCGGCGGAGCGAACGTGGCGGCGGTGTGCGAGCACCTCGCGGCAGGGCTTGCCGTCTACGCAACCCCCGAGGCGGCGGCGACCATCTACGACGATCCTGCCCGTGTCAGATCGCTCGGCGTCCGGATTGTTCACAGCCGTCCCTCCGACGCCGTTCCGATATCTTTGACCGACTACATGGCAGAAGAACTCCGGGCGACGTTCGGGATGTTTGCAGTGACGTACC
Source organism: Methanoculleus taiwanensis (assembly GCF_004102725.1). Classification (NCBI taxonomy): domain Archaea; kingdom Methanobacteriati; phylum Methanobacteriota; class Methanomicrobia; order Methanomicrobiales; family Methanomicrobiaceae; genus Methanoculleus; species Methanoculleus taiwanensis. The sequence goes on along the minus strand of NZ_LHQS01000001.1, from coordinate 426,192 downwards.
CGGAAAGGCTCGCGGTGGCCGTCCAGGACCACGGCTACTCGCCGCACCGGAGCAACCGGCTTCGACGGTTCGAGCTGCTCCGTGAACGGCTCGACGCAGGCGGCTGGCGGCTCTCCTCCCTCGTTGAGGAAACACCGTCGCCCGATATGACCAGAATGGCGGCGATCCGGAGACAGGTGCCGGGAGCCCTTGTGACCGATACCGGCCCTGTCGCCCTGATCGGAGCACTCGAGGACCCGTGGGTGCGTGCCCGGGCAGACGACGAGGGCATCATCCTGGTGAACGTCGGCAACGGCCACACCCTCTGCTGCACCCTGAAGGGCGATGAGATCTACGGCTTCTTCGAGCACCACACCGCATCACTCGACCCGCATAAACTGCAGCACTACCTATGGAGGCTGGCGAACGGCCTCCTGACGAATGAAGAGATATTCGAGGACGGCGGGCACGGAGCAGCAGTCAGAGAACCGCTCCTCACCGATATAATCGCCGCTACCGGCCCGAACCGCCAGCGCCTCCTCCCGGATGCCTACCAGGCCGCACCCTACGGAGACATGATGCTGACCGGATGTTTCGGGCTCCTGAAAGTCTGGGAACTCTTCAGAACCGGGTGAAGCCGGGTATACCGGCATCCCCGCATTCAGCCAAAGAGAGCGTGGAAGGTGCTCTGGAGCCACGCCACCGTGCCTGCAAGAGCGGCAACGATGGTGTCGAAGGGCGATATACCGACCTCCCGGATCGCCGGTGCGGGCGACTCAGCGAGATAGATGGACTCCAGATCTTCTCTTCCGAGGCTTTGTATCACGGCAAGGCGCGTACCTGATACGTTCAGTATCTCGTCTTCACCAACCCCCCGCAGCCAGGCCGCGTTCAGCGTCTCGGATGCCTGTAGTACCGGGGTCGTCCCGACCTCCATCTGGCTGTAGTAGTCAGGAAGGAGAACGGTCGCGGCACCTGCCGCCGCCGGCCTGACTGAGATGACCGGATCAGATACGGCGGTCGCGACACCGTCGTATGCATCGGTAAAAGCAACTACCCGGAAAGTGAAGAGATCGGGGTATCCGGTCAGGTTGGTGATCCCCGCCGTCTCGGTAGACGTCAGGTTCTCAAGCGTCAGCCTCGCGGAGAGCGGTGTGACAGAGAAACGCCAGGCGTTCCGTTCGCCCGCCGCGAGAATCCCGGGTGCTGCTGTCCGGGTTATCCGATAGATCCCGGTCTCTTCCGCCGGGGGGATAAGGACAACGTATACCGGGGTACTCTCCGAGAACGATACGTTCCTCGCCTCGAGCGTCACCGATACGGTGAACGTCCTCTCTTCAAACGCCACCCGCGGCTGATGCCCCGGAGCCCTCATAGCGTCGTCGATTAGACGGGCAAGATATCCCACCTTCGTGCCGTTGGCGGTTATTGCCACCGTATCCGGCGTATTCGACTCGTAGATCCCGATGCCCGTGATGCGGAGGAGATCCTGATCTGCTCCCGGCCGGGTGACCAGAGTCGGGGCAGGCGTCGCAAGATCAGGCACATCCCTGACCGCGGGGTGCTGACCGGAGGGCGTGCCCGGTGTTGCGGTGAGAGAAGGCTGCGAACTCCGGACAATGGAACCGCCCCCGCCGGACGACGACTGAACCGGCTCCGGGACATCACCAACGACGGCCTCCGGATCGGGTGTCCCTTCCGGGAGAGGCGTAGGAATATCTGTCGGTGTCATCTCTTCTCCCGGAGTGCTCGTAGGAGCCGGGGTGAACGTCTCCGTCGGTTTTGTCGTCGGAACAGTCGTTGCAGGCGTGGTGGCTGCTTCCGTCGGTGTGTCCACCGGAGGAGCGGGAGTCTTTGTCGGGGTCGCTGTAGGGGTCGCTGTAGGGGTCGCTGTAGGGGTCGCTGTAGGGGTCGCTGTAGGGGTCGCTGTAGGGGTTTCTGTCGGCGTAATCATCGGAACCGTCGTCGCTGCTTCAGTAGGTTCCATCGTCGGCCTCTCCGTCGGAGTCTGCGTCGGGAGCGTTGTCGTGGGAGGCTGCGTCAGCGGCGTATCCGGGGTTGCCGTAGTCGTCGGAGGGAGGGAAGGCTCTGTGACGGGTACAGAAGCCGTGGGCTCCGGGGTCGGCGTCGCGGAAGGAGACGGATCCTGAGAAGGAGTGGATTCCGGCGTCGGCCACTCGGTCGGTGGAGGTGTGTCCTGCTCCGGCTTCTGCGGCTTTCGTGCATGGATCTCATCGGAACGCCCGGGCGACCGGGGAACGTCACGCCCGATACCGGTATCTTCATCATCCCAATCCCCTGTGTCGTCCTCGTTGTCTTCGTCATCTTCGTCTTCTCCGTCATCACCGCCATCTTCAGCATCCTTCTCAGCCAGATCGTCATCATCAGTCGCCGTGAGGGCATCGGTCAAAAGGGAAGTTGCCTGCAGAACCATGCAGGAAGGAAGGTGCAGGCAAAGAACGCCGACGGCACCGGAGAGCGGGCATATCCCCGCTTCTTCTGCCGGCAAGGTCTCACCCAGGGCGACCGTCATCCCGGATATCACAAGAAATGCCGATAGTACCGCAAACAGTTTGAGCATATGCAATCCCATATCCGATCGGCAGGGTGCTTCAGTGAAACGGTGGAACTACTCCCGGAGAACAGATGAAATACCAGATGCACTCCCTGCCTGCATCGAATGCAGATGAAGCATATCAAGATATAAATAATTTACCCAGTATACGATCCGGAATATACTACCAGGGGAAGATAACCCCGCCCCGGAACCTATCGGTCTGTCAGAAAACAGGCGCCTCCATTGGGTGGAAGCCAACAGAGAAAAAAAGATGATAAGATCAGGAATCGCCGTTCTGGGCGAGCTGCACATCACCGATGTCATGCTGCCGCTGGGCAAGAATCTTCGCCTTGAAGATATTCTTCCCGGCCTTGCCGATGGCAAGACCACGGTCTTCATCCCTTACATCGACGATGGCGATGCACTCGCCGTCCTCATCGCCCTCGTCGAAATCAATGCCGGTAACCTGCGCAGGGAGGAAGCAGTTCTTCAGGAACTGTCCGGGATCGCTTGCGTACTCGACAACCTCGATCCGCTTCCCCATCGCTTCGGAGGCTTTCTTGATGCTCGCACCGCTCTTTCCGATAGCAAGACCCATATCACCGGGGTTGATCACAAAGATGATGCGTTCGTTGCGGTCGTCCACAATACAGTCACGGCTCCCCGCTCCGGTGAGGCTCTCGAACTGTGAGATGAGACGCATGCACTCTTCAGTCAGTACAACCTGTGCCATGTCACACTCTCTTGATATTCAGGATGTCGGATTCTCCCGGCTCGATGACTGCGAGCGCGCTGACGACAAAGGGCATACCACATGCTTTACCGAGTTGAACGCTTGACCCGCTATAGACATAGACGGGGGTTTCATCCTGTTCGTTGATGAAGGTTTTAAAGTTTCCAGGGCAGTTTTCGGCCACGACAACAAGCTTGGCCTTGCCTTCCTGGATGCAGTCTTTGGTCTTGTTCTGACCAAGGAGCACATTTCCTGTTTTGACAGCTTTGCGCAATGAAGTATTAAAGTCCATTTACGATTCTCCTCGTTTTACAGATTTACAGGCCTTGCAATGAGTTTTACATCACCGGTTCCGAGCTGGATGGGCTGACCAACGATGACGTTCTCGGTCACGCCGTTCAGCTCGTCCACCTCGTTTGCGATCGCCGCATCCAGCAGGTGATTGACCGTCACCTCGAATGCCGCTCGTGAAAGAACGCTCTCCTTCTCGCCGGCAATTCCGTGGCGACCGATCTGCTTCACTTCCCCTTCCATGCACATCATGTCGGCCACAAGCATGATGTGACGGACATCGACGCCGATACCCTGTTCGTTCAGGGTGCTCAGCGCTTCCTGGATGATTGCGTTCCTGCCGGCCTCGATACCGAGCACGTCGGCGATCTCGCTGATGTTGTTGCTTCGGGTTCGGGCGGTGTCGACTCCCTCAACCTGAAAGACATCTTTTAGGGTGGAGCCTTCAGTATAAAGGATATACTCTCCTTCTTCCTTTCGGACGACCACACGCTCGATGTCGTCGATACCCTGAACGATGACGATCCGGACGTGCTCGGCGAGCTGGAAAAGGTTCTGGTAGCTCTCCCGGTTCTTCGGGAGGAACGTGATCAACGCCTTCTTGGCATCGCCTTCGCTCTCGAAGTCGCGGAAGTGGCGGCGTTCCCGGATCTTCCGCGGTGCCGTCTCGATGATCTCCTCGACGCTGATCTTCCGCCGGTCACAGACCTGCTTGTTCAGCTGCACGAGCACCTGCATGTTCTCCATGTCGATGGTGATGTCGCCGAACTCGTGGAGCGGGGCAGCCTCGATCTGCCAGCTGACCTCCCTCGCACGGTCACGGTTGAACGCCCAGTCTTCCAGAAGGTATACTGCCATCGTCGGGGTGCTCGGCTCACGCCGGGCATCCATGATCTCGATGAGACGGGGAAGCCCGAGCGTAACGTTGATCTCAGCCACACCCGCATAGTGGAACGTACGCATCGTCATCTGCGTTCCGGGCTCGCCGATCGACTGGGCGGCAATGACTCCCACTGCCTCGCAGGGCTCGATCCTGGTCTTCCGGTACTCTGCGAAGACCATCTCGAGGATCCAGGTGAACTGCTCTTCGGAGACATCTTTGCCTATAAGGCTCTTTTTTAAATCTTCTTTCGTCTTGACGGGCAGATCGGCCTCGTCAATACGTCTCTCCATATCCCCGTTCATCAGACTTCCTCCTTGAGCACGCTCTCCACAATACCTTTCACGTCGACCGGGTCGCCGCTGCTGCTGCGCGACGGGTCGGTACCGTCTTCGCCGTACTTGAACTGGATGATTCTGCCGCCGGTTGTCCTGACGGTACCGTCGTAGGCCACCTTCAGATCCTGCAGGGCATTGACCATACGGCGCTGCAGGTAACCACTCTGCGACGTTCGGACGGCCGTATCCACAAGACCTTCACGACCACCGATAGCGTGGAAGAAGAACTCGGTCGGGGATAGGCCGCTCTTGTAACTGTTGGCGATGAACCCGTGAGCGCCCGCACCACGGTCGCCCCGCTTGAAGTGCGGCAGCGTCCGCTCCTCGTAGCCACGCACAATCCGTTCGCCACGCACCGACTGCTGCCCGAGACAGCCTGCCATCTGGGTCAGGTTCAGCATGGAGCCACGAGCACCGGAGACGGCCATCACGACGGCGCTGTTCCCAAGGCCGAGGTGCCTTCCGGCAATCTCACCCGTACGGTCACGGGCTTTGCCGAGCACCTGCATGATCTGCATCTCGAGCGTCTCGTCGAGCGTCCGCCCCGGCATGGGCTCAAGCTGGCCTTCGTTGTAGATCTTGATCCGCCGCTCGACATCGAGGAGCGCGTTCTTCAGCACCTCGTCGATCTGACCGTATTCCGTCTTGGTCAGGTCTTCGTCGTCGATACCGAAACTGAACCCTTCGATCATGATACCGCGGATCGAAAGCTTCGTCACGTCGTCGATGAACTGCGCTCCCCGCTTAAGGCCGTACTGGCGGATGATACGGTGCAGAATCTGACCGTCGAAGGCACCGATCGCCTTCTTGTCGATGGTTCCGGAGACGAGCTGACCGTCGATGATCCTGACGTACGCGTCACGGTCGCAGACCTCGCGCCGGCAGGTCTCGCAGTGCTGGCAGCTCGTCGCCTTAAAGACCATGTTCAGGCCGTCCGGAAGGATAGCCGAGAATACCTGCTTGTTCGTCCAGTACGGCTTTCCGTCTATCTCCTTGTCGGAAGGAGGGAGATGCTCGATCGGGACGTGCTTTAATAAGTAGAGCATCTCTTCTTTCGCAAACCAGCGCGTCTCGTGGGTTAAGAGGAAGATACCGGAGATGTGATCGTGGATACCCCCGATGATCGGCCCTCCGGTTCTCGGCGAGAGGATGTTCGCCTGCACCGAGACCAGGATCTCCGCCTCCGCGCGTGCCTCCTCGGTCTGCGGGATGTGGAGATTCATCTCATCACCGTCAAAGTCGGCGTTGTAGGGAGGACAGACGGCCGGGTTCAGCCGGAACGTCTTCCCATCCATGACGACGATCCGGTGCGCCATGATACTCATCCGGTGCAGCGAGGGCTGCCGGTTGAAGAGGACGATATCGCCGCTCCTGAGCTGGCGTTCCACCGTCCAACCGGGCTCGATCATCTCGGCCACGGTCTCCCGGTTCGACTCTGAGAGGCGCATTCTCCGGTTGTCCGGCCGGATCACATAGTTCGCGCCGCAGGGAGCCTTGATCGTCTTCCGCTCCTCACCGTTTAAGACGTACTGCCTGACCTCCTCGATGTTGTAGGAGGTCACCCGCACCGGAACGGTCATCTCGTTCACGATCGCAAGCGGGATACCAACCTCACCGATAGAGAGGTTTGGGTCGGGAGAGATGACCGTACGAGCGGAGAAGTTCACACGCTTACCGGAGAGCGAACCACGGAAACGGCCTTCTTTCCCCTTGAGACGTTGTGAGAGGGTCTTTAGAGGCCTTCCGCTCCTGTGGCGCGCAGGCGGACAGCCCGCCACCTCGTTATCAAGGTAGGTGGTGACGTGGTACTGCAGGAGTTCCCAGAGATCCTCGATGATCAGCTGGGGAGCGCCTGCATCCTGGTTCTCCTTGAACCGCTGGTTGATACGGATGATATCCACGAGCTTGTGCGTCAGATCGTCCTCGGACCGCTGGCCGTTCTCAAGGATGATCGACGGCCGCATCGTGACCGGCGGAACGGGAAGAACGGTCAGGATCGTCCACTCGGGGCGGGCAACCGTGGGGTTGACACCGAGCGCCCGCAGATCGTCATCCGGAATCCGCTCGAGGCGTGACCGGATATCGGCAGGCGTCAGTTTATGCTCGAACTTTTTCCCGTCCTCCACCCAGAGTTCGGAGAAGGTGGTGGGTTTTTCAAAGTTGATCTTGAGCTGCTGCTCGCCGCAGTGCGGGCAGGTGCGCTCCTTCTTGATATCCTTCTCGGAGACGAACTCGGAACCGATCTCGCCCTCTTCGGAACCGGTGACCTTTCCCACCTCTTCAGGGGTGAGCAGAAGGCGCGCACAGCTCCGGCAGGTCACCCTGAGAAGCTTCCGGATCAATCGGGTGTAGCCGACATGAATGACAGGTTTTGCGAGCTCGATATGCCCGAAGTGTCCGGGACACTCGGCCGCCTTCTGGTCGCAGGTCTTGCACCGGAGACCCGGGTCGATAACACCGAGATTCAGGTCCATGAGCCCCTGCGGATAAGGGAACCCGTCGTCGTCGTAGGTATCGGCCCAGATGATCTTCCGGACACTCATTTTGCGGATCTCTTTCGGGGAGAGGAGCCCGAATTCGATCTTTCCAACACGTTTAGGACTGGTCATACTGTAGTTCGCCCCCGTTATACCATATCTTCGAGCCGCAGGCGGGGAGCAATGCCCATACTCTTCATCTCGTCAAGCAGCAGCTTGAACGCATAGCTCATCTCGACCGGATAGATGTCGGTCTCGCCACCGCAGGCAAGGCAGCGGGTTATCTTGCGCTTCCGATCAAGCATCGCCACCATACCGCACTTGGCGCAGACCCACTCCGAGACCTTATCGGACTCGTCAAGGAGACGCTCTTTAAGCGCCATCGCAGCACCGTGACCAATCATGACGTCACGCTCCATCTCACCGAACCGAAGACCTCCTTCACGGGCACGACCCTCGGTCGGCTGGCGGGTGAGCACCTGCACCGGACCGCGCGAACGGGCGTGCATCTTACTCGAGACCATGTGGTAGAGTTTCTGGTAGTAGATAACGCCGATGTAGATATCGGCGGCAAACCGCCGGCCGGTGATACCGTCGTACATCACTTCGCGCCCGGTGTGGGAAAAGCCGAGTTCCTTGAGGGAGCTCCGCATCGCCGCTTCCCGCTCGCCGCGGAACGCCGTCGCGTTGATCCGGTGCCCTTCAAGGCTGCCGACCTTGCCGCCGAGCATCTCGAGCATGTGCCCGATCGTCATACGGCTCGGGACGGCGTGGGGGTTGATGACGAGGTCGGGCGTCATCCCGGACTCGGTGAAGGGCATATCCTCCTGAGGCTGGATGAGCCCGATGACACCCTTCTGCCCGTGCCTCGATGCGAACTTGTCGCCCACCTCGGGAACACGGAGATCCCGCGTGCGCACCTTCACGAGACGCGAACTGTTCTCACCCTCGGTGATGATGACGGTGTCGACGATACCGTGCTCGTTGCTCCGCATCGTGACTGAAGTATCCCGCCGCTTTTCAACGGCGATCAGTTCACTCGTCGGCTCTTCGAGGAACCTCGGCGGCGAGGTCTTTCCGATGATGACGTCCTTCTCCCGGACCACCGTCTCGGGGCTGATGACGCCGTCGTCGTCGAGGTTTGCATAGTACTCGGTACCATGCGCACCCGAGACCTCTTCGTCGGGGATCTCGATCCGGTCGACTTGTCCGCCAGGGTACCTGCGCTCTTCGCCGTCGTAGGTGCGGAAGAAGTGAGACCTCCCGACGCCCCGATCGATCGAGGCCTTGTTGATGATGAGCGCATCCTCAATGTTGAACCCCTCGTAGCTGATGATCGCCACGACGAAGTTCTGACCGGCAGGCCGGTCATCGGAACCGATGACATCGGAGGTCTGCGTGTAGGTGAGGGGCTTTTGGACGTAGTGGAGCATGTGGCCACGGGTGTCGGGCCGGAGCTTCATGTTCGCGGCGGCAAACCCAAGCGCCTGCTTGACCATTCCGGCACCCATGGTGACACGCGGACTGGCGTTGTGCTCGGGGAACGGGACGTGAGCCGCACCGATACCGAGGATCAGCGCAGGATCGATCTCAAGGTGCGTATGCTCGGGAGTGAGGACATCCTCGGTGATGGCGATGAAGAGGTCTTCCTCCTCCTCGGCATCGATGAACTCGATGACGCCTCTCCTCACAAAGTCGTTGAAGTCTATCTCGCCGGCCCGAAGCCGCTCGATATCTTCGGGGGCGACCTGCGTCTTGCCGTTCTCGACGACGATCAGCGGGCGGCGAGCCCGTCCGCGGTCGGTGTGAACGATGACGTCGTTATTGAACTCTTTATACGAGACGTTGATCTCCGTCGAGACCTCACCGCGCCTGCGCATGCGCCTGATGTTCGCAACGAGGGCAACCGGGTCTTCCACGAGGCCGATGAGTGCGCCGTCGACGAAGACACGTGACATCTTCATATGGTCTCCCTCCGGAGGGCGATGACACCCGAATCAAACAGAATATTCTTCACTTCCTCTTCATCCAGAACGCCCTTGCTGATCTCGACCATCTGGGCGAAGTTCTTTACGAGACCACAGTTCGGACCCTCCGGTGTCTCGCTCGGACAGATACGCCCCCACTGGGTGGGGTGCAGATCACGCGCCTCGAAGTGAGGCTGCGAACGGGAGAGGGGAGAGATTACACGGCGCAGGTGCGAGAGCACGGCCATGTGATCGACACGGTCGAGGAGCTGCGAGACACCCGTCCTGCCGCCCACCCAGTTACCGGTGGCGAGCGGGTGGAGCAGGCGCTCGGTAAGGACGTCGGCGCGGACCGCGGTGCTTATGGAGAGGTCGCGGTGCCGCATGCTGGCGCGCTCGAGCTGGTACTTGACATCCCTCGTGAGGCGGTTTAGCGAGATACGGAAAAGGTCTTCCATAAGGTCGCCGGCGAGTTTTAAGCGCTTGTTCGAGTAGTGATCCTTATCGTCGATGCGCCGCCGGTCGAGGACGAGATCGAAGCAGGCCTCTGCCATACGGCCGAGGAAGTGCGCCTTTGCGAGCCTGACCTCTTCAACCGTCTGTCGGTAGCCGGGATCCTCCTCTTTGAGGCCGATCGGCATCAGATAGTTGAGGTGCGGCAGCAGGTAGTTGTCAAGGACAAACTCCGCACGTTTCCGCTGGTAATCGCGCGTCTGGTTCGGAGCAAGTTTCTTGCCGACGTACATGACGCCCTCCTCGACGGTATCGCAGTCGCTCTCTTCCAGGTTCTGCATCATGAACGTAAGGATCTCCTCGTCCGTAGAGACGGCCTCGACGATGTCGTGGTCGCCGGGAAGGCCGAGCGCCCGCATCAGATCGATGAACCGCAGGTGACCGGCTACCGAGGGGAAGGAGACCTCAAGCAGGTTTTTGCGGTTCCGCTCCACGATAACGAGCGCGCGGTAACCCCGGTACTGCGAGAATACCTTGGCAACGTAGATCCGCTCGTTGTAGCGCTCGGTGAACTCGGTCATGATCTTGTTGGATGCGAGGTCCTCGAGCGTCATCAGGACCCGTTCTGTACCGTTGACGATGAAGTAGCCACCCGGGTCGAGCGGGTCTTCACCCTGCTCGGTCCGCTCGTCGTCGGTCATTCCATGGAGGTTGCAGGCGGCAGAACCGATCATCACCGGCAGCTGGCCGATGGTGGTTACGATCCCTTCCTGACGCTCGTCACCCTGGACAAGCGTCATATCGAGCTGGATAGGTGCGGCATACGTGAGGTTTCGGAGGCGCGCTTCACTCGGGAAGAGCTCGGACTGCGAACCGTCCGCCTCCCGGACGAGCGGCTTTTTCACCTCGATCGTCCCGAGTTCGACCCATACAGCTTCTCTCCCCTTTCCACGCGTCTCGATGTCGGTCTCAATGACGCGCTGCTCGTCCACAACTTTCTGAAGATTGTGCAGGAGAAAATTATTATAAGAATCCAGTTGATGTCTTGCTACGTGTTCCCGCGAAAAATAAGCTCTAGACAATACACTTCTGTCTATCAGATGAATCAGCTCCCGGCCAGGATTTATTTCTTCGGTCTCTTCACAACGAGACGGTACGACTCCGCTCTGCCCGCAGTCCGGCTCTCACGGACTATCCGAACAACATCCCCGATATTGCCCCCGATAGCTTTGGCTGCCGGGTCGTCATGGTAGATTTTCGGCAGTTGCTCCAAAGAGATCTCATACGTGGAGAGTAACGTCTTTACCTCTTCTTCGCTCATAATTTGATGGTCAGGAACCATCGAGTGTTTGATTACGTCAAATGAGGTGCTCATCCATTATACCCCGCTGACGAAAGAGTCACATATCAGATGCATCACCTATACAAAAACCACAGATCAACGCCCATGGCAACGGGCCCAAGGGGATTTGAACCCCCGACCACCTGGTTAAAAGCCAGGCGCTCTACCTAACTGAGCTATAGGCCCCGCGCGTATGCCATCATAGCATTATTACAACGCAAGAAAAGTATAAAAACTTTACTCAGGTGCGTATCTTATCATTCACCGTATTATCATATAAATCTTTATGTCCGAATCCGGTTTCCCGACGTACCGGAATATTTAATGCCATTCCGGGAGTTCTACTCTTCAGAGAACGCTCATTCAGGAGTGATCCTGTGGCGATAAAAAACCACCATATCAATACGATTATTTCGGCCCTGTCGAACGTGACGCTGGGGATCTACCTCGCAATTGCCATCGCGCTGTCCATCCTCGCAATACTATCGCTCTATGATGTAGCGCTGCTCATCCTTGAAGTCTTCACAACGAAGAACACCACGCTCGGCGTCCTTGCCGTGCTGCACGCGCTCCTCGTCACCATCATCATCATCGAGCTCCTGGACACAGTCACGCTCTACTTCAAAACCAACCGGCTCCAGGTCACCCCCATCCTGATCGCCGCCATGACCGCCATGGTGCGGCGCATCCTGACATTCGGCGTCGAACCCGTAGAGGCAGCCGATGTGGCGCTTACCATCGTCGCCATCCTCGTCCTGACGATCGCCATCGTCTACATAGGGAAGCAGGAGCGGCGTTTCGGCTCCGACAGGGCGGAAGGGGAATAAAAAGGAAAAACGGAGTTACTGCTCTGCAAAGACGGTGAACTCGCCCCGTATCTGGTGCAGGCGTTCTTCCTGCAGCTTGATACTGGTCGCCATGCTCTTGATGGCACGCGTGATATTCTCACCCATCCCCACCTTTGCATCCTTGATGCTGTAGGTGGTCTCGAGGATCTTCAGGAGACGTTTGTTGATATCCACGCTCTTGCTGAGACGCTCATACTCGTCGATGATCCGCTGATCCACACCGGCCTGCCGTGCACGCTCGATATCCGCAGTGATGGAGTGACGGCGTTGGAGAACATGCTCTATCGCGTCGTAGAGCTGGTGATGCGTCGTCGGTTTGAGTATGTAATCTTCAATATATACCCCGTATTCCTTCGCCTCTTCCGGCGTCAGGGGTTTTGCCGTCAGCATCAGAACGGGGATATGCTTCGTCGAAAGATTGCCTTTGAGGTTCTCGAGCGTCTCCCACCCGTCCATCGGCTCCATCATGATATCGAGCAGAATCAGATCGGGCGTGGCCTCCCGTAAGACCGATAACGCCTCTTCCCCGCTGTACGCCGTTATCGGATGATATCCTCCCCGCTCAAGCATCGTCACGAATACGTCGACGATCATCGGACTATCATCAACGACCAGTATCGTATACATTATAGTTCCTCCCCAATCCTGGCTGCAACCGTCGCAAGCTGCTCACTGACCGCTGCAGGATCCGCGGTCTTCTCAACAACCGCCGTGATGAGTGCTTCATTTCCTACACATACGACCAGAATCGTGGCGTCCGCCGTAGTGACCACGATCGACGAGGGGGAACTGATGTGAACAGCACTCGCAGCAGCTTCTGCCGACGCAAAAATCGTTGCACTCATTGCTGCGAACAGCGAGGGAGTCTGCCCGTTATCCCGGAAATACTTGCCCATAACAAAGCCATCCTGCGATACAAGAGCACAGGCAACCACACCGCTGATGGATCGGATCTCCTCGATGTACGTTTGAGCCTTCTCTTTCGAGGGTGGATGGTCAGTCATACGGATAAACCCCAAGCGTTATACAAGGACATATACACCTCGCACCATATATCAATATCGAATCGAATACACCCGTATCACGCCCCCTCCTTCGTTTTAGGCCCGGCTCCCGGCAGAGGGGCACGCCCGCGGATCCTTCGGCACCATGGCACATCCCAATGGCCGGTGCGGCGGCGTTACGGTAGCGATGCTGGGTGATATAATTTTCCCGTACTGATGGCTCCCGGCGGATCATCTCTCCTGCTCCGGGAGAGCGCACGCCCCGGCCGGGCACCGTATCGGCGCCGCGTGTACAACGGTTGCCTGCACCCCCGGATCACTTCAGCAGAAAAAACCCGAAACGGAGAGAAAAAAGCCGCCAATAAAAGATATGGAGTTGTTAAATCCCCTTTCTCATTTAGAAACTACTATATGGTATCACTTCGATCTCTCCATGAGACGGGAATGAGATGATCAGAGCCTTCACAATCGCCTCCGGTAAAGGCGGGACAGGAAAAACAACAGTCACTGCAAATCTCGGAACAGCGCTTGCTTACTACGGAAAGGAGACGTACATCGTCGATGTCGACGTGGGGATGGCAAACCTCGGGCTCGTGCTCGGCCTTGAGAATGCATCGATCACCCTGCACGAAGTGCTCGCGGGAAAAGCAAAGATTCAGGATGCGATCTATGACGGACCGCACGGGCTGAAAGTGGTGCCGAGCGGGATCTCGCTCAAGGGATTCCAGGAGGCAGACCCCCAGCGACTGAAGGATGTGATGCGCGATCTCGTCAGCCGCTGCGATTACCTGCTCCTCGACGCCCCCGCCGGACTCGGCAGCGATGCGGTCATCCCGCTTGCCGTCGCCGACGAGGTCATCCTGGTGGTCAATCCCGAGATCTCCTCGCTCGTCGACGCCCTGAAAGTCAAGATTCTGACCGAGATGGTCGGCGGAACCGTCAGAGGTGCCATTCTCAACCGGGCAAGCCTTGAAAACACCGATCTCTCCAAACAGAAGATCCAGAAGGTTCTTGGTGTGCCGATCATCGATGTGATCCCCGAAGACCCGAACGTACGCCGCTCCTCGACCTACAAGACCCCGATCGTGATCAAGTATCCGGATTCACCTTCAGCCGTGGCATTTCGGCGTATAGCTGCAACGCTTGCCGGGATCGAATATAACGAACCCGTCGAAGAAAGGAGAGAAAGATTTGTCGAGCGGCTTGCTCGAACGCTATTCAGGAGATAACCATGACAATCGACAGCATTATGATCGTGATCCTTTCACTTATCATCATCAGCCTGCTGTTCATCATGTACGTGATGTACGTGCGGATCAAGCAGCTCCTCAAGGAAGTGGAAGAGATCAGCAGCAGAATGGAAGTTACCGGAACCGAACTTGAACAGCTGACCCGTAGCGTGGAAGAGTACAAGATGATGAAGATCTAATCACCACGCTTTCACCGTTTCAGAAGCGAAACTACATAAGCTATTCAGATCCAAACTATAAGGGAGGGGCCATAGGGTAGCCTGGCCATCCTAGGAGACTGGGGGTCTTCTGACCTGCGTTCAAATCGCAGTGGCCCCATTAACACCTTTTTTGTTGCTCAGGGTTCGATCAGTACTATCATGAGATTCAAACCCGGATGCACCGAGTGCCTCCTTTCCCGCGTGGCATACGAATCACGGTTGGTGACAGCGGATGAGGATCGAATCAGGCAGACCGTCGATGCCTGCCGTACGTTGCTTACCACCCTGCAAGACCTGCCCGTTCCGGCACCGGTGATCGCAAGCCAGGTTCACCGGCTCGCCTACCGTATGGTCGGAGATGCCGATCCCTACCGTTTGCTGAAACAAACCAACAACAGTGACGCCATCGCCGTGTGCAGGCAGGTCAGGGGAGAGCTCACGACGTTCCGCGACCGCGCGCTCGCCGCTGTTATCGGCAATACTCTGGATTACGGATCGATGGCACATACGGTCACCGACAACTTCGTCGAGTTCTTCAGGTGGGAATTTTCGGCCGGGTTTACGATCGACGATACCGATGCAATAGAAGCGCTCACTTCCCGTGTCGTCTATCTCGCCGATAACTGCGGCGAGATCGTATTTGATGCCCTTCTCGTCGACTACCTCAAAGCGCACGGTGCCGAGGTCATCCTCGCCGTCCGGGGAGCACCTATCCTGAACGATGCAACGCTCGCAGACGCGCGCGACCTCGGCATCGACCGCCGGGCAGATCTTCTGACAACGACGAGCAACGGCACCGCGGAGCTCGGCCTGAATCTCGACATCATGCCTTCTGATCTTGCGGATGCACTCGACCGCTGTACGATCATCATCGCCAAGGGCATGGCGAACTACGAATCGCTCTCCGACTATACCGATCTCCCGCCGGTCGCTCATATGATGTCGGTGAAATGCGAACCGATTGCCCGGGATGTGGGCGTCCCCGTCGGGTCACGGATAGCACTGCTCCGCGAGTAGGCAGCACAACCGGGCGCGTCCGGAACGCTCTCCCGGAGGCCGGGACTGCCCGGGAGACTATAAATGCCTTAGCCCGGGAGGCAGTTCGTTGAAAAGTGCCCTTACTTCAAAAGGGCACTTTTCAAGCCCCATTTTTTTATTTTAAGTTAAATATAAAGGAATATAATAACGGATCACCATTATATAACTCAAGATATAGATAATGATCCGGGGTACGACCAGACCCGCATATTTCAGTCTCCACACCCTAAACCAGTGATACGGTCATCAACAGAGTTCAATACCACTACCAATCCAGCAATCCGATGTACGATCGGTACATCAGTGTTCAGGGACCCCCACCACACACCAACTCAGAGAGAACAGGATCTTCAGTTCAACGTCGGGCCACACAGGTACCTCCCGGGGCTGGTCTCTACCCCACACCCTTTCTTTCAGCATACCTCTCAAGAGACGTGCCGCTCCGCGAGTCAGAAGTTGGTCACGACGATCTCGGTGAGGCTGCCCCGCCCATCCGGGTTTCTGTTGATGGCGCGCCGGGCAGAGACCCGGCTGATAGAAAAGCCGCTATAAAGGTCGTCAAAGAACGAATCATCGGGATCGGTATTGCGGGGATCGGAGTTGCTGAGCATGAACCGGGCACCGGCAGCATCGGCCTTCCTGCAGAACTCCGCGAGCCGGATCTGATCGGCATCGGTGAACGCATCGCAGGCATACGACGTGAATTTCGCGGTTGTCGAGAGCGGCCGGTACGGCGGGTCGATGTAGATGAAAGTCTGCTCATCGACAACAGGAAGCGATTCCGTGAAGTCACCCTGCCGGATCGTCACCCGTGCAAGGAGTCCGGAGACCGCCCGGAGATTCTCCTCATCGAGGATCCGGGGGTTCTGGTAGCGTCCCGGGGGGACATTGAACCGGCCGCGCGAGTTAACCCGGAAGAGGCCGTTGAAACAGGTTCGGTTCAGGAAAAGGAACTCTGCAGCCCGGGAAACGGGCGTAGACTCCGTAGAACCTTCAGCCCGGTTGAACCGGTCCCGCAGACCATAATAAAATCCCCGTCGTTCGTCGTCGGAGAGCGGCAGGTAAGCGGTTTCAAGGGCACGAAGCTCCTCAATTAGCCTTTCGACATCCTGCTGCACAGCACGATAGGTGAGCACGAGCTCTCTGTTCACGTCGAAGAGGAAACTCTCTTCAGGGGAATAAGCCTCTGCGACTGCAAAAAAAACCGCTCCTCCCCCGAGAAAGGGCTCGACGTACCGTCGGACCGACCCGGAACCGAGATCGGCCGGAAGCCGGGGCATCAGCGTAGCCAGAAGCTGCCCCTTCCCCCCCGCCCATTTCAGAAAAGGCCGTGCAGATAGAGAACGCATCTGTCGCCGACTCCTCATCGTCCACCGCGACCGGAGAGAGAGAATGGGGTGAGCACTATCACCCGAAAATCTCCCGCGACATCTCCATCGCCCTGATGGCGGGGAGTTTCTTCCCGGTCAGGAACTCGATGCATGCCCCGCCACCGGTTGAGATGTGGGTAAACGCATTCTCGAGATCGAGTTTTTCGATGGCGACCGCAGTATGACCGCCGCCGACCACCGAGAACTCTACAGTGGACGCTGCCCTGACGATCTCGAATGTCCCGGCCGCAAACGCCTCCTCTTCAAAGAGTCCGGCAGGCCCGTTCAACACAACCGTTCCCGATTCCCGGATTCGTGCCGCAAGCGTTGCAGCCGAATCGGCACCGAGGTCGAGCACCGGTGCGTCGGCAGGAATTGCATCGACCGGGTACTCTTCCCGCGCGTCATTTTCCCGGACAGCAACCATCTCCGGAACCAGGATGCTCTCCGGATACGCCGCCAGCAGCTGCCGGGCTCTCGCCACCTCGCCGCAGTACTTGAGCTGCTCGATGAGCTGGGTCGACGGCCTGCCGATATCGTAACCCTGTGCCATCAGGAAGATGTTCGCGACGACACCGGTCACGACCACCCGGTCGGCTATCCCGTTCGAGAGCACGTTCTCCGCAACCGCGACGGAGTCATCCACCTTCGTCCCGCCGAGAACAAACGTCACCGGGCGCGGAGCACCCGTAAAGACGCGGGAGAGAGAAGCGACCTCACGCTCCATCAGGAGGCCGGCAACGGTCTTTACGGCGAGCGGCAGCCCCACGATAGAGGGCTGCGAGCGGTGCGCCGTTCCGAAGGCGTCGTTCACGTACCAGTCCGCCATCCCAGCCAGCTTCCGGACAAGAATAGTCTTTTTTGCCTCCTCCGGTTTGAGCGTCAGATTCTCTTCGGCATTGAACCGGAGGTTCTCGAGCATCACGATATCTCCCCGCTTCATGTTGCGGATCGTCTCTCGTGCAGCAGGCCCAAAGATATCGTCGACGTAGGTAACAGCCCGGCCGGCGAGCCGCTCCAGTTTCTCCGCATGCGCCTCGAGGGTGGTAAAATCCTTCTTTCCCGGGCGGCTCTGGTGCGTGAGGACGACGAGTTTTGTATCTTCGAGCGCCTGAACCGTCGGTAGATGCTCCCGGAATCGTTTATCGTCAAGAATGAATTGAGAAGAGGGATCGATAGGGGAGTTGAAGTCGACACGGAGCATGACCGTTCCGCTCCGACTCCCCGCATCACCTATTGTGCCGATCTCCAACGGACATCACCTGTACTCTATGAGGAACTTCGAGCCTTAATCTTTTTCAGGCGGAAGAGCTCTTCGCGCTCCATCTCATCGAGCCGCATCTTGATGAAGTCTCTGGCCTCGGAGAGTTCGGGGATGACTTTGAACTCCAGCGCGTTCACACGCCGCTTGGTGCTCTCGATCTCGTCGAGCAGCCGTTTCATCGTCGTCTCGATCTCCGCCGCCTCGATGATGCTCTCGAGCAGCTCCTCAAACGCCTCCGCCGTCTCGTCAATGACCGACGACGTGCCGAGCACGCCGTATCCGCGCTCGGTCAGGTTCTTCCGGACGGATGAGGATTCGATCTCCGGCACGACCACACCCATGATATTCTTGCTCTTGAGCGTGATCTGCGGAGCATCCGCCGCCGAGAATGCGGCGGATTTCACACCGATCGCACCCTCGACGGTATTGGCGAGGGCGATCATCTCGACCGCCCTCTCGTAGCGTTCCTGCATTGCGCCGCGGCTGTCTTTCGCCTGCTGCAGCACTTTGAAGAATTCAAGGATCAGTCCATCGCGCTTCATCTTGAGGATGTTGTAGCCACGCTCCGAGAGTTTGATCCGCCGCTTGATGGCGATCAGTTCGGAACGGGTTGGCTTGAGGTCTCGCAGCGCCATGGATACTTACCCCTGCACTTTCTTCCGGTACTTCGGGTGATACTTCTGGATCAGTTCGCGGTCGATACGCACGAGCTGCTCTTCGGGCAGCGTCGCCAGCAGATCCCAGCCGACATCGAGCGTCTCCTCGATCGTCCGGTCGGTGTAGAGACCCTGACGGACAAACCGGTCTTCGAAGAGATCGGCGAATTCGAGGAACATCCGGTCGCGCTCCGAGAGCGCGTCCTTACCGACGATAGCGACAAGGCCTCGCAGATCATTACCCTCTGCGTAGGCTGCATAGAGCTGGTCGGAGACCTTCTTGTGATCCTCACGGGTATGGCCCTTGCCGATGCCGAGGTTCATCAGACGGGAGAGGGACGGCAGCACGTTGATGGGCGGATAGATACCCTTCCGATGCAGCTCACGGTTGACCACGATCTGACCCTCGGTAATGTACCCGGTCAGGTCGGGGATCGGGTGCGTGATATCGTCACCGGGCATCGTCAGGATCGGGATCTGGGTGACAGAGCCCTTGACGCCCTTGATGATACCGGCACGCTCGTAGATGCTGGCAAGGTCGGTGTACATGTATCCCGGATACCCACGACGACCGGGCACTTCTTCACGGGCGGCACCGATCTGACGGAGCGCCTCGCAGTAATTGGTCATGTCGGTCAGGATAACCAGCACGTGGTAACCAAGTTCGAACGCCAGGTACTCTGCGGTCGTGAGCGCAAGCCGCGGGGTGATGATACGTTCGACCGCCGGGTCGTCTGCAAGGTTTAAGAAGACGACGGCACGCTCGAGTGCCCCGGTCTTCTCGAAGTCGGCCATGAAGACGTTCGCCTCTTCACGGGTGATACCCATAGCAGCGAAGACCACGGCAAACTCTTCCGTCGAGCCGGGCACCTTCGCCTGACGGGCGATCTGCAGTGCCACATCGTTGTGCGGGAGACCGGATCCCGAGAAGATCGGGAGTTTCTGACCACGGACGAGGGTGTTGGTGCCGTCGATCGTGGAGATACCGGTCTGGATGAAATCCTCCGGAGAACTCCGGGCATAGGGGTTGATGGCAGCGCCGGTGATATCGAGGCGCTTCTCAGGGACGATATCAGGACCGCCGTCGATCGGCTTACCGCCTCCGGAGAGGATTCGGCCGAGCATCTCTTTACCCACCGGCATCTTGATCGTTTCGCCGGTAAAGCGGATACCGCTGTCCCTGCCGATACCTGCAGTGGTCTCGAAGACCTGCACCACGACAAGGTCGTCGCTGGTATCGAGAACCTGCCCGCGCTTCATCGTTCCGTCGGCGAGGGAGATATTGACAAGCTCACCGTAGCCGATCGGTTCGGTCTTCTCGACAAAGACAAGAGGGCCCGCAATCTGTGTTACCGTTCTGTACTCCTTCATGTTAAGCCGCCCTCAGTGTGTTGAATTCAGCTTCCATGTCCTTCATTATCTTCGCAAGAACGGGCTCGTAGTCCTTGATGAACTTGATCTGCGGAAGCTCGTTCTTTGTCTTCACGCTGATGACCTGCTGCGGGGTCGCGCCTGCCGCCTGTGCGGCACGGGAGAGATCGGCATAGGTCTTGATCGCCTTCATCATGTCGTACTGCTTGGACATCGGACAGAAGGTATCGACCGCATCGTAGGCGTTCTGCTGGAGGAAGATCTCACGGATCATCCTTGCGACCTCGATGGTGATCTGCTCCTCGTCGGGCAGCGCATCGGATCCGACCAGCTGGACGATCTCCTGGAGTTCGGCCTCCTTCTGGAGGACTTCCATCGCCCAGGAACGCAGGGGGTTCCACTCAGGGGAGACCTCACGGTCGTACCAGTCGTGGAGCGTGTCCAGGTAGAGCGAGTAGGAGTTTAACCAGTTAATGGCCGGGAAGTGACGGCGCTGCGAGAGCTTGGCGTCAAGTGCCCAGAAGACCTTCACGATACGGAGGGTGTTCTGCGTAACCGGCTCAGAGAAGTCACCGCCGGGCGGCGAAACCGCACCGATAACCGAGACCGAACCCTTCTTGTTGCTTAGCGTCTCGACAAGACCGGCGCGCTCGTAGAACTCCGAGAGGCGGGCTGCAAGATATGCAGGGTACCCTTCCTCACCGGGCATCTCCTCAAGACGGGACGAGATCTCACGCATCGCTTCCGCCCAGCGCGAGGTCGAGTCCGCCATCAGCGAGACGTCGTAACCCATGTCGCGGAAGTACTCCGCGATGGTAATGCCGGTGTAAACGGATGCCTCACGGGCCGCGACGGGCATGTTCGAGGTGTTTGCGATCAGCACCGTCCGCTCCATGAGCGGCTTACCAGTCTTCGGGTCCTCGAGTTCCGGAAACTCCGTCAGAACCTCGGTCATCTCGTTGCCGCGCTCACCGCAGCCGATGTAGACCACGATCTCGGCATCGGACCACTTCGCAAGCTGCTGCTGGGTGACCGTCTTGCCGCTGCCGAACGGGCCGGGGATTGCGGCCGTTCCGCCTTTCGCGATCGGGAAGAGACCGTCGAGAATGCGCTGACCGGTGATCAGCGGAATATCCGGGTTCATCTTCTCGGTGACCGGCCGCGGGACACGGACAGGCCAGCGCTGGAGCATGGTGATCTCGGTTCCGTCCTCGAGTAGACAGACCGTCTCATCGACGGTATAGCTGCCGGACGTGATACTCTTGATCTTCCCGCCCTTCATGTTCGGCGGCACCATGACCTTGTGAACGATGTTCGTCTCCTGAACCTCGCCGATGATCTCGCCGGGGGCGACCATGTCGCCCGGCTTCACAAGCGGCTTAAACTCCCACTTCTTCTCGTGAGAGAGACCCGGTGCGGAGACACCACGCTCGATGAAGTTGCCCATCTTGTCGACAAGCACTTCAAGGGGACGCTGGATACCGTCGTAGATACTGGTCAGCAGACCGGGGCCGAGCTCGACCGCCAGCGACAGGCCGGTGTTCTCGACCGGCTCGCCGGGCTTGATGCCGGAGGTGTCCTCATAGACCTGGATGATGATGTTCTCACCCTGGATCTTGATGACCTCCCCCATCAGCTCCTCGTCGCCGACCTTCACCACGTCGTACATGTGTGCGTCAAGGCCGGTCGCGGTGACCACAGGGCCTGAAATCCGCTTCAGGACACCTTTTCCTCTTTTTTCACTTGCTTTCTCTTTTACTTCCACAGATCAACACCCACCGATCTCTTTATTCTCTCTCGCATGGATAGGCCTCCCTCGCCTCCACCGATCGTGATCACGGTCGGTTTGACGGAGTTTTCAAGAGTGGTGCGGAGCCTCTGGGGGATCCGCTCCATATTTTTGCCTTCCAGGACGAGAATACCTACTTCCTTATCTCCAAGCACCCGGTTGATGTAGTCGATCAGCCGCTCGTCGGTCTCGGCGGCGTACGTCTTCTGCACGCCGGCAAGCCTGAACCCGAGGATGAACTCGCTGTTTCCGATTACTGCGATCTCCATTTACATCACCAGATAGTCCTGTATCCGCTCGCTCGGGAGGTTCGCCTCCTTACCCCGCGCAAGTGCACGCAGGTTTGCAACCTCGTACTTCTTGTGCTCGAGGTAAGCCAGGATCGGAGTGATCGAGATCGGATATCTCTTGGACATCCGATCCATCTGCTCCAGCTGAACCCGGGTGAGCCCGGTCTCCGCCTCGCGGATCGGCCGGACGCCCCGAAGCTCCTCGAGTGTGTTGAGGAGCGAAGGGAGCGACACCTGTTTCTTCACCGCATCAATGAACTCATCGCGGCCCTCAATGAGAGCGAGCCGCTGCAGCTCATCGACCGTAAACGAACCGCCGGGGATCATCATATCCCGCACATCTTCCGTGACACGCTGCGAGCGAAGACGGAAGAGGTTCTGAATATTCCGGATATCGATCTCGAGCTGCACGTAATTCCTGAAGACCCGGCCGCCCTTGACCTCGCCTTTCGTCTCGGCGAGGAGGCGTTCGTAGTAGCCCTTGTAGAGCTCGTTCTCAAGGCGGGCGTACGAACCTGTCTCGACAGCACGCGGAAACTCCCGCTCCAGCACCGGGTAGAGCCGCGTGCTCTTGAGCGCCTCGACGATCCGGTCGGGGGAGTCTTCCACGAGCAGACGATCGAGGAACACCCGATCGAGGGCACCGGCAGGGATCAGAACCTCACGGATCTTCCCTGCGGAAGTACCTTGGGCTTTCCCGCGGAGAATAGTGAGGACGTTCTGGATATCCCAGCGCCGGAGGTAGCTCGCAGTGAACCGCATTAAGTTTCCGGGCGTGATGTTCAGGATATTCTGGTATTCCTTGGCAAGGTTCCAGCTTAAGGCCACCTCGACGAGATCGATACCGGAGAATGCGGTAGCAAGCTCATCGATCTCGGCCTTGTATCCGGTATCTTCGATAAACCGGGTGATCTCAGGCAGGCTCATATTCAGCATGCG
The DNA here is from genome assembly GCF_004102725.1 of Methanoculleus taiwanensis. Lineage (NCBI taxonomy): Archaea > Methanobacteriati > Methanobacteriota > Methanomicrobia > Methanomicrobiales > Methanomicrobiaceae > Methanoculleus > Methanoculleus taiwanensis. Next base: position 403,156 of record NZ_LHQS01000001.1, on the reverse strand, counting down.
GAGATAATCCTCACGCGGTATCAACTGCGAACGCCGCACCCGCATACGGGTGCAGACGTAGATGTACTGCGCCGATCCGCTACTTATCTCTGCCATATCCGAGCCTCCTCACCCAAACAGGATATCAGATGCATCCTTCAGCTCTGATTCCCATACATCATTCAGAAACGTCCGGTAACTGTAGTCGATCTGCAGCTCGCCATCCGTACTCTCGACGATGATACCGCCGGGGATATCGACCGCCGTACCTACGCTGTAGCCCGTCAGGGTCTTTGATGAGGAGATGATATCCTGCAGTGCCGGGATATCCCGCTCATTGCAGTGCACCACACCCTCGTCGATCTCCTTCGCTGCCTGCTCGAGCAGTCCGGCAAGAGCCTTCGCATGAAAGTCTGCCGGGAGATCCCTGACAGCGGCTAGTGAGGCCTGATAGACCTGATCAAGGAGTTTCTTCTGGGCGTTCAAGACCTGACGCTTGACGATGAGGTTGGCCGCGGAGACCTCCTGGTTCACGATGTGAGCCACCTGGCGCTCAGCGTCCTCCTCAGCGGCGATTTTGATGGATTCTGCACGCCTCTGGGCGTTTTGCAGAATCTCGTCGACGTCTTTGCGGGTCTCCGCACGGATCGCCTCTACCTCTCTTCGCCCTTTTTCCCTGATCTCATCGACGACAGCTTCAAGTCCCATGGTTCACTCCATCAGAACAGAAGCAGCAGTGCGACCACAAGACCGAAGATGACGATAGTCTCAGGAATAACCGTGAAGAGCAGTGCCAGACCGAACATATCCTTGTTCTCTGCCGTAGCACCGACTGCGGCAGCACCGATACCCATCTCACCGAGACCAGTACCGACGCCGGCAAGGCCTACTGCGAGACCTGCACCAACTGCCTTGAGACCAACCTGCGATGCCTGAATCATTTCAAGAGTAAGTTCCGCTGTTCCAAAATCTACCATTTTTATTCCTCCGTAAACTTCTGTTCCATTCCAAAGGGATTGTACTTCTTTCCTCCACCTTTGTAGAACTTGGTGAAGAATTCGACATAGTGAAGACGAATCGAGTTCAGTCCGCCGCCAAGGATACCAAGCGCCGTGTTCAGCGTGTGGCCGAGGAGGAAGACGATAATACCGACGATGATGATGAGAACACCGACGACGGTGATTTCTTCGAGCTGCGGCTCGATCATCATGCCAATGGCAATGTAGTTGACCACCATTGCGATGGCGACCGACGAGAGTCCCACCGCGGCCAGACGTGCATAGGAGAGCACGTGGCTGATGATAGTCGGGATTTCAATGACTTCGAGTACATTCTCCTGGGCGATGGCAATAATGCCTCCGAGCAAGAGCACGGCACCAAGAATGGTCGCCGCATTCAGACCCATGACGAGCGCAGGAAGCCCCGAGAGATCGGGCATCAGCGGAATCGCGTACATGGACCAGATAGCAAGGATAATACCCCACATGACGCCGAGCCATCCGGCGTTCGCGAGCATTGCCTGCTTCGCGTGTTTGCCGTGGTACACACTCCTGGCGTTGCGAATTCCAAGAACGCGTCCGAGCGTGATGTGCAGGATACCAATCCAGATAGTGACTATCAAGAGCTCCGCAACCTGCGCTCCGTGCTCCGAAGCGTGAGCGCCGATATTGAGGTGGCGGCTGTAGATGAACGGTGCCCAGGGAAGCGCGAACCCAAGGAACTCGCTGTATAGCACGCCGAAGATAATACTGGCAATACTGGCGTTCCGCAGCGAGACCAGGAGCTGACGCCCCTCTGCCGACGTGAAGATTCTCCGCAGGCCGAGCGAAAGCAGGAGCAGGATCAATCCGTATCCGACATCACCGAGGATAAATCCGAAGAAGATCGGAAAGACTATCGACACCATCAGGGTCGGGTCAACCTCGGTGTACCTGGGGCGGGAGTAAAGATCCATGAACAGCTGCGACGGCTTCGCAAACGACGGGTTCTGATACTCGACCGGCACATCGTTCGGGTGCTCAATCTCCAGCTCCGTGACGTAGACTTTCCCGCCGGTGGCGCTGACGAGTGCCTCTTTGACCTTCTCTGCACCGGCCGCAGGCACCCATCCTTCCGTGACGAACGTCTCTTCCGTGGTAGCAAACCGTAGCGGGGCTTCCGCCCGCTCTACATCAGCCGTGAGTAGTTCATCGCATGCTACCAGAGTTGCACTGTGCTGGATTTTGATATCTTGAATACGCCGGTTAATGCTTGAAATTTCGCCTTCAAGCCGCTTGATCTCTCCGCCGTAGTGATCGATGCGGCTCTTTGGAGACCCGGTCTCATCCGGTATCGGGACTGCCTGGAAACCTGCATCAAGCAGCGTGCGTTCAACCGCCTCGCGATCGCTGTTCTGGACTATCACAACGATGATGTTGCCGGAGACCTTGTCTGAAAAATATTTCTCATGGGGAACGGCAATCTGAACATCCTTTGCGATGTGCCCTGCAAAAACGGAAAAACGCTCGTATCCGCGGTACATCTCCATCTCGAGAGGAATCGCGGCAAACGGCTCGAGCTCGCGGACCCGCTGCTCGTGCTCTTTCTGCTTCGTCTCCAGTCTCGACCGCTCGGCGAGGAGTTCCTCCACTTCATGCTGAAGGGGGGGGAGATCACGCTCGATGATGGATCGTATCTTTGAAGCGGGAATCTTCTGCTTGGTCACCACTTCATCGGGGTTGATCCCGCATGCATTCTCGATGGCTCTGAGTTTAATCAGCGCTGAAGCTGCTTCGCTTGCTCCCGGACGGGGCATACCGATCTTGACCGGGACGGCCGCCTCACTCTCCGGCACAAAGTCTTCGATATGATAGGCATTGTGTCGGTAGAGCGTTGCGATCACGGCATCGATCTGCCCTTTCGGAGCTGCAATAAGCAGCCTGCGCATCCGTTCAGGCCGTAACATTCAGCTGCTCCTTAAAACGTGAAACGATATAATCGACAGCAGTATCGAGTTTCTTGCTGCCTTCCGCTTTCAGTGTTTCGGCGCTCTGCTCTCCTTTTTTGACGATCTCAGTATACTTCTGCTGCGCCTGTCCCCGTGCGGCGGCAAGACGCTGCTTCTTGTATTCCTCGGCATCGGTTGTTGCCTTCAGAATCAGGTTTTCAGCTTCCATCTCCGCATCGTAGAGGTTCTTCTTCCTCTCCGCCTGCGCAGCACTGATCATCGCCTGATACTCTTCCTCGGTTTTTTTGATGCTCTTCAGGACCTCGGTCTTCATCAAACCCTCCTTCTCACGGCCTATGAATATTTGATGAAATTGAACTTATATATATTGTTGTTTGTCCCCTGAATATCTGCCCGGTTCCCAGTATTCGACAGTCGTACACGGCGGCATCCGCTCGATCTCGACACCGCCTTCCGCTCCGGAGATACGCATTCCAGCAAGTTCGCCGGACGAACAGAGCAGATGCTGCTCGGGATGCGTCCCGCGCTGGATGTCACAGGCGAGCAGGATCTCCGGAGCCACCGAAACGACCATCTTGAGCCGCTTCGAACCCGGGTGACCCTTCGGCAGGATGACGAGCGGAATGTGATTCCCCCGCACGAGTTCAAGCAGCATACCGGCCGCCTCTACGGAGCCGCCTTCCGGCCCCGAGACGACGATCAGATCGTCCGGCTCCACCGTCTCGGAGTATTCCTTCTCGAAGGTCTCGAAGCGAAGGGCGTACCGCCGACCCGCTTTTCCAATCAGCAAAAAAGAGTGTTCTCCCCGGATCAGGAGGAGACCCTCACCGAGGGGTACGTGCATTCGATCCGGCATATGCGGGGCAGATACTTCGGTGGAGCTTCAGACAGCTTCCACGTCCTCGGACTGGCAGCTCGGGCACATCGGCCGCTTACTCGGGCTTTCAAACGACTGATCGCAGTCCCTGCACCGATACTTCCTGCTCCCCTTCAGCCGGTCGTTCCATTCGACGTCAGGTCCACCACCGGTACTACACATCAGATATCACCAGTACCATGGTTGACCAGAAGGATATAAAACCCTGTCGAGGACAGGGTTTCGCTCAGAGGAAGATCGTAAAGACGGCGATCGTAATGACGATCATGACCGCTGCATGCTTGATACCCGCCCGAATAGACGCCTCGCCCATCTCTCCTGCGATCAGTCCCGAGAAGAGTGCCTGGAGCAGGCAGGTGTGGTAGAGGAGACGTTCGAAGGTCATGATAGGTGCATTCCCCATCTGAATAGCGCCGCCGACACCCTTGAGTCCCTGGGTATCGATATCCGCCAGCACCGAGAGAAACTGGCTGTCGATGACGACCACAACGAAGAGGAAGACGAAGAAGACGAGATAGACGATCACAGTGTAGATGAACATCTCTGCGAAGCGTTCTCTCTTCAATACTTCCGACATCTCTGCATCCCGGGCGGCGATGTTCAGGACCTCACCGATATCACCGGTCATCTGGCTGGCCTTCGTGATCAGCGTCACGGTGCGGGCGATGGCCGGGGTGCGGATCCGCTCTTCGAACCGGATCAGTGCCTCGTTGATGTTGGCGCCCCACTCGATATCCCGTTTGATCCGCTTGACCTCGTAGGTGAGCACGCCGAGGTTCGCCTTTACAAGGATCGAGATCGCCTGCGCGAGCGTCAGTCCTACCTGGTTGATCCCGGAGAGGCGATCGAGAAAGTCGGGGATTCCCGCTTCGATACCCATGACCTTGTTCCGCCAGAGCTGGTAGAAGATGCCGAAGGGGAGGAGGATTATCAGGACGGCAAAGGCGAGGTGGTCGTCGATGATATCAATGACGATCTCGATGTCGGCATACTGCGGTGTCGAGAGGATGGTATAAACTATGTAGACGAGGGCGATCGGCACGGTGACGTAGAACGTCCGGTTCGGTTCGATGAGGAACGTCTGGAAGGGGTGACGCAGAAATCCCCGCACCTTCCGGAACCGGTCGTAGCGCTCGAGCTGCGCAAAGAGGGCATCCTCCCCCTCCCGCTCCTCGGTTCTGATATCGGAGAACTCGTGCAGCCACTTTGTTCCGATGTACCGCTCGACATTCTCTCCCTTGATCGAGATCATATCGATGAAGAGGATGAAGACGAGCGAACCGAGCGGAATGAGCAGATAGGTAACGACCGAGAGCTCCATGATCGGCGCGGTGCCCATGAACCCCATGACGACCATGATGATGATGATGAAGAGCGGGCCTGCCACAAAGAGAGTCACGTACGACTCGGCAGCGAGCTGCAACGTATTGAGGAAGGTCTTCTGCTCGAACCTCGCCTCCTCCTGGTACATCCTGACCCGGGTTCCGAGGAACTCGAGGACGTCGCCGCCGCTGTCGATCACCGAGATGAGATCCTGGAGAAAATCCCGCATCTTTTCGGAAGGCGTCGTCTCCTGGAGATGTTTGATGGCGGTGATCATATCATAGCCGAAATAGTCGGTGTCCCGGACGATCCTCCGGAACTCATGAGAGACTTCGCCGTAGATCGACGAGTTCTCCGCGACCGAGCGGAATATGACCATCATGTGAGCGCCACCCCGCCGCATGGCGTACATGTACGAGACGGCGTTGTGGAGGAGGAGGTTGATCTTGGTCGCCCGGCTGCTCTTCTGGAACGAGGGATACCGGATAAGAAAGGCATACGTCAGGTACAGACCGACGAGGAAGATGACAGCCGTCGCGATTACCCGGAGGAACCCGAACGAGATGTCGGCAGGGACGAGCGACGGGAGTGCGATATTGAAGACGTTATACACCCGGATCGAGAGAAGCGGAGTGAGAAAGAGGTTTGCCGCAAGAAAGCCGATGACCGCCCAGACTGCACCCACCAGCATGCCTATCGCGACCGCACGGAGGAGGTAGTGATCGACGGTCATGCCGATGTTGGCCGCGATCATATCCGCACGAAGACTCCGATACCGGATCGGGTCGCGGGTTACCCACCAGTGGATCCCCTGCCGGAGCCTGGATACTGGCTGAAACCTCATTCATCCCATCCTGCCGACGCTGGAGAGGTCGTCGATATGCTCGAGCACCGTCTTCCTGTCGATGGAGTATGCCTGGATGATCCGGGAGACGGATATGTAGTCGGTGATCCCCTGAATTCGCATCGCCTCAAGGATCTGCCGGCGCACGGCGATCTCGCCTTCGAGTTGCTCCCTCGTCCATCCCCGAAACTCCATGATCTCGTTGTAGATCCGTGACCTGCCCGTGAAGGAGAAAGTATCGGAGACGGGGTCGTACTCAAAGACGTTGTTTACCTGCAGGTTACCGGTGATCGGATCGATCCCGGCGAGTTCGACGATCTCCTGGCAGCGCCTGACCCGCTCCCTGCCCTGGTAGATGAGTGCCTGGACGCTGACGATGTCGAGCGCCTGGATCATGTTCCGGGGAACGTTCAACGGAGCGCTCTCAAGCCGGTGGATTGCCGCGTCCACAACGCCCGCGTGCATGGTGGAGAAGGTCGTGTGGCCGGTGTTCATCGCCTGGAAGAGCGTCTGCGCCTCCTGGCCGCGAACCTCACCGACGAGGATGTACTCCGGCCGCTGGCGCATAGCCGCCTTTAAGAGGTCGAACATGCTGATCGTCGCACCAAGCCCTTCGCTCACCGACTCGCGGGTGACGCTCGCGATCCAGTTCTCATGGTAGAGGGTGATCTCACGGGTATCCTCGATCGAGACCACCTTCGCAAGCGGCGGGATAAAGAGCGAGACCGCGTTGAGCGAGGTCGTCTTGCCGGATGCAGTTCCCCCGATAAAGAGCAGGCTCCGGTTGTTCTCGATAGCCATCCAGAAGTAGACCAGTGCATCGACATCGAAGGTATTCGACTCGATCAGCTCGACGGGGGTGAACGGCACCTCGCGGAACTTCCGGATGGTGAACGAGGTGCCGCGGGTGGTGACCTCCGTCCCGAGCGTCAGCTGCAGCCTGGAGCCATCGGGGAGCGTCGCATCAAGCATCGGGTTACCTATGGAGATATGCTTGCCCGACCGCTGGGCGAGGGTGATGGCAAGCGAGTTTAAGGCCGACTCTTCGAAGGTGATATTCGTCTTGATGTTGCGGTACCGCCGGTGGTACAGGAAGATCGGAATGCCGATGCCGTCGCAGGAGATATCCTCGATCTGGGGGTCTTTCATCAGCGCATCGATCCGCGACCACCCAAGGAAGTTCCGCAGGATGTAGTACTGCAGTTTGAAGAGCGACGACTCTTCAAGGGTGAGGCCGTACTCTTTCAGGAGCGTCTGCACCTTCTCAAAGAGCACCCGCCGCCGGTCGGTGGCCATCTCCTCCTCGGTGAGGATCAGGACATCCCGCAGATCTTCATAGAGCCGTTCGAGGAGATCGTACTCAAAGTGGGAGAGCACCGGCTCGAAGAGAAGGTATTCATCCTGATTTGTCTGTTTGTTGCGCGCGATGCAGACCTCCGAGCATCCCTCCGCGACCCAGTAGCGCTCTTTCTCCTCGTAGTCTGCGGGCACCTCTGCGTGAACCAGGTAGCCGTGCTTCGCCGGACTGTACTCCTCAATAAGACCCACAGGTCTCCGAAGAGCCGATACGGGCGGTATGGCCGGCCGGCCGGCCGGCAGGAACTTCCGGACGGCTTCGCTCAGGAACGCCGCCGGGTTTCTCCGTGAGAGAGCCGCATCCGAGGGCTCGAGGTACCGGAGGATCTCTGCCGGTGCTATATTCCCGGTATCGGGCAGTGTGAGGTCGCCAAGTTCCCGGCGATGATTGGGCGGTGCCTCCGGCGTACCGGACGGCACCGGAGCCGTTTCCCCTCCGATAGTCCCGGATAACTCCGTCAGGCCGTCGGCCTGAAGCGGAGAGATCTGTTCCAGAGTTTCCTCCGGAATCCGTCTGGTTTCGTCGTCTCGCAACATTGACATCTCTTCTCCGCCTGGTTGTCAGTGACCGGGTGAACAGAACCCTCCCAGAAGAGGTAGCGGGCATCTCTCCCGTGCTGAACGGATGACCCGTGATCCTGCACGGCACCGGGCCGTTTCCGTATGGTATCTGTTTGTGGGATCGCCTCTATAATAATATCCATTCTTTTATACCAGACAGATGAATTTTTCCATACTTTCCGGAGTTACGGAAAGAATCAGAATATTTTATAGCACCATTCTCATATACTAGATGAGTTATGCAGGACCACCTCCGCGTACGGATGCCTACCGGACTATCGTCGCTCGATCCGGTTCTCGACGGCGGGATCCCTCCGGGCTCGGTGGTGCTCCTTCTCGGTGAGATCGGTGCAGGAAACAGTGAGTTTGCACACAGCTCGATCGTATCACTCTCTCTCCTGAAGGCAAACGGCGGAGGGCAGAATCAGCATGCGCTGCTCCCTGCCGAGATTGCGTACATCACGTTCACCAAGATGCGGGAGGATGTGCTCAACGATATCACCCTCTCCTTCAACCCCGGGAGCTATGACCTGCTGCAGCAGGAGGTTGTCTTCGACGATCTCTCCGAGCTCTACTTTGACGCCAGTATCGTTCCTCCGGGGTGGTACGGGGACGGAGACATCTTCTCCCGCCTTCAGAAGAAGCAGCGGAAAGAGAACGGAGATATCCTGGCCGACCTCTCCCATGTCCTCTCCTCAAAACAGCAGAACAGCCTTATCATCCTCGATTCGCTGACCGATATCGCCACCACATATATGAACGATGCGGACTGGCATACCCTGATCGCCTTCCTTCGGGGGCTTCAGAGGGTTGCAAAACGCTGGAACTCGACGATATATCTCCTGCTCACCGCCGGGATCCTGGAGGAATCAAAGGAGATCGAGATAGCGGACTGTACCGATGCGCTGATCCTGTTCCGGTGGGAGGATGTCGGTGCACAGCGGCGGCAGCGGATCATGTACTTCGAGAAATTTCAGGGCGTCATGCCGTACCTCGAGGAGCGTGATCTCGTGAAATTCGCCGTGAAGATCTCGGCAGCGAATGGATTTGAGGTCAGGAACATACGGGTGGTCGTGTGAAACAGCAGCGGGTAAAACTCGGGATCGAAGGCCTCGATGCCATGCTATCGGGTGGCCTCCTCGAGCACAGCATCTGTGCCGTCGTCGGCACCTACGGAACCGGGAAGACAACGGTCGCCCTCCAGTTCGTATACGAAGGGCTTGCGAAAGGCGAGAAGGTCATTTACATCAGCCTCGAGGAGCGTGAAGACTTCCTCCGCGCCACGATGGCGCAGAAAGGATGGGATATGGATCAGTATCAGGATTCGTTCTTCCTCATCCGACTCGATCCAACCGATTTCAATATTGCTATCAGCAGCATCAAGAGCGAACTGCCCTCGCTCATCAAGAGCGTCGGGGCGGGGCGTGTCGTCATCGATCCGATATCACTCTTCGAGGGGCTCTTTGAGGACGAGTCGGTCAGGCGAAAGGAGATGTTCAAGTTCATCGAGACGATGCGGGACGAGACATGCACCTTCCTCCTCACGAGCGAGACCGATAAGAACAACCAGTTCACGAGCAAATACGGTCTTATCGAGTACCTCTCCGATACGGTGATCCTCCTTCGGTACGTCCGTCCGACAAATATCGCGGAGGTACATCTGGCTCTCGAGGTGGTGAAGATGCGCCGGTCAGCACACTCCCGCGAGATCAAACCGTTCGAGATCCTGGCCGACCAGGTAATGGTCTATTCCGAGGCAAATGTCTTTTAATCGCCTCTCTTCCCTTAAAATTGCATCATAACGGCTATATCCATAAAAGAATAGATCTCTTCCATGCAAACCGAACCGATCTACCACTTCCGATACATTAGCATCATCGCCGTCGTGGCCTCGTTCTTTGCCGCGGTGCTCATGTTCGTCATCGGGGCGGAGCGAACCCTCACCGGATTCTCCTACTACCTGCAGGGTCACGAGGTGACCGTCAAGGAAGGAGTGACCATAACACATGACGCAGCCGCGATGTTCATGATCGTCGACGCCGTGGACGCATTTCTCTTCGGATTGGTGCTTCTGATCTTCTGCTTCGGCGTCTTCAACCTCTGTGTCAGGCATATCGACGGGGACGAGATGGAGAAGGTACCCCGGTGGCTTCGGGTGGACAGCATCGGGCACCTCAAAACGTCGCTTGCCCAGCTGATCATCGTCATCCTCTTCGTGAACGTCCTTGAGTTCGTCATCTTCGAAGGCACTCATGCCATGACCTGGACGACACTCGTGATCCCGCTATCAGTCGTCCTGCTTGCCGCAGCACTCCGGCTGATGCACGCCAAATAGGGGTGATGCGGCAGCACTCCGCTTTTTTGATTCTTCCCTTAAAGAACCGACAGGCCCCTTCTCCGTTCCGCCTTGTGCCGACCCACTATGACGAGACGAAACCCCCCCGTGATCGCCTCTCTGTCGTTCAGAGGGATCTTTCTCGCGAGAGCAGGGAGGCAGGAGAAGAGGGGATTATATGGTAATTCCAACCAGGTGGAGCAGAACGAGGAGTAACGCTCCGGCCAGCCCGCCGAATGCGCAGACCAGCACGCTCACGAGATTGATCTCAATATCGGGCGCACCAAACCAGCTCATTACGTGAAAGACATTCAGCAGATAGAGCGTGATAAGCCCGGCAACCGCGTTTATCACGAGACTCATGGCCTTTTTCAGCAGAAAGTAGATCGCCGCCGCAATGGCTACGGCGAGAACAATAGCGATGATCGCTTCTATCATCACTATTTACCAATGATCTGCTGGTTATTTAACCGTATGGATGGGATAATGAGCCGTCCGACAATTCGGGAATCATTTCCGAGTCCTGCAATTCCGGTGAGCATCTCAAAGACGTTGCCCGCGAACATCGCCGTCCGGATAGGATCGCCGGGCTCTCCGTCCTCCACCCAGTATGCGTTCGATATCTCGAGAGAGAAGTCGCCGGAGAACGGATTTGCCGTGTGAGCCCCGACGACCGAGTTAATGAATATCGCCCGCGCATCGTCGACCGTCGTCCGAGGGCCGTCCACCACCAGATTGTGGACGCCTATCGAGGGCGATCCTTCCCCACCGGAGCGAACGGCGCTTGCCGTGGACTCCTCGCCGTAGCGGTACGCCGTCTTTAAGTCGTAGGCGAAGCACTGGAGAACGCCGTCACTGATGTAGTCGAGCCGCCGGGCAGGGACGCCTTCGGCATCCCAACAGGTGCTCCCCATGCCCCGCGTGAACGGGTCGTCGTAGATGGAGAGCATCTCGTCCGCACACTGCTCACCGATCTTTCCTGCGAGGTGCGATCGGCCCGCCTGTACATTCCGCCCCGATAGTGCGGGGACGAGGACCGTCCCGATGAGCTGAGCGGCGGCAACCGGCGAGAGGATGAGATCGTAGTGTCCGGTAGCGATATCCTTCCCGCCGACCGAGTGCGAGGCGAGGAACGCCGCCTGCTCACCGACCCACCGGGGATCGATATCGGCAGCGAACGGAGAGGCCATAAATTCGTATCCGGTGGACTGCTCCCGTATCGCCTCAAGCGAGACCCCGGCATACGTCCGCTCCATGCCGTAACGGACACCGTTGCTGTTTGCGATCGCGATGTACGAGCGGGAGAGATCGGCGCCTCCGCCAGCTACGTCGACCGGATACTCCGCCGCTCCTTCGAGGAGCCCGGCGATGAACGCAGATGCCCGCTCAGGCTCGACGATAAGATCGGGATCGGACGACGGAGCGGTGCTCGTCATATTCGTGGGTTTCGGGAGACCGTGCCAGTCCTGCGGCGTGGCAATACGCCCGCTTGCAAGGGCGGCGGCAAGGCACTCCTTCCATCGTCCGGGATCGCCCGTACTCGATACGCCGATCCGCCCGTCCTTGATGGTGCGGATGGCGATCCGCCAGCCCCTCGATTCTTCGGCGGTCCCGATAATGGACTGCTTGATCTCGGCGGAGATGCTCCTCCCTTCGGTGAAGAAGACCTCCACCTCATCTGCAGAGCGCTCCCCCTCCCGGATGATATCGTCTATCAAGAACTCGGCCTTCATGATCCGCGCCCTCCGACCATGGCGTTTCTGAGCAGGAGATGCGGCGCCCCGTCGCTGACCGGGACGGTCTGCCCGCCTTTCCCGCAGTATCCGGGGTGCATCTTCCGGTCGTTCCCGATAAGGGCGATGTCGTGAAGTGTTTTCAGGATCTCGCCGGAGAGCGAGACATCCCTGACCATCCGGGTCGTTTCGCCGTTCTCGATGAGGTAGCCGAACTCGGCATTGAACTGGAAGACACCGCGGCCCGGATCGACCTGACCGCCGCGGGAGCCGATCAGCAGAATACCGTCTCTGCATTCGGCGAGGATCTCGTCCCGGGTCGCATCCCCGTTCTCGATGAAGGTGTTGCTCATCCTGACCTGGGGAGGCGCCCCGTGTTCCGCCCGGGCATGCCCGGCGATACCGTCACCAACGGAGGCGAGTGTCTCCCGGCTGTGGAGGTAGGCGGTAAGAACACCGTCCCTGATGATCTCGGTTCTGCCGGGTGCCACACCCTCGGCGTCGACCGGATCGAACCCGAACTCGGGGAGGGAGGGATCGTCGACGATGACGAGCCCGGGAGCTCCGATCGTCTCCCCGATCCTTCCCTTCAGGACGGAGTTTCCTTCCCGGATCAGGTCGCCCTCGCTCGCATGGCCGACCGCCTCGTGCGTGAAAACGCCGGCGAGCTCGGGGTCGAGAACGGCGTTTACCGCCCCACCCTTCGCAAGTCCCGCGTCGAGGAGTGCGACGGCCGTCTCGGCGGCCTTCCGCCCGAGTTCCTGCTTGTTCCGGAGGTTGAACCCGGTGCTAATATGGTCGCGTTCGCTGCCCATCTGCATCATGCCGTTTCGGGAGGCCACCGCGAGAACGGAGAAACCGCTCCTGACGATCTCGTAAGACGCTTCATTGCCGCTCGAGTCCAGGAACCTGACCTGATCGATTCCCTCCGTGTACCGGGCACGAGTATTCACCACTTCGGGGAGGCGTGCGGCCGATTCGATCTCTGCAAGGAGACGGGTCTTCTCCTCAAGATCCACGTTCCGGGGATCTTCGCGGAGCGGCGGGGATGCGAGAACGCCGTGCGGCGCAGGAGCAAGATCAACCCGATCCTCCGTAATTCCGGCAAGACGCATCGCCGCTGCGATGATATCGTTCCGGGCACGGCGGGAGCCGAGGTCGACATGGTCGAGCGTGAGAATGCCCCACCCGGCGGGGCCGAGCGCCCGCACAACGGCTTTGTCAAAAAAGGATGTGCCTGCGGACTCGATCACGCCGTTGTCGATCTCGACCGAGGTGATCTCCCCACGCACGCACCTGATATCATAGTAGCGTGGTTCCATACGGCATCATACCGGTGTGTGACCGACGTTCTGGTCAAAGAGTCCCGGCGTCTGGTGAACCGCCGCCATCTTCCGCAGTTTCGAGAGGAAACCGTCGCGGTTCTCCGGGACGAGAGCGTTCTGGAGGACTTCTTCGATATGACCTACCGGAACGATCTCCACCATCTGGCGGTACCGCTCTTCGATAAGAACATCGTCGAGGTTCGACCGCGGGATGATCACCTTCTTGATCCCGGCCTTTGCCGCAGCCTCGATCTTGTAGGTGACGCCGCCGATGGGGAGGACGTCGCCCCGCACCGAGAGCGAACCGGTCATGGCGACGTCCTGGCGGACGGGGATATTCTCTATGGCGCTTATGACGGCGGTGGCGACACTGACCGAGGCGGAGTCGCCCTCGACACCCTGGTAGGTGCCGATGAACTGGATATGGATATCCATGTTCCGGATGTCTTTGCCAGTGAACTTCTTGATGAGCGCACTGACGTTCTTGATCGACTCCTGGGCGATCTCCTTTAGGAGACCCGTGGCGATGACGCTGCCGTTGGCACCCTGGCTCGGGGTGACCTCCGCCATGATCGGGAGCACCGACCCGCTGTCGGAACCCATCACCGCAAGACCGTTTACCCGGCCAACCTGATTGCCCTCGACGACCGTAATATCGTAGTCGCGGCTTCTCCGGATGTACTCGTCGGAGATCTGATCCTCGATGGAGCGTGCGGTCGTCTTTGCGGCGATCACATGCTTTGCACTGGTGAAATCAGCGCCTTCCTGGCGGGCGAGATCGCCTGCGACCCGGATAAGGCCTCCCATATCACGGAGCTTGAGGGTCAGGTGGCCTTTCCGGTTCGACCGGCGGCGCGCTTCGCGGATCACTTCCACGATCGCGCTCCGGTCGAAGTGCGGGATCTTCCCGTCGTTCTTGACCTCCTGCGCGATGAACCGGATGAACTTGCGGCGGTTCTCAGGGGTGTCTTCCATCGACTCTTTCATGTAGATCTCGTATCCGTACCCCCGGATACGCGACCTGAGTGCGGGGTGCATCCCCTGAACGGCATCGAGGTTGCCTGCCGCCACCATTACAAACCGGCACGGCACCGGCTCGGTCCGCACCATCGCTCCGCTCGAGCGTTCGCTCTGACCGGTGATCGGGAACATGCCCTCCTGCAGCGCGGTCAGCAGGTTCTGCTGGGAGTGGGGTGTCAGCGTGTTTATCTCATCGATGAACAGGACACCACCGTGTGACCGGTGGATGGCTCCGGCCTCGACACGGTCGTGCGACGGCGTCTCAAGCCCGCCGCTCTGGAACGGGTCGTGCCGGACGTCGCCGAGGAGCGCTCCTGCGTGACTCCCGGTTCCATCAATGAACGGCGCGATACTGCTCGCATCGTGGTTGATCAGCAGTTTCGGCACCATCGCCTCCTCGCGTGGTGTCGAGTAGCGCAGCGCCATGAAGACGAATGCCGCTGCGATAATGCCCATCAGCCACTGGTAGGTGATGAGCGCGTAGCCGACGATACCGATGAGGAGGAGCATGATGAGGGTATTTCTCATCTGGAGTTTCTTTCGCGCCTCCATCTTGTGGGCGTTGACGATCTGTTTTCCTCTTCCGGCAGGTACGGTCCGGACTATCGGATTATTCGAGTCTTCGGGATTCGGGTAGACAAGGATGTCCTGCATCTCCTCTTTCGGGAGAAGTTCGGCCATCGCTTTGGCGAGCATGGACTTTCCGGTTCCCGGACTACCGATCATCATCACATGCCGCCGCTGGGTTGCAGCCTTCTTCATGACCTCGGTGGCATGCTCCTGACCGATGACCTGATCGATGAGCTTTGGGGGCACTTCGATATCGGACGATGCGCTCATCTCGAGGCCGGCAAAGACGTCAATATCAGCCAGCTCATCGTTCGTGAGCTCAATGTCGGGAATATCTTGCGTTGTGGTTGAATCCATCGTCGAGTTTACCTCTTTGCTGCCATGGTACTTATATAATTTATTCATGATAGTTTAAGTACTTTCAGCAAAGGGTGAGGAATGAAGATTATCAGTACAGAACGGTCTCAGGTGCTTGCAGCAAGAGTTTCAGAGATTACGGGGTATCAGCTTCTCGATACGAAATTTAACCGCTTTCCGGACGGCGAGTTATACCTCCGGACGGGAGAGACAGACGAGGAGACGATCATCGTTTCAAGCGTCGTCGACAACGATGCCCTCGTGCAGACGCTGCTCGCCATCGACGCATGCGACAGCTCCCGGATTACCCTCGTGCTGCCCTACCTCGGCTACGCCCGGCAGGACAAGAGGTTCACCGCCGGAGAGCCGATCAGTGCCCGGGCAGTCGCACGGGCACTCTCCCGGGGCGTCGATCAGATCTGCGTCGTGAATATCCATGATCCGGCGGTGCTCCAGTATTTCGATGCCCCGGCGACGAACATATCCATCGCCCCGGCGATCGGCGGGTATATCCGCGAGCTCGGGGTCAGAAACCCCCTGATCCTCGCACCTGATGACGGTGCGGCGGCATTTGCGGCGGAGGTAGCTGCTGTCGGCGGGTGGGACACCGATCACCTCGAGAAGACGCGTCTCTCCGGCGATACGGTCAGGATGGAGCCGAAGAGTCTCCCCGCCGCTTCCCGGGAGGTTGTTATTGTCGATGACATCATATCCACCGGCGGTACGCTCGCCACCGCTGCAGGGATGCTTTACGGTCAGGGAGCGACTGCCATTCACGCTGTCTGTGTCCACGGCGTCCTTTCGAGCGGTGCCTACGCCCGGCTCCGGGCAGCAGGAGTCGCTTCGGTCGCATCAAGCGATACCTACGAAAACGCCACGAGCTGTATCTCTGCAGCGAGCGCAATCGCAGAAAGGCTCCGGCAATGCTGACTATCGACGGATCACACCTGGAAGGGGGCGGCCAGATCCTCCGTACCGCCGTCGCACTCTCGGCACTCTCGGCAACACCGGTTACGATAGAGCGGATACGTGCGGGGAGAAAGAACCCCGGGCTTGCCCCACAGCACATCGCTGCGGTGGCCGCGGTGGCGGCGGTGACCGACGCCCAGACGGAAGGGCTCGTACCAGGGAGCGAAAGAATCGTATTCTCTCCTGGAAAGCCCACCCGGAAGGAGGTTACCATCCAGATCGATACGGCGGGAAGCATCCCGCTCGTCCTGCAGGCCTGGCTCCCGGTGGCACTCTCTGTCGGCGGGAGCCTGACCGTTACGGGCGGGACCGAGGTGGCGTGGAGCCCGACGATCGAGTACGTCGACCACGTGCTTGCAGAGGTCCTCAGGCGTCACGGTGCCAACGTCACTATCGAGATAGAAGACCGGGGCTACTTTCCCCGTGGCGGCGGGCGGGTCACGGCCAGGGTCGAGCCGTCACGCCTCTCCCCGGTAACGCCGGGCGGCGACTGCCCGTCCTGCGGGGTCGCCTCCTGCTCGGCGGGCCTCCCCGACCACGTCGCACGACGGCAGGCCGATGCCGCTCTGCAGACACTCGCTGAAGCCGGGATCTCAGCAGTTCCGGCAACCTTCGACGCACGAAGGGACGGTGCGAGCACGGGGAGTTCCGTTACCGCATGGGCGGGAGCAAAAGGGGGCATTGCACTCGGACGCCCCGGACTTCCCGCAGAGAATGTCGGGATGACGGCCGCTAAAAGGCTGCTTCGCGAACTCGAGCAGCCCGGAACCGTAGACATCTACCTCGCCGACCAGCTCCTCGTTTACCTCGCGGCGTACGGCGGAGCGTACAGCACCCACACGCTTTCGCTCCATGCAGAGACGGTCTGCTGGCTCCTCGAAGAGTTCGGCTGCCCCGTCCGCTGTCGCAGGAGCACCGCGCTCACGGAGTTTGAAGCATGAGATCCGTCCTCGACGCCTCGGTCTTCTTCTCAGACCTCTCCATCACCGGAGAAGCGTATACCACACCTTCAGTCGTCGCCGAACTCGTCGATCTCCGATCGAAATGCCGCTATGAGGCACTCCTTGCCACCGGACTCGTCGTCAGGGAGCCGGAGGAACACTACCGCAGCGCTGTGGAGACGGCGGCGGCGGAGTGCGGGGATGCGGAGAGACTCTCCGGAACCGATCGGGAGATCCTCGCTCTCGCGCTTGAACTCGCCGCCGTCCTGGTGACCGACGACTTCGCCGTCCAGAACGTCGCCCACCGCCTGAAGATCTCCACCCGGAGCATCCACCAGCGTTCGGCACGGCCGATCCGGTGGCGGTTCCGGTGCAGCGGATGCGGCCGCTTCTACCGCGAGGCGGGCGAGTGCCCGGTCTGCGGGGCAGCAATTAAAAGAAAACTTAAATAGATCGCCGGAAATCTCTTTTCCATGTCCTCGCTCGATGAGATGATAAAAAAGGCCAAAACACTCCAGGCAGAGGCGCATAGCCCAAACCAGATCGCCGATGAGCTGAGCCTCTCCATGGAGACGGTCACCTGGCTGCTTACCCAGCCGAAGGACGCCGATGTTCCGAAAGACGTCCATATCGACTGGACGGCGGTGAGCGGGCAGGCAGCGCTCCTGAACGATATGGCGATGGTAATGCTCAAACGCTTCATGTATCTCGCCGATACCGGGCGGGGGCAGTCCCACACCGTCCCCGACCTCCCCGACGTGGTCGTCGGTGTCGAGATCTCCGGAGTGCCGCTCGCTACACTCATCGCCGCGGAGGAGGGGCTGAATATTGCCATCTATCATCCTGCCAAGCACAGCCGCGGCGAAAACCCGGCCGGCTCTCTTTCCGGAACCTTTGCAGGGGTGAGCGGCCAGCGGTGTATCATCATCGACGACGTGATAACGACCGGCAGGACACTCGCCGAGGCTGTCCAGTATCTCCGCCGGCACGGCGCGACCCCGCTTGCCATCTGGGTGCTCTTCGACAAACGCGGCATCCGTGAGATCGAAGGTGTCCCGGTGCATTCTCTCTTCAGGATCGCAAGGCTTGACTAAAAAACCCCGATATATTTTCAGAAGGAGTGCACCCGCCTCCCGGACTCTGCACGCCGGTACCCCATCGATCGGTTTATATAGAACCTCAATTCAAACCTTACGGTAAAAGGAGGACTTATTGATGCTTGCTGGACAACCCATTATTATTTTACGGGACAATGTGGAGCGCACTCGTGGCCACGAGGCTCAGCGCTCGAACATTATGGCTGCTAAGGCTCTCGCAGCCGCCGTACGCACAACGCTCGGCCCCCGGGGCATGGATAAGATGCTCGTAAGCCCCTCCGGCGACGTGGTGATCACGAACGACGGTGCGACCATTCTTCATGAGATATCGGTGCAGCACCCGGCCGCGAAGCTGGTCGTCGAGGTCGCAGAGACGCAGGACAACGAAGTCGGAGACGGCACCACAACCGCCACCGTCCTCGTCGGTTCCCTGATGGAAGCGGCGGAAGGGCTTCTCACCCAGGAGATTCACCCCACCGTCATATCCCACGGCTATCTTCTCGGCATGAACAAGGCCATGGAGATCCTCGACGATTTGGCGATCACGATCGGATTTGACGACCGCGAGGACCTCATCAGGATCGCCGATACCGCTATGACCGGCAAATCCATCGAAGCGGTGAAGGAAAAACTCAGCGAGATCATCGTGGACGCCGTAACACAGGTTGCAGAGAAGACCGATTCGGGCAGGATTGTCGTCGATGAAGACGATGTGATGATCAAGACGCAGGTCGGCGAGCGGATGGACGACGCGGAGCTTATTCGCGGAACCGTTATCGCCAAGAAGCGTATCAGCGAACAGATGCCCCGCACGGTCACGGATGCACGGGTCGCTCTGATTGCAACGCCGCTTGAGATCACCAAGACCCAGATGAAGGCCAAGATCAAGATCACCTCCGCAGACCAGGTGAAAGCGTTCTCCGAGCAGGAGCAGGAAGCCTTGAAGAGACTCGCCGACACAATCGTCGGCACCGGCGCGAACGTCGTGCTCTGCCAGAAGGGCATCGCCGACGCCGTGCAGTTCTACCTCGGCAAGAAGGGCGTCATGGCATTCGAGAACGTTCCTGAGAAGGACATGAAGTACGCCGCCCGTGCAACCTGCGCCACGATCGTCAACAAACCCGACGAACTCGCCCCCGAGACGCTCGGCCGCGCCGAGAAGGTGGAAGAGCTCGGCGATGCCGACCTCACCGTCCTGTCGGGCTGCCAGAACGCAAAGGCCGTCACAATCCTGCTTCGGGGAAGCACGCAGCTGCTCCTCGACGAACTTGAGCGTGCGGTCTACGACGCCTCCCGTGTCGTCGAAGATGCCCTCGAAGATGGAAAGTTCGTCGTCGGCGGCGGCTCCGTGGAGACCGAACTCCTGCTCCGGATCCGCGACTACGCCGCAGGCATCGGCGGGCGTGCCCAGCTCGCTATCGAGGCATTCGCATCTGCATTCGAGGTTATTCCCCGCACCCTCGCGGAGAATTCCGGATTCGACCCCATCGACAAGCTGGTGGCGCTCAAGACGGCACACTCCGAAGGGAACAGGTATGCCGGCCTTGACGTCTACACCGGCGAGGTCGTCGATATGAAGGCTGCAGGTGTCATCGAACCCCTCCGGGTGAAGACCCAGGCGATCAAGAGCGGCGCGGAGACCGCAAGCCTGCTCATCCGTGTCGACGACATGATGATCACCCAGTCCGGCGGCGCTCCCCGGATGGAGTAATTCTACCCGCGCATATCCGAACAGGAAGATATCAACTTCGTCTTCCTCAATTTTTTATCCTGCAGGGTGCCCCTGACCGGCCTGCAGGCAACCGGCTTCGATACCATTATACGCATCGAAGAGAAAAATAATAAGCCCGTGACGTGAGCCGAGGTAGTCTAGTCCGGGAAGGCGGCGGCCTCGAAAGCCGCTGGTGCTTGGCACCACGGGAGTTCAAATCTCCCCCTCGGCGTTTATTATTCGGATCTCCGTCGCTGCAAAAGCATGCTCTCTTCTGTTCTCTTTCCATGCAGATTCTGGTGGCGTTGTCTGTGAGAGGCCTGAAAATGTATACCAGAAAATCCGCGGAGGGCGACAAAGACAGTATCGAAGAGTTCATCGGCGAGATCAGGGTGCAGAGAGACATCGCTCCAGAAATATAACATCGCCTGTGTTCTCGTCAACTGCCGTCGTCTCAAACGGATAGGCGTCGACCCTGACTCCCGCACTACCTGCGATTGCGATGCCGGAAAGGCAGCCTACCACTCGCGCAAGGCGCAGGCGCTGACAGCGGTACCGGGATAGCTGAGGCGGACGATGCTCCGGGATCCGGGGTGAGGGGATACACCCCACCTCATCCTAAAGGGCTGCCGGATTCTCGTTATTTTCCGACTTTAACACTGATTTCAGGTACCGGATTTCAGCAAAAGTGTTCTCCGGACTATATCACTCTGATTCCGGAAAAACAGCAAAATCACAGGGCTATAACGCGATGTGGGCAGCAGTAATTTCTCAAGGAGGCATTCCTGCCGCACCGTGAAATCGACCGTTTGTAGGCTTCTGTGAAGATTGAAATTTCAACGAATTCAGCCCGGATTACGGGCATACAAAAGCAGCTTAACCTGAAAGACAAGGCAAACGGATCGAGATCGGAATTAAAATAAAATGGTTTACAATACCGAATTGTAAAACATAAATATAAAATTTTAATAGGCGTCCTTCACCAAATAACATTGCAAGACTGATTTCATTCGATGTGATACATATGCGACGACACAGCACCCTTATCATTCTCACGGCCATCTTCGTCGGCTGTATCCTGTTCGCAGGCTGCACCGGCACCCAGTCGACGGTCACCGCGGATAACACGACCACCGGGTCACCCGGCGAGACGCTCTTCGTCTACTCCGGCGCAGGGCTGAAGGCGCCGATGCAGGAGATCGGAACCGTATTCGGTGAAAAACACGGCGCTACCGTCGAGTGCACCTATGCCGGCTCCGGAGCGCTCATCACCCAGATGGAACTCTCGCAGAAAGGCGACGTCTTCATGCCCGGAGGCACGCCGGACTATGCCATCGCGGTGAACAAAGGTCTCGTGAGCGACGACCCGCAGTACGTCGCCTACCACGTCCCGGTGATCGCCGTGGCGAAGGGCAACCCGAAGAACATCACCTGCATCGAGGACTTCACCAGGTCCGGCGTCAAGGTCGTACTCGGGGGAATCAATGAGACCGCCATCGGCAAAGCGGGCGACAAGCTCTTCAAAAAGTATGATATAAAGGACGCAGTCGAGGAGAATGTTGTCCTCCGGGCACCCACCATCAACGAACTTGTCGTAGCGATGAACATGGGCACCGCCGACACCACGCTCATCACCATCGATAAAATGAACCTCGAGACGATGGACGCCATCCAGCTTCCGCTGGAGGACAACATGGCGCTGATCGTCCCCATCGGCACGACCACCTTCACGAAGAAGGCAGACCTTGCCGGGCAGTTTGTCGATTTCGTCTCCTCCGACGAGGGCAAGGCGATATTCGCCAAACACGGTTTCCCCACCTACCCCGACCCGGCGTATGCAGGGATCAAGCCATGAGCGGCAGTGACCACTCTCGCTGCACGGTCGCAGAACAGAGCGGGATGCCGCAGGGCTAGGCAGATGGCCAGAATGCATCGGAGATTCTCCACCCCAACCATCTTTTCGGCGACGTTTCTTGCGATTTCGACAGCCCTGCTCGTCTTTATGGTCGCTGTCATTGCCGGGCTCGTTCTCTATCCGTCGCTGCCGCAGCTCATTGCGAGCCTCACCTCTGCAGAGATTCTCTTTGCCATCCAGCTCTCACTGATCACATCAGCGATCTCCACCGCACTCTGCATCATCATCGCTGTCCCGGTCGCCTATGCAATGACCCGGTTCTCATTTCCCGGCAAATCGCTTGCCAACGTCGTCGTGAATCTGCCCCTGTCGCTCCCGCCGCTCGTGGCGGGTGTCGCTCTGCTGATCTTCTTCGGCCCCTCCCTCGTCGGCACGGTGCTGCGGGCGTCGGGAATTGATATAGTATACACCGTAACCGCAATCGTCGTGGCGCAGTTCTTCGTGAACGTACCCTACATGATCCGGATCACCCGCTCCGCCTTCGAGACGATCAACCCCCGCTACGAGCACGTCGCACGGACGCTCGGGTGCTCCGACTGGGGCGCATTCCGGCAGGTCACCCTCCCCCTTGCGACACAGGGGCTGGTTGCGGGTCTGGTCATCACCTGGTCAAAGTCCATCGGGGAGTTCGGGGCGGTACTTCTCCTGGCAGGCGCTACAACGATGAAGACGGAGACCCTGCCGATCGCCGTCTACCTGAACATATCCACCGGGGAACTGAACGAGGCCATCGCCGCCTCGGTCATTCTCATCGGCATCGCTCTCGTCTCGCTCCTGGTCTTCGAGCGCTACGGGGACGGGACAAGGATACTCTAGGAGGCAACCACGTGCTGCAGATTACCGAACTATCAAAAACCCTCGGGAGTTTCGCCCTCAAGGGCGTGAGCCTCTCCATCGCAGACGGCGAGTATTTCATCATCCTCGGCCCTACCGGTGCCGGAAAGACCATCCTCCTCGAAACGATCGCGGGCATCCACGCTCCCGATGCGGGAAGCATTACCATGGACGGGCATGAGATCTCCCGGATGGAGCCGAAGGAACGGGGGGTGGGGATGGTGTACCAGGACTACATGCTCTTTCCCCACCTGACAGTCGAGGAGAATATCGGATTCGGCCTCAAGCAACGGAGTATCGACCCGGCGGCAATCCGGAAACAGGTCGGGGAAGCGGCGGAGATGCTTGGTATCGGGCACCTGCTTGAGCGGTATCCGGGCACTCTTTCCGGCGGAGAGCAGCAGCGGGCGGCAATCGCCCGCGCCCTCGTCATCAAACCCCGGATCCTCCTCCTCGATGAGCCGCTCAGCGCACTGGATGTCACCACCCGCGAACGGCTGCGCCGGGAGCTTGTTTTGATTCACCGGAGGACGAAGATCACGATCATCCATATCACTCATCACTTTGAAGATCTCTTCGCGCTGGCAGAGCGGGCCGCCGTGATGCAGAACGGCACGGTCGTCCAGGTGGGAACACCCGAGGAGATCTTCAAGCGGCCGCACACGGAGTTCATCGCAAACTTCACAGGCATGGAGAATTTGATCAGGGGGATCTCAACCGTTCACGACACCGAAGCATCCATCGACCTCGGGCGAATCACCGTTACCGCACTGACCGATATCGAAGGAGAGGTCGTCGTCGGGATACGACCGGAAGAAGTGATCATCTCGGCCGGGCCGATTGCATCCGGTGCACGGAACTCATACCGGGGAGTAATAACCGATATACGGCCAAACGGTATGTTTTCATGGGTCACCATCGATATCGGGGAGCCCCTGACCGGCGTCCTCACACCGCAGAGCCTTGCCACTATGAACCTCGCAGTGGGAGAGAACGTCTACGCTACGTTCAAGGCCTCGGCCGTTCACGTCTTTGCCGCATGAAACGATACCAACGGATACTCTGCGGTCACATCCCTGCCATGAACCGGCGGGAACAGAAGAGATCAGGAGCGCGTCCGTGTCGGGGTCACGGCACCCCCCGTAACGGCGCTCTCACCGTCCGTGCTGCTCCGCACCGTGATCCCGCTCGCATAGACCTCCCATCCGTCCGCGTTGACGATCGTGATCTCAATAACAACGGAATCACCGGGTTCGCGCTGGACGGTGAACGCAATCGGGTTGCTCCGATCGACGGCATTGTAGACGGTCTGGGTCTCCGACCGCACCGTGGTGCCGTTCCGGATTATCTCGTAGGTCACAAAGTACGTTGCAGGAGTCCCGGTGTCCGGGATGAACCGAAAGACAATCCGGTCGTCGTACCCCACCGACTCCGCCCGAAAATCGGGCATCGGCGCCGAAGGCTGCGGAATGGACTGCCCGATGCACCCGGGACTGCAGATAAGGAGCAGGAGCAGGCAGAAGGCGGCGGTTCCGATCAGCGCTCTCCGCACTCCGGTCTACCCCCTCACTTCTGCTCGATCTTCACAAACTTGTTCTTCCCAGCGCCGCACCGGGGACACTTCCAGGTCTCAGGAATGTCCTCAAAAGCCGTTCCCGCTGCTATCCCACCGTCACGGTCGCCGTACCGCGGGTCGTAGACGTAGCCGCACTTCGTGCACTTCCATCTGTCCATGTGCCTCATCTCTCCGTAACCCGGCGTATACCGGGTCGGCAAATCTGTTGTTCTTACGTGTCTCCAGATAAAGACTCCGGTTCCGTCAACGCTCCCGGCGAGCAGGGAGGCCGAGCTCCTTACCGGAGATACCGTCAAGGAAGAGCGTGCGCTCGCTGTCCGCCGAAGCGAACCGGATCTCGTAGACCGGATAGTATACCGTTCTCCACCCCGTAATCTCGAGCGTCGGCTCAAGCGCTTTGAGAATCGACCGAAGATCGGCCTCACGGATCTCAACCGGCCTCCCCGGTTCCCGGAGCGGTTCTGTCTTCACCTCAAGCACCTGGCGCAGGGACGAGAAGCGCGGGAGCTCGTGGAGCAGAAGCGGCATGTAGAGGGTCGCGCCGCCCTGTGCCTTCACCACGGTGACGAGCTTCCGCTTCTCGAGTTCCTTCACCGCCTTCTTCACCACATCGGGAGGCTGGCGTAGATCAGCCTCCAGCTCGGGAAGGGTCGAACCTCCTGACGGCAGATGGGCGATCGCTCTCACCGCCGTCTCGTCAAGCCCCACGAGCTCGGCGACGCCGGGCAGGATCTTCATCCCGCGGCTCACCGCGGCGAAATGCCCGGAGAC
Source organism: Methanoculleus taiwanensis (assembly GCF_004102725.1). Lineage (NCBI taxonomy): Archaea > Methanobacteriati > Methanobacteriota > Methanomicrobia > Methanomicrobiales > Methanomicrobiaceae > Methanoculleus > Methanoculleus taiwanensis. Next base: position 378,115 of record NZ_LHQS01000001.1, on the reverse strand, counting down.
GAGCTCGATGAGGAACGAGGCGGTTTTCGTCGTTTTTCGCAGCAGGCCGCCGATGTAGCGCACCTCGACGAGGGCGAGAGGCCAGTAGATCGTCTCCGCAGTGACAATTCGCTCTTCAGGCTCGAGGAACGGGAGCCTGCGCCTTCGTTTTCCCTTCGCGATATCGATCGCCTCTTCACGGATCAGGACGGGAACGATCGCCTCGTCCCCGGGCGGTGCGGGCGGTGTCGGGCGGGGAGCGGCTGTCTGAACCGGTGGTGATACCGGCGGGCGGGGTTTCTTCTGCCGACCGGGTTTCGCGGGCGTGAGTGTCGGTGTCAGCCCCCGGTGCTCGGTCTCCCGCCTCGAAAACTTCATCTTCACCTTCTCGCGCATAAGCCCACCCATCACGAAGAAATCCCCCGGCTCAAGCGTCGAGAGTTCCTCAACCTCCTTTTTGGAGCCGAAGAAGACGCTCACCGCCTTGAGATCATTCTCGATAGAGAGTTTCCCGATGATCTGGTTGTTGCACTGCGAGAGGACGTTCTTGACGACGAGCGACGGGCGCTGAGTCGCAACGAGGAGGCCGAGTCCCCGCTTTCTGCCCCGACGGGAGATCTCCTCGATCTTCTTGACCGATTCACCTGATTGCGGGATGAATTTGTCCGCTTCTTCGACGATGAGCAGGTAGGGTTTTCGGAGTCCCGATTCGAGATCGTAAAGAACGGTGGCAAGCCCGGCGACCTTCTCCTGCATATCCGTCTCGGAGACGTCGTAGATCACCGCGGTGCCGGAACGGATGGCGTTCTCCATCAGCTCCGATAAGTCGACCCGTTCGATATCCAGATCGCAGTCGTCGCCCGAACCCACCCAGAGCAGGTCGAACCGATCTTTCAGGGAACAGTACTCCCCTTCCGTATCGATGAGGCAGAACCCGATCCCGGCCTTGCAGAGCTGCTCGCAGAGGACGGCAATGCTCCAGCTCTTTCCTGCCCCGGACTGCGCAATGATACAGGTACGCCCCGTCACAAGTTCCTGGGCATCGACCGCGATCTCACGGTCTCCCATCTTCCCGATCACGAGCTCCATTCGATATCTGATACAGGACACGCAGAGGTTTAACCGTTCCCATCCTGGATCGGCGTGACTATCCGGGAACTCTCGATTTTACACAGCTTCCACCCTTCGAAAGCAACAAAGCCTCATTTATGCTTCGGTTGCGGCAGTCCGATTCCGCTTGAGGGAGAAAAAGATGCCGAGGACGGTGAGGAGGAAGAAAACGGTGAAGCTCACCTGCACACTCACCAGAAACTCCGGGAAGATAGCAGGGCTTACGGTCGTTGCACCCATGATCACGGCGAAGATCACCATGACCGTTCCCATGCTCACCATCATCCCAAGCGACCGCATGGCAGCCACCATCGCGGATGCACTGCCGTAGGAGCGGGGCTCGACGCTGCTCATGATGGCATTGGTATTCGGGGAGGAGAAGAGGCCGAGGCCGATACCGACGATCAGGAGCAGGGCGGCGATCGCCTCGAGCGGCGTCTCCGCGGTGAGCAGCGAAAAGCCGAAGAGACCGACGGCGGAGACGGCAAGACCGGCAGACGCGACGTAGCCCGGCAGTATCCTGTCCGAGAGGCGGCCGGAGATGGGGGCGACAAAGACCTGTACGATCGGCTGGATCAGGAGGAGCGTGCCTGCTGCCGCCGGCTCAAATCCCCTGATGTACTGGAGGTAGAGCGAAAGGAGGAACGCCACCGCAAAGGTGGCGCTGTAGTTGATCAGCGCGGCTGCGTTGGAGAAGGCGAAGACCCGATTTTCTTCGATGATTGTTACCGGGAGCAGCGGAGACGGCTGCCGTTTTTCAACCAGATAGAAGGCGATACCGAGGACAAGCGAAACGGCGAGGAGGAGCAGTCCCGCGGTCGTGGTCGCCAGAGTGAGCCCGACGAAGAAGCAGAAGAGGAAGACCGATGAGAGGAGCAGCCCGGGAACGTCGAAGCGATCGTGATGCCGCTCGTTTAAGAAGGCAGGAAACTTTCCGGCGTAGAGCAGCACCGGTATCGCCAGCACGGCGGTGACGAGAAAGATGCTCCGCCATCCGAAGAACTGGGTGAGGAGACCGCCGAGGAACGGGCCGAGGGAGAGACCTGCATAGACCGCCGTTACGTTGATCCCGATGGCATATCCCCGTTCACCGGGGGGGTAGAGGTGAGTGATGAGCGCCACGCTGTTTGCGAAGATCATCGCGCCCCCGATCCCCTGCAGGAACCGGAAGACAAGGAGCATCTCTATCGATGCGGTGAGCAGTGTCAGCAGGGAGCCTGCCGTGTAGATGACCGTGCCGAGGAGGAAAACCCATACCCGCCCCCGGGAATCGCCGAGGCGGCCGGCAGGCAGGAGAAAGATGACGGAGGCGAGGAGGTACGAGCTTGATACCCATGCAAGGGTGGCCGCATCGACGGTAAACTCCGATCCGATGGCGGGGAGGGCAAGGTTGATCGCAGACCCGGTAAACGGGTTTAGGAACGTGGCGGCGGTGACGAGGATCAGAATAAGCCTGCGTGAATATGATGGTGCCGTAGACTGATCCGTGCGTCTCCTCCTCCCTGATCGCAGATCCCTGTCCGGGGATTTTTGCCTGGTGTTTCAAGGTATGCCTTCCCTCGGTATAAAAGGAAGGGGCGCAGGAACGCGTGCCGGAGATGCCGCCATACACACTCAAGTAGAAGAGGGTTCGTAATGGGGGGCGATGACTGGCAGCAGGAGTCCCTCTTCCGGGGCACTCAAAGCGATCTCATTCCGGCTCATCCTCCTCCTCGGCGCTGTGAGCCTCTGCGGGAGCCTCGTCTCCAACGGAGCCCGGAGTGTCACCGGCCCCTACCTCGACCTCCTCGGTGCCAGTGCCGCCGTCGTCGGGCTCGTTGCAGGGCTCGGGGAATTTGTCGGCTATGCACTCAGGTTTGCAACAGGCGTGTACGTCGACCAGAGCCGCCACTACTGGACGATGGCGCTTATCGGCTACGGCCTGCTCATTGCAATCCCCCTTCTGGCTCTCGTCGGAAGTTGGGAGGCTGCAGCCCTGCTGATCATTCTCGAACGGGTCGGCAAGGCCATACGGACGCCGGCACGGGACACCATGCTCTCGCACGCCACGACGGCGGTGGGGCGCGGGTGGGGGTTTGGCGTGCACAAAGCCCTCGACCAGATCGGAGCGATCATCGGACCCATAACCCTGGCGGCCGCCGTCTACCTGACCGGAGGTTACGGGCAGGGATTTCTTATTCTCGGCGTTCCGCTGGTCTTCCTGTTCATCACCCTCTTTGCCGCACGGACGGCGGTTCCAAAACCCCGGCGCCTCGAAGCGAGCAGCGCCCCTCCTGCACCCGGGAGCACGGCAGGTGAGATCCCCGACCTTCTCCCGTACGCAACGTTCATCTTCCTCGGCATGGCCGGGTTTGCGAACTTCCCCCTCATATCATACCACCTGAAGGCAGAGGCCATCCTCCCCGACGCCGGGATACCCCTCCTGTATGCACTTGCGATGGTCGTCTCGGTGATCGTCGCACTCGCTACCGGAAAAATATATGACCGCTTCGGGGTCAGGACGCTGATCATCATCCCCGTGATCAGCACGCTCATCTCGATCCTGGCCTTTGCGTCCGGCGCCGGTTCTGTTTTTGCAGGAGCGCTGATCTGGGGATCGGGGATCGGGATCTACGAGACGGTTATCCGGGCGACGATTGCAGACGTCACCGCAATAGACCGGCGAGGTCAGGCATACGGTATCCTGAACGCAGTCTTCGGGACGGCATGGTTCACGGGCAGCGTCGTGATGGGAGTGCTCTACGAGATCTCTGTCATCCACATCGTCGCCTATGTCCTGTTCGTCGAGATCCTGGCCGTTATCGCGTATATCTGGATGTGTAGGATGCAGCAAGGGTTCAATCGTGCCGCCTGAAGAGAGCGGTGCACCCCCAAGGCTATGACCTGCTGCGGGGACAATGAGGCTCTGTGCGAAGATGGCGCCAGACCCCGAACCGTATAGCGGACGGTGCAGATGATCGATCCGCACCATCCCTCCATCTTCACACACCCAGGAGCAGACCGGTATCAGGCTGCCCGTATCGCTCCCGCAATGGCGCCGCCGACGAGGCCGAGGATGCCGAAATACAGGAACGTCGAGATGACAATCACGATAGATGTCCCGAAACCTGCAAGGAATCCGACTCCCCCGAGCAGGGCGGTGCCGAAGATAACCAGGATGACGGCAATGATAATGGCACCGAAGATGCCTGCAACCGCCCCGGCCTTCGCGCCACCCCAGACGCCGCCCCTGGCGATCCAGCCGGCTACAAATCCGCCGATGATCGGGCCGAGCACCGGGAGCAGAGCCCCGAGAATGACCATTACAATCCAGCCTATCACAACTCCAGTCCAAAAGTTACCGTATACCTCTGCCATGGTTTCTCACCGGAGGGGCGGTATAGGGGGTCGGGAAGATAAAAGTTCGCTCTCCCGACAGCAGAGAAATATCACCCCTACATCGGCGAAAATAAGAATGCATCACAGGGAGAGGATTGTTCCCGCAAGACCCGCAAGCGCGTCCCGCGCACGGGGAAGGGACGTGATGATCGTCCGCTTGCCCCCCGACTCGACGAAGCGGATCGCCGCCTCGATCTTCGGCCTCATCGTTCCCGGCGGGAACTCCCCTCCGCGGAGGTACTCCTCTGCCTCGGCGATCGTCAGGGTGTCGAGGTCGACCTGATCAGGCCTGCCAAAGTTACGGGCCACCTTCTCGACGTCGGTCAGGATCAGCAGGTCGTCCGCCCCGATAAGCGCAGCGAAGAGTGCGGCCGTATGGTCCTTGTCGACGACCGCCTCCACCCCCCGAAGACCCGCATCGCCGGCGACCACCGGAACACCTCCCCCGCCGCAGGCTATGACAATTGTTCCGAGACGAACGAGCGTCTTTATGGCATCGGCCTCGACGAGGGCGACCGGTTCGGGCGAGGGCACCACCCGGCGATACCCGCGCCCCGTTTCGTTCGCCATCCGCCACCCCTTCTCTTCGGAGAGCCGCGATGCCTGCATCGCCGTATAGTAAGGCCCTATCGGCTTTGCGGGGTTTCCAAACGCAGGATCGTCCCGCCGGACGAGCGTCTGCGAGAGCACGGTGACGACCGGTATCGAGAGGCCCGCTTCTGAAAGTTCCCGGTCCAGCGACTGCTGGAGCATATAGCCGATCATCCCCTGGCTCTCGGCACCGCAGATATCAAGCGGCATCGGCGGGAGCGTATCCCGTGCAAGTTCGTTCTTCAGCAGGATATCGCCGACCTGGGGACCGTTGCCGTGGGTGATGGCGACGGTATAGCCGTCCTCGATAATCTCCCTGATCTGCCGGCACGTCCGCCGGACGGTGGCGAACTGCTCTTCTGCCGTGCCGGTGTCCTGGTGCCGCAGGATGGCGTTGCCGCCGAGTGCGATGAGGACGCGCCTTTCCGCCATGCATCACCGCCTCTTGAGGGCGGCTGTCATACAATGAGGCCCCCCGTAGCCGCCGGTCAGGTTCTCGATCTTTAAGGGGTAGATCTCGATGTCGTGCTGGTAGAACTCCTTTTTATGGGGGAAGAACTGCCCCTCGCTCCGGATACGCCGGTAATCGGTCATGGCCTGCGAGAGAAGCGACTCGTAGCGGTGGGGATCTGCAGATGCTTTTTCCGCGAGATTTTCAAGGACGGTCTTCATAATACGTTCTCCTTCGACAGTGAGGATGGTTCTGTCACGGATGCAGAGGACGTTCGGTGCATAGGAGAGCTGCTCGAGCGTCGAGAGGTCGATGACGGTAAACCCCTTCTCCCGGATGTAAGCGGCAAGGTTGGTCGCCGGAGACGTGCACTCGTACGTCCCGGAGCCCGTGCGGCGGCAAACCTCGACGTTTGCCTTCTCGAGGAGCGCCTCCGAGCCGATGACCACGCTGCTCGAGACGACGTTGAAGTAGGTGTCAAGGTGCATCGTGATCATGGGATCGGGGCGATCGCTCGGGAGAAGCGGATGAGCAGGCTGATGGACGATGGCAACCTCGTCGAATCCGGGATCGGCGGCGAGAAACTGCGATACCCCGGTGCGGTCAGTTCGGTTGCCGAGCCCGATGAGTGCAAACTCCTTCATCGGTATGAAATCCCCGCCTTCGAAGGTGCCGGGGGATTGTATCTCGGTAAGGATGGGAAGGTCGAGGACTTCCCAGAGGAGTTTCGTGATCCCGGGCTCACGCCGGCGCTGCGGCTTTGCCATCCTTGACGCGATCAGCCCGCGGGGCGTCACCACCTGCTGATCCCGCATGAAGTAGAGATTCGCAAGCGGCTGGCGCCCCGCCTCGTCCAGACGGACACCGCCCGATCCAAGCTCGATGAGTGGATGCATGAGGAGGAGGGTGAAGAAGTGCTGCGAGTCAAGGGCATCGGCATTTCGGTAGAACGTCTCTTTCGCAGCCGCGACATCCTCCCGGCTCCCTGAGAAGGTGACGGTCTCATACGCCCGGTCGACGAGCTTTTTGCGGAACTCCGGACTTCGATCGGCGGCGTCAAGGAGGGCCTCCTTCAGCCGCAGGACGGTGACACCGAGTTCCCGCTGAAGCACGTACTCCATCTGTTCGTGCTCCCGCCGCGCCTCGTACCGGCTGAACGCCCGTTCGTAGAGTGCATCATGCGGCTCCAAGAGTCCGAAGAACATCTCGATACCCGGCCGGTGCACCACGACTGTCCGGAGCCTGTCCCACTCCGCCTTCACGCTGCCGAGCACCTCTTCGCCCCTCCCTTCTCCGACGATTATCCGCCGCTCCGAAATAACTTTCTCCGCCGTACGGGCTCCGGGAGATCAGGTCTCCGGATGCCGGACGATGAAATAAGATCCCAGCATGATGCCGATAGCGGTTGCGGCGGCGAGCACCCAGTTCACCCGCCCGGAGAACCAGAAGCTGATGCCCGAATAGACGGCAAGGGCTACGGCTCCATAGATGAGTGAACGTAACAAGCGGTTCATATGCGGTGCTCCCTGAATACCATGCTATTAGGGCGTCTTTTGCTAGAGATAAAGGTATCGCAGGCGCAACGGCCTCATCCCGGGGGCCTTCCGGCGGAGGTGCCGGATGAACGGACGTATCACCTGCACCGTGCCTGCGGCCTGCACTTCAGCAGATCCGGAAGTGCCCCGCCGGGCCGGGGAATACCAATCCTTAAATACCGGCACCGAGAAAAAACCCCGTATACCATCAGGTGTACTTCCTGATGCAAGAACTGTGCGAGGTGAAATGAGTATGGTGAAGATCAAACGATACAGACCAGCCATCTCGCCGACCGCAACACCGGTGCGGGCGGTACGACGCCTGCACCTCAACCCGACATATACCCCGATCGCCATCGGTCCCCTGCTCAACGGTGTGACGCTCGCGGCCCTCTCCGCCACCATGGCGATGTCGGGTCTGACCGTCGGGACATGCCTGCGCCTGGTCGGCCTGTAGGTGAAACGCCCGAATTCAGACGGAAATGCGAGTCCGGGCACCGCCCGGTCTATGCCGCATTTTTACCGTTTTTTAAAATCATCTCGACACTCCGCTCTCGTACCGTAATAGCCCGGCACCATGCTTTCCGCCCGTTCAGTCTTCTCACCCGATCCCGGAGGGAATAGTTTATGGATACTGACAGGTATGGGGGGGGCAGGCTCCCGGGGTCAGGAGCATCTGCCATGACCACCGCCGCAGTTCCGATCCGGTGAACGGGATGCCCAGAGGAGGGAAGACGAGTATGGCTCAATTCAAACCCTTTGAGATGGACGGAATATCGATGGATGAGCAGTTCATGAGCTGGAACGAGATGGTGAAAGACCCGTACAACAAACGCTCGGTCGACGCCTACACCAGAACGCGGGTCATCCTAATGAACGGGATCGAGAACAACGCCGTGCTCACCTCGCACGCCATGGAGCGGATGATCGGGGAGCCCGAGATCAAACGGAAACTCGCCATGATCCGGCGAGCAGACTCGCAGCAGCAGCAGACGGTGAACTGGCTCAACCCGGCGGACCAGTCCGTGCTCGAGACGACGATCGGCTACGAGCAGACGGCGGTCGACCTCACCGCCAACCTCGCGAAGAACGAACCCGACCCGTACGTCAAATCGGTGCTCGACTTTGCCCTGATCGAGGACTTCGATCACCTCTACCGCTACGGCTGCCTGCTCGAGATCCTCGAGGGGAACGACCCCGATTTCATCACCCAGGGCAAGACCGAGGCGAAACCGGGCAGGCCGACGAGCATCGAGCACCGCCACCCCGACGACTCCATGCGCAAGCACTACGACAAGGACTCTGCCGATATCAAGACGAAGATGAACTACATCACCATCGTCTCGGGCGAGCAGCAGACCGAGCTCTTCTACAAGTCACACGGGTTCATGTACCCCGAAGACCTCGCCCGCAAACTCTATGCGGAGATCGCGGAGATCGAGGAGCAGCACGTAACCCAATACGGCCTGCTCGGCGATCCGCGCGAAACGATGCTCGAGAAGATGGCGCTGATCCAGCTCTCTGAAGCCTACAACTACTTCTCATGCGCTCAAACAGAGACGGACTCAAGGATCAAACGTATCTGGGAGCAGTTCGCGAAGATGGAGATCACGCACTTTTCCATCTGCAATGACCTTTTGCAGAAGTACGAGAAGCGCGATATGCGGGAGGTCATGCAGACCGACGTCATTGAACCGCTGATCGTCTTTGAGTCGAACAAAGACTACGTCAACCGGATCGTCGAGAAGCAGATCGATCTCATGCCGCACAACATGATCTTCGAGCGGCTCAGCGACCTTCCCGACGACTGGGCAACCTTCGGCTACCAGCGGGCGGTCAACACGGGAGACGTGCCGAGCGAGATCGTGGTACACACGGTGCAACAGGTGGGCGGCGAGATGGCAAAGCTCGACCAGGCCGGGAGTATCCGGCGGGTGAAACAGGAGATGGCGCGGCGGGCACAGATTGAACTCGCAGCCGCCCCTTCCCGGTAACGGATCACCTCCTTTTTCCGGAGCCTGCCGTCGCTACGGAACGAATTCTTTTTCTCCGGTGCCTGACCACCCCATTTCAGGAACCGGCCAGCATCCGCCGCATGGGCGGCAGGTGGCGGCTGGAGAGGCAGTGATATGGCAAACCATGCATCGAAAGCGATAGTTCTGGCAGGTATGTGCGGCATCTCTCTGCTGCTCGCCGCTGCCATACTCCTGATATCCGGTTCCGGAGGGGACGACGTGCAGAAGGGGACGAATACAACGGAAATTCGCGAGGGGTACCTCCCGGTTCCCGGCGGGAATGTCTGGTATCGAATTGTCGGCGGCGGTGCGGAGGGGGTTCCGTTGCTGGTGCTCCACGGCGGGCCGGGGGCGTCCTCCGACTACCTCGAACCGCTCGAAGCGCTCGCGGACGAGCGGCCGATCATCTTCTACGACCAGCTCGGGGGCGGCAACTCTGACCGCCCGAACGACCCGTCACTCTGGACGGTGAACCGCTCCGTCGCAGAGATTGTGGCGGTCCGCGAGGCGCTCGACCTCGATGAGGTGCATATCCTCGGGCAGTCCTGGGGGACGGCGCTCGCCGTGGAGTACTACACCCTCGCAAGCGGCCAGAACGGGGTCAAGAGCCTGGTGCTGTCGGCTCCCTGCTTGAATGCAGCCCGCTGGGCGGCGGATCAGCAGGAGCATGTTGCCGATCTGCCGGGGAGCGCCCGGGCGGCCATCAGCGAGAGCGAGACGTCGGGGACGTTTTCGTCTCCCGAGTACCAGGAAGCGATGATGCTCTTTTATAACCGGCATGTCTGCCGGATGGAACCCTGGCCCGACTGCCTGAACCGGACGTTCGAGAAACTCGGCTACCCCGTCTACGAGCAGATGTGGGGACCGAGCGAGTTTACGGTGACCGGGACGCTCCGGGAGTACAACTGCACACCGCAGCTCGGCGGGATCGGCGTCCCGGTGCTCTTCACCTGCGGGGAGTTCGACGAGGCGTCGCCTGAGACGACCGCCTTCTATGCGAGCCTGGTACCGGGTGCCGAGGTCCGGGTCTTTGAGGACGCCTCACATGAACACCACCTCGAGAAGAGCGAGGAGTATCTCAAGACGGTGCGGGAGTTCCTCCGCCGGGCGGAGAGGTAAAAGCCGATACTCCGGTGCGACCTCGTAGCGGGGGTGCACCCCTGCCGGAAAGATATATCTCTCCTCCCGGCATCAGCGCCATCGATGCCGCTACTGCCCGAGCCCCCCGGAACGCCCGAGGCATTCACGGGACGGGCGCTCGTCCCGCTCTACGCCGTCACGTTCATCGGGACGCTGGGATTCGGGATCGTTCTGACGTTCCTGATCTTCCTCGTGGAGGAGTGGGGCGGAAATGCCCTCGTCTACGGGCTGCTCGCCTCGACTTACCCGGCGTTCCAGCTTCTGGGGGCTCCGATCCTCGGCCGATGGTCGGATATGTACGGGAGGCGGAAGATCCTCTTCCTCTCCCAGGTGGGCACCCTCGTCGCCTGGGGAATCTTTCTTGTTGCATTCTTCCTGCCGCTCATTCCGGTTGCAACGATAGATTCGGCTCTGCTCGGCATCTTCGTCCTCACCCTGCCGCTCCTCGTCCTCTTCGTCGCGAGAGCGCTCGACGGAATCACCGGCGGGAACGTCTCGGTCGCGAACGCCTACCTCGCCGATGTCACCGGCGACGCGGAGCGGAACCAGAACTTCGGGCGGATGTCGGTCGCGTCCAACATGGGCTATATCGTCGGGCCTGCGCTCGCCGGGATACTCGGTGCCACAATCTACGGTGAGATCCTCCCGGTGATCGCGGCGTTCCTGATCTCAGTTGTCGGCACGCTGATCATCGCGTTCTGGCTGCCGGAGTCGAACCGGTGCGCTATCGCCGAGAAACCCGATACGGGGAGCGTCCGGAAGGTCTTCGGGCAGGAGCACCGGGACTGCTCCTTCGCCGGAGGCAAGGGGAAACTCTCCTTCCGGGGTGCTTTCCGGATCAGCCATATCCCCTTCCTCCTGGCACTCTACTTCCTCATCTTCCTCGGGTTCAACATCTACTACACCGCATTCCCCGCCTTCGCCGCAGGCAGCCTCGCCTGGACGGCGGCGGAGCTCGGGATCTACTACTCCGCCATCAGCGTGATGATGGTGGTGGTGCAGGGGCCGGTGCTCTCCCGGATCTCGAAACACTACGTGGAGGCCGTTCTCATCATCGCCGGGAGCGTCATCCTCGGCATCGGGTTCACCGTCCTCGTGACCGGAAACATGCTGTTCATCTACGCAAGTGCCGTGCTCTTTGCCGCCGGGAACGGCATCATGTGGCCGTCGTTCCTCTCACTCCTCTCGAAGATCGCCGGGAAGACCTATCAGGGCTCGGTGCAGGGATTCGCGGGGAGCGCCGGGAGCCTCGCGAGCATCGTCGGGCTGATCCTCGGCGGTGTGCTCTACGAAGCGATCGGCCCTGCGGCATTCCTCATCTCGGGCGGGATCATACTCGTAGTCTTTCTCCTCGCGCTGCGGACACTCCGGTTCCAGCCGACCACCCCCCGGCAGCCGCCGGAGGTGACCGCTCCCGGGATGCCGTCAGGCCCCGCCGAGACGGAGGACGGGATGTACCCGGGGTGAACCGGAGGGCAGAAAAACGGGATAAAACAGTCAGGGAGGGGATCTTCCCGGTTTTTGTCGCCCCCGGCACCTGACCACAACGCTTATGATTAGGTAAACCCTACCTAACAGAGTATCGGTTATGACGGCAAGGAAAGAGCACCTGTGCGAAGTTTTTGACCGCCTGATCACCATCAAAAACGAGTGCTCTTGCGAGATCTTCTCCGAATGCGGATTATCTGATCTGACGATGAAGCAGATCGCCTATCTGAAGGTCATCGACGAGCACGGGGATGTAACATTCAGCAGACTTGCCGAGATTACCAGAAATTCAAAACCCACCGTGACAGAGATGATCAATCGATTCGTCCGGATGGAGTGTGCGTACCGGGAAAAATCCCCTGCCGACCGGAGAATCGTGTATATCCGCCTGACCGAGAAGGGGCGGATGATTGCGCAGGCCGAGCAGAACGCTCTGAACAGGATGGTCGAGAGGATGCTCTTATCACTTGACGAAGATGAGACGGAACTGTTGATCGGGATTCTGAAGAAGGTCGGATAATTTTTTTGCCCGTCCACAAAGTTAGGTAAATTCGAACTAAACGATTGAGGAAATTATGCATTCACCACAGACAAGAGCCGGGAGAGAGACGATCGTCGTACCGCTCCTCGAGACCGTGGTCTATCCGGAGAGCCGGGCAAAGTTCCAGGTAGACAGCGTCACCGGAGAGCGGCTCTTCGCCGAAGTGAGAAACACCGGATCCGCAGAGGCGGTCGGGCTGACCGTGCAGAGCGGCACCGATCCTGCGGAAGTATCGCCCGGGACGCTGTACCGAACCGGAAACCTGCTCAGGATCGCACGCGTGCAGCCTGCGGATGACGGTTACCTGGTATTTGCAGAGGCAGTAGGGCGGGTAACGGCTGTAACGCTCTCGGAAGAAGACGGGATCTTCTCTGCCGTCTACGAACCCGTTCCGGATCTCCCCGATCTCGACGAGGCCACCCGTGCGACCATTCTGGCTGGGGTCAGAGAGGTTATTCACGAGATAAGCGGCCACTTCCAGGGTTCCGAGCAGTTCACCCGGCCCGTCGACACGATGGATTCCATCGACCGGATCATGGGATTCGTCATGCCGTTCATGCCGGTAGACCTCGCAGAGAAGCAGGGACTCCTTGAGATCGCGTCCGTCCGGGAGCGGTACCACGCATTCCTCGATCTCCTGACGACGCTGAAGGAGAGCATCGCCGTCCGGGTCGACGTGGCAAAGAAGGTTTCGGATAAAGTCACCAAAGCGAACCGGGAAGCGATGCTCCGGGAGCAGCTGAAGGTGATCCAGGAAGAGCTCAACGGAGGCGACGAAGCATCCGGCGAGGAGGGGTACCGGGAGCGGATCGAGCGCTCGACGATGCCCGATGAGGTGCGCAAAAAGGCTCTCGCAGAACTGAAGAAACTCGAGACCGGCGGCAGCCAGCACCACGAGAGCCAGGGGATCCGGAACTACCTCGACCTCCTGCTCGACCTTCCCTGGACAGTTGAGGAGAAGAAGAACATCGATATCGAAGAGGCACGCCACGTCCTCGAGAGCAATCATAACGGCCTCGAGAAGGTCAAGGAGCGGATCATCCAGCACCTGGCGGTTATGAAGCTGAAGCAGGAGAAGCAGGGCTCGATCCTCCTCTTCGCAGGCCCTCCCGGCACCGGCAAGACGAGCCTCGGCAAAAGCATCGCCGACGCCCTCGGCCGGGAGTATGTCAGGATCAGCCTCGGCGGCATCAAGGACGAGGCGGAGATCAGAGGTCACCGACGAACCTACGTCGGAGCGCTGCCCGGCCGAATCATCCAGGGCATGAAGCGGGCAGGGACGAAGAACCCGGTCTTCATCCTCGACGAGATCGACAAACTCGCCGTCTCCTACTCGGGAGACCCGGCGAGCGCCCTCCTCGAGGTCCTCGACCCCGAACAGAACGGCACCTTCTCGGATCACTACCTCGAGGTTCCCTACGACCTCTCCGACGTGCTCTTCATCGCGACGGCAAACTCCCTCGCGACGATCCCGGCGCCGCTCCTCGACCGTATGGAGCTGATCGAGATCTCGGGCTACACGAAGAACGAGAAGTTCGCGATCGCAAAGGATCACCTGCTGCCAAAGACCCTCGATGATCACGGCCTCGATGCAGGGATGCTCGCGGTCGATGACGAGGCCCTGATGACGATCATCGAGCGGTACACCCGCGAGGCGGGCGTCCGGGCGCTCACGAAGCAGCTCGCGACGGCCGCACGCTACGTCTCCGCAAAGATCGTCTCGGGGAAGGTCGATCTCCCGTTCGTCGTGGCGACGGAGATGCTGCCCGAGATCCTCGGCCGGGAGACGAACCGGCAGGACGTGGCCCGGCGGGAGAACGCGCCCGGCGTCGTAACGGGGCTTGCCTGGACGCCGGTCGGAGGCGACATCCTCTTCATCGAGGGGACGTTCATGCCCGGGCGCGGGAAGCTCACGCTGACCGGCCAGCTCGGGGACGTGATGAAGGAGTCGGCGCAGATATCGCTGAGCCTGATTCGGTCGCGCCTCGCAAACACCGCCGTGACCGGGTTTGACTTCACCACGAGCGACATCCACATCCACGTGCCGGCGGGAGCGACACCGAAGGACGGGCCGTCTGCGGGCGTGGCCCTCTTCACGGCGCTCGCGTCCCTCATCACGGCGAGAGCGGTCGACCCGAAGCTCGCCATGACCGGCGAGGTGACGCTCTCCGGCGCGGTGCTGCCGGTCGGAGGGATCAAGGAGAAGGTCCTCGCGGCACACCGGGCCGGGATCACGAAGGTGATCCTGCCGCGGGAGAACGAACGCGATCTAATGGACGTGCCCGAGGACGTCCGGTGTGACCTCACCTTCGTGCCGGTCGAAACGATCGAGGAGGTCTTGAAAGAGGCGCTCGGGCTCGATCTGCCCGGAACCGTCGTGACCTACACGAAGCACCGGTGCGTGCCTGCGCACGACCTGTAAGGGGATAACAGTGTATGGCGGGGGAGAGAACTCTCCCGCTGCCGGGGTAGGTATTGATCATCTCCAGATGCTTCACTACGAACTTTCCAATGGTGGCGGCGGCGCCATCCCCGGTGTAATCACCAGAACCACCCCGAGATCGGCGATCCCGACCAGCGAATACCGGCCGCACATACCTCTTCACGGAGAGGGGTTCTGCGCCGTTCCTCTTTTCACCTTCCTCATCTTCCCCGGTGTCCGGGAAAGAGTATATGAACCCGCACCGGGTATCCCGGTGCGACCGCCATGCCACCGCAACCCGACGAACCCGGAAACGTGCCCGCAAAGACGCTCTACCCGCTCTTTGCGGTGAGCTTCATCGGCAGCCTCGGGTTTTCGATCGTCCTCCCGTTCCTCGTCTTCCTCGTCACGGACTTCGGCGGCAACGCCCTCGTCTACGGCCTGCTCGGCTCGACCTACCCGGCCTTCCAGCTCATCGGCGCCCCGCTCCTCGGCCGGGCGTCGGACGTCTACGGCCGCAAGAAAATCCTCCTCCTCTCCCAGGCAGGGACGCTCGCCTCGTGGTGCATCTTCCTCGCCGCACTCTTCCTCCCGATCGTCCCCCTCGCCGCCGTCGACTCCGGGCTCCTCGGCGCGTTCACCCTCACGCTGCCCCTACTCGTTCTCTTCGTCGCCCGGGCGCTCGACGGGATCACCGGCGGGAACGTCTCCGTCGCGAACGCCTACCTCGCCGATGTCACCGTTGACGCGGAGCGGAACCGGAACTACGGCCGGATGTCGGTCGCGTCCAACGTCGGATTCATTCTCGGCCCGGCACTCGCGGCACTGCTCGGTGCTACCCGTTACGGCCAGGTGCCGCCCGTCCTTGTAGCGCTCGTCATCGCCCTCATCGGCGTCGTCATCATTATCGTCTGGCTCCCGGAGCGGCGCCCCTGCCCGATCACCGAAAAGCCGGAGAAAACCGCCATCAGAACCGCCTTCGGGCAGGAGCAGAAGGAATGCTACCGGCTGGAGGGGGAGCGCGACCTCTCCATCCGCGGCGTCTTCCGGCTCAGCCATGTCCCCTACATCCTGCTCCTCTACTTCCTCATCTTCCTCGGGTTCAACATCTACTACACCGCCTTCCCGGCCTACGCCGCAGGCCCGCTCGCGTGGACATCCACCACGCTCGGGCTTTACCTCGCGGCGGTCAGCGCCATGATGGCCTTCGTCCAGGGGCCGGTGCTCTCGCATCTCTCCGACCGGATCTCAGAGGGGTACCTGATCGTAGCAGGGAGCGCGATCCTCGGAGTGAACTTCATCCTCCTCGCCACAGGCAATCTCGCCCTCATCTACCTCGCCGCCGTCTTCATCGCCGTCGGCAACGGCCTGATGTGGCCGTCGACCCTCTCGGCGCTTTCGAAACTCGCCGGAAAGCGCTACCAGGGTGCGGTGCAGGGGGTTGCAGGGAGCGCCGGGAGCCTTGCGAGCATCGTCGGGCTCATCGCCGGCGGGATCCTCTACGAACAGTTCGGCGCCGGAGCGTTCCTGATCACCGCCGGCGTCATCTACCTCGTCTTCTTCCTCGCCCTCCGGGTGCTCACCTTCCGGCGGGTGCAGGAGGAGGGGACTGCGGCGGGCACCTGACGGAAAATGAGATATGCCGCGAGCAAGAGTAGTGGACAGGAGGGAGAATCCGGGTCACATGGCCGGAAACATTATCGAAGTGGAGAACCTCGAACACTCGTTCGACGGCTTCCGGGCGGTGAAGGGGATCAGCTTCTCAGTCAGGGAAGGTGAGGTCTTCTCGTTCCTCGGCCCGAACGGTGCAGGGAAGAGCACCACCATCAACGTGCTGATCACCCTCCTCCCCCTGCAGCACGGGACGGTCAGGATCGCCGGCCATGACGTGGCAAAGGAGCCTGCACGAGTCAGGGAATCGATCGGCGTCGTCTTCCAGAACGAGGTGCTCGACCGCGATCTCACCGTCTGGGAGACGATGGAGTTCCACGGGCGGCTCTACGGCATCCCGCGGGACGAGCGGCGGGCGAAGATCGAGGAGATGCTCGGGATCGTGGAACTTTCCGCAAAAAGGAACGAGCGGACAAAGAACCTCTCCGGCGGCATGAAACGGAGGCTCGAGATCGCCCGCGGCCTGATGACGCAGCCCGAGGTGCTCTTCCTCGACGAACCGACGATCGGCCTTGACCCTCAGACGCGCCTTCGGATGTGGGACTACATCGAGCAGGTCAACAGAGGAGGGACAACGATATTTCTCACCACCCACTACATGGATGAGGCGGACACCCTCTCCGACCGGATCAGTATCATAGACCACGGGGAGATCGTCACCACCGGCACCCCGGACGACCTCAAGAACGCCCTCGGAGAGGACGTCATCTACCTCGAGACGGGCGACAACCGGGCGGCGGAAAAGGCACTCGGCGATCTTCCGAGCATCCGGAATATCATGGCATCGCCCCGCGGCCTCGTCGTCACCATCACCGAGGACGCCAGCCGTTGCCTGCCGGAGGTCATGGACAGGGTGCAACGGGAGGGGATCGCCATCCGGAGCGTCAACCTCAAAAAACCGTCCATGGACGACGTCTTCGTCCACTATACGGGCAGGGAGCTCCGGGATACCGGTGAAGCGGGGAGGGGCGGCGGATGAGGATGGCGTTTCTGACCGTCTACTGGCGGGACATGATCCGGTTCACCCGGTTCCGGGCGCTCCTCTTCTCCTCGCTCCTTCAGCCGGCGCTCTGGCTGGCCTTCTTCGGCGTCGCGATGTCGAGCAACTTCGACCAGCTGACCAGCACCGTCCCGGTTCCGGAGGGGGTCTTCTCGGTCGAATATCTCACCTTCATGGCGGCCGGGGTGATCGCGATGACCACCCTCTTTACGAGCCTCTTCGGCGGGATCAGCATCCTCTTCGACAAAAACTGGGGGCTTATGCGGGAGATGATGGCAAGCCCCATCCCGCGGACGGCTATCATGGTCGGGATCAGCCTCTCGGGGATGACCAAGTCCTTCATCCAGGTGACGATCATCATGGTCTTCGGGCTCTTCATCGGCGTCACCTTCTTTGAAGGCTACTCGGCGCTGCAGGTCGCCTTCGCCATCCTCGGCATCCTCCTCTTCGTCGGCATCTTCTCTCTCGGGTTCCTCTTCCTCTCCTCCACTATCTCCATGCGGATGGAGAGCCCCGAAGGGCTGCAAGGCGTCATCACGCTCCTGACGCTGCCGCTCTTCTTCGTCTCTAACGCCCTCTACCCGATATCGGCCTTCCCACCGTTTCTGCAGGCGCTCTCGGTCTTGAACCCGCTCACCTACCTCGTCACCGGCATCCGCTACTTCGCCATCGGCAGCGACTTCTTCGCGATCGGCACCCGCTACTCCTACACGACGGCAGATATCCTGATCTCGTTCGCCGCTCTCGCACTCTTCACCACGGCGATGTACGTCATCGCCTGGCAGACCTTCCGAAAGGCAGTGGTGACGTGACGATGCGGGAGGTGATGCTCCTCATGCTGCTGGTCGCCCTTACCTCTGCCGGGACCGCGAACGGCGATCTCGTCGCCTCCGGGGTGAACCTAACGGCCGTACGGGCATCCAACGGGCGGATAGAGGTTCCCGACACGACCGGCGATCTGACGGCGGTCACCACGAACGGGAGGCTCGATGCGCAGAACATAAGTGGCTACGTCACGCTCGCACGAGCAACGGAGAGATCGTTGTCACGGGTGTGCTCGGCAGCGGCGGCCCCGCGATCACCGTCCTCACCTCGAACGAGGACATTCTCCTCTCGGTTCTCCGCTGACCGGGAACCGTCGCCCATTTTTAGTTACCTTTATAGAGCGCTCTGCACCCAGTGATGCAGGAGTATTCCATCCATGACAGCCGACGTCTACTTTGCCAGTCTCCGCGCACGGAGCGGCAGCGAGAGCAGAATCACGAAGATACGGCGCCTCTTCGATGCCGCCGGGTTCACGGGTGTCGTGCGGCCGGGCGACCTGACCGCCGTCAAACTCCACGTCGGCGAGCGGGGCAGCGACACCTTCATCAAACCCGTCTTCGTCAGGCAGATCGTCGACCGGGTGAAAGAGCAGGGAGCAAAGCCCTTCCTCACCGACACCGGTACGCTATATGCGGGCAGCAGGGCAAACGCCGTCGAGCATATCATCACCGCCGTCGAGCACGGGTTCGACTACGCCGTCGTCGGCGCGCCGATGATCATCGCCGACGGCCTGCGGGGCGGTCACTTCGGCGAGGTTCCGATCGGGAAGAAGCACTTCACCTCCGTCAAGATCGCCGGCACTATCGCCGATGCCGACAGCATGATCGTCCTCTCGCACGTCAAGGGGCACGATCTCGCGGGGTTCGGCGGTGCTATCAAGAACCTCGCCATGGGCTGCGCTCCTGCCGTCGGCAAGGCCGAGCAGCACGCGGGACGCCCGCTCCTCGATGAAGCAGGCTGCACGGGCTGCGGGAAGTGCACTGAAGTCTGCCCTGCGGCGGCGATGACGATGACCGACGGTAGAGCACAGTTCAACCCCGAACACTGTCTCGGCTGCGGCGACTGCATGCGCTCGTGCCCTGCGGGAGCGATCGAGTTCGACTGGACGACGGAGATACGGCCTTTCCTCGAGCGAATGGTCGAATATGCCCTCGGTGCCGTGGCAGGGAAAGAGCAGCGGGTCGGCTACGTTAACTTCCTCGTGGACATAACCCCCGACTGTGACTGCGTCCCCTGGAGCGACGCGGCAATCGTACCCGATATCGGCATCCTCGCATCCACCGATCCGGTGGCGATCGATCACGCGAGCTATGACCTCGTCAACGGCGAGACCGGATGTGTGAACTCATTTCTGAAACATCACCATGCCCCGGGCGAGGATAAATTCCGCGGGACGTGGGGTTACACGGACGGCGAATACCAGATCGCCTACGGATCGGGGATCGGCCTTGGGGAGAGCGATTATCGCCTTATCAAAATCTAGCGGGCGGAGGCGTTGCCGGCCGAACGGGCGGGGTGGAAGGGTCTTTCTCCCTAACCGGGGTCTGATGGGCGCCGAGAGCCGCATCAGAGCCACAATACCGGTGGACTTATTGATTGCCACCGCACAGGTAGAATTATGTGGCGCCCCCCCACCCCTGCCGCCGGGTACCTCCCGGATCGATGGCTCACCGCGATTCTGATCACATCGGCCGTATCACTTACCATAACCGCATACGGCCTGTCGCACGGCATCAACGGCATCTTCCCGAACCTCTTCTATATCCCGATCCTCCTTGCCATATTCCGGTACCGGCAGCGGGGGCTGCACCTTGCCGTAGGACTCGCCGCGGCCTACATCGGCCTTGTCTATCTCATCACCTACCCTGATACGGTTGCACTGGCGGAGGGAACGGTTCAGTTCGTCGCCATGGTGGGCATCTCGGGCATCGTCGCATACCTCCTGGGGCGCATGCAGGAGCAGGAGAAGAAGTACCACGGGATCTTCGGCAACTCACAGGCGGGTATCTTCCTCGTCGACCGGGAGAGTCTCCGGATCACTGAGGTGAACCGGCGATGCGCCGAGATGCTCGGCTACGGCGTCGAAGACCTGATGGGAGCGAACCTCCGCAAGATCTGGCAGAAGAACGGGGAGCTCCGGGAGTTCATGTACCAGATCGAGAAAGAGAACGCGATTGTGAACTACGAAGGGACGTTCGTCACCAGCGGCGGAGCATGCAGGTACGTCGTGATCTCTGCCGGCGTCCTCTCCCCGGCCGCCGCCATCTGCACCGTCGTCGATATGACCGAACGGAGGGAGGCCGAACTGCTGCTCCGGGGCGCAAGCGAGCTCTCCGGGATCCTCGTCCGGGAACGGGACGAGCGGAGCCTCCTTCACAAGGCCTGCTACCGGCTCGGGCACATACGGGAGGGGCTGATCGTCTCTGTCTGGCTCGGGAAAGAAGAGAGAATATCGCTTTTTTCAATCTCGGACGACCAGTACGCCGGAATCGCGCACCACCGTCCACTGCGCCGCCTCATCGAATCCGCCTACCGGACGGGCACCCTCGCATCGCGGAACCCGGCAGAGGATGAACCCCTCTGCGAACGGTTTGCCACCATCGGGGAGGTTCTGGCACTCCCCATGAACGCCGGGAACGAACCGGTCGGCGTCATCGCCATCGCCCGCACTAACAACGGTTGCTTCAGCGCAGAGGAGGTAAGTCTTCTTGCAACGCTCGCAAACGACCTCGGTTCCGCCCTGAAGCTCTCAGAACTCGAGGAGGAGAGGCGGGAGGCATATGTCCAGATCGATAAGAACATCGAACAGTTCGCCATCCTCGGCGACCATATCCGTAACCCCCTCCAGGTGATCGTGGGGCTCGCGTGCATGGACGAGAACCCCGCTTCGACGAAGATCATCGAGCAGGCATACACCATACAGGCCATCATCAGCAGGCTGGACTCAGGGTGGATCGAGTCGGCCTCGATCCGCGAGTTCATGCGCCGGCATTACTGACCCGCCTACAGCCAGACCCAGGCGAGGAGGAAGATCACGACGAGCGTGATCCCGTCCCGGAGGACTGTCGAGTAGATCATGATCTCGGTGCCTAGCCGGGGGCCGAAGATGGCAATGTAGAACGACCCGAACCAGCGCAGAGCGAGAACGAAACTCGAGAGGAGGTTTCCGACGAGCAGGGTGATGATCACCTCCCGGCCGGTGATCTCGCCTGCCACAAGCAGAGCCGATGCGACGCTTGCAGCGGCGACGAAGGAACCGAACTTCGCAGCGATGATCGAAAGCCCCCCGACCGGCACGGGAAAGTAGGTGCTGATATCGCTCAGGTACGACGATATCGCATCGAACACGCCGAGCTCGATGAGAAACGCAACAATGATGAGCGTCGGGATCATGATGGGGAGGATACGTCGGAGTGTCCTTTTCGCCGACTGCCATGCAGCGTCGAGCACCTCCCATCCTGAACCTCTCCCGCCGACCGCCAAAGGCAGAGCCGTATCCTGTCCTTCCGGAGCCGGGAGGAGGAAATGCCCCGCAACCATGACGATACCGGTCTTCGCAAGGCCTATCGCCATCAGGATGATGAAGTAAGCGAGCCCGACGGTGCCGAGCAGGGGCACGTAGACCGGGAGCAGGTAACGCCAGTGCATGACGACACCCGGGAACGAGTTCATGAGTGCGGCGATAAGGAGCTCGCGCCGACCGATCCGACCGTTGTGGAGATGGTCCATGAGCATCGCGTCCGCGGCATGCGACGAAAGAAATGCCATCATGAAGCTCGTGCCGCAGACGCCCGGAAGATGCGCAAACGACGTGACCGGGCGGGCAGCCCGGGCGATCGTATCGGTAATCCGGAGAGCGATCAGCACCTCAGCGGCAAAGACCCCGAGCACGACAACCGGGACGGTTCGGACGAGGAGGTCGAATGCAAGAGAGGCGGTCGCGCCGAAGAGATCGCTCACGCCCTCACCGTGCCCAGCCCAAGGGAGACGGCACCATACTGCCACATCGTCCCGGATCTCACATAACCTTCCCCCGCCAGGTTCTGCACGGAGAGGTGTCGGCCCGGGTATGTAAAAAGTACACGGAACGTAACACGCTGAAGAGGAGAGCGGCCATGGATCACGATATTTTAAATATCCGGATACCCTATGGTAAGCGGGATATTCACCGATGGCTCATTCCGGCGTGAACCCCTATTGCACCGACGTGCAGAACGCATTCGCCTTTTTCTTTAGCTTTAGATAGGGAACCAGCACGACGCTGTGTTCCCGTGGATTGATCCGGTAATCCGTTACCGGGAGGACTATTATGCTCGGAATTACTGATCCCGCTATCTGGTCTGCATATGTGCTTGCTATCGGCCTTACGCTTGCGTGTATCGTGTACGGCATTCTGAACTGGAATACAGGGCTTGATGATAGTAATGGCAGTTGATACGCTTACGTTCGCTCTGGTGACCGGCGCCTATCTCCTGCTGGTCATCGGCCTCGGGTACCTCGGATATAGAAGGACCAAAGGCCACGACGACTACATGGTCGCCGGAAGGAAGATCCATCCGGTCGTCCTCGCACTCTCCTACGGCGCCACCTTCATTTCCACCTCGGCGATCATCGGCTTCGGGGGCGTCGCGGCACAGCTCGGCATGGGACTGATGTGGCTGACCGTCCTCTGTATCGGCGTCGGAGTCCTCATCGCTTTCGTGGTCTTCGGGAAGAGAACGCGGCGGATCGGGCAGCGCCTGAATGCGGTCACCTTCCCGGATCTGATGGGGAAGTGCTACGGCTCGCCCTTCATGCAGACCTTCACCGGCCTTCTGATCGTCGTCGGCATGCCGCTCTACACGGCCGCCATCCTGATCGGGGGAGCGCAGTTCATCACCAGCACCCTGCTGATCCCCTACGACACCGCCCTCATCGCCTTCGCCGCAGTCGTCGCCCTCTACGTCGTGGTCGGCGGCCTGATCGCGGTCATGTACACCGACGCCCTCCAGGGCGCGATCATGCTCATCGGGATGACGGCGCTGCTCGTACTCACCTACCTGCTCCTCGGCGGCGTTACGAACGCTCACGCGGCTCTCGACGCACTCTCGGGAGAGGTTCCCGCCTCCCTTGCAGCCGCCGGGATGACCGGGTGGACATCCATGCCGGAGTTCGGGTCATCCCTCTGGTACACCCTGGTGACGACGCTCATCCTCGGCGTCGGGATTGGTGTCCTCGCCCAGCCGCAGCTCGCCGTGCGATTCATGACCGTCAGAGACAGCAGATCCATCAACCGGGCGGTGCTCGTCGGCGGGCCGTTCATCCTGATGATGACCGGTGTCGCCTTCACCGTCGGGCCGCTGACGAACGTCTACTTCTCAGAGACACAGGGCGAGATCGCCATGCAGGCGGCGACCGCCGGAAATATCGATACGATCATCCCGCTCTACATCAACGCGGCGATGCCCGACCTCTTCATCGTCGTCTTCATGCTGGCACTCCTCGCCGCCGCCATGTCCACGCTCAGTTCGCTCTTCCATACCATGGGAACGAGCCTCGGATACGACATCTGGCAGCATACCCGGAGCGAAAAGCCGTCGATGCGAACAATCCAGCTCGCTACCCTTGCGATGATCGTCGTCTCGGTCTTGCTCGCCTACGTCATGCCCGGCAGCATCATCGCCCGCGCGACGGCGATGTTCATGGGTCTCGGCGCCGCCGCGTTCCTCCCGGCGTACGCCCTTGCCCTTTTCTCCGACCGGCCGTCGCTGCGGGGCGCAAAGTACAGCGTGGTGACGGGTGCGGTCGTCTGGTTCTTCTGGACCGCCTTTGTCCACATCAAAGAGTCGGCGGTGCTCGGCCTTGCGGAGTTCCTCTTCGGCGTGGAGAGCCTCCTTCCGATGCCATGGCCGGTCATCGACCCGCTGGTCGTTGCACTGCCGCTCTCAACCGCGGCGCTGACGGCAGGCTGGCTGATCGACCGGAGCCTCGCAGGAGCCCCGGGCCATGCCGAAACCTCATAACACCTTTTTTTGTGCCCGGATCAGAGCGACGAGAACGAACGGTCCATCCGCGACTGGATGACGGCTTTTGACTGCACCCCGACGATCCGGTCGACGACCTGACCGTTTGCAAAGAAGAGAAGCGTCGGTATCGCCGATATCCCGAAACTGCTTCCCGCCCACCGGTTCTCATCGACGTTGCACTTGCCGAAGGTCACTCTGCCGGCATACTCCCTCGCAAGGTCTTCGATCGTCGGCGATACCATCCGGCACGGGCCGCACCACTCTGCCCAGAAGTCAACGACGACGTAAGCGTGCTGCCGGATCGTCTCTGCAAAGTTCACATCAGTGAGGTCGATAACGGCTCCTTCCCGCTTCCGAAGCGCAGTCTCCTGCATCTGGCGGAGCCGCTGCTCCCGCAGACGCGCAAGATCATCGTCCCCGGTCTTCTTCTCCTCCATACGTGGGGGTAAGGAGGAGGATCTATTTATGAGTGTTGAGAAATGCGAGGCATACGAAACAGGAATGCAGTAACCTATATAACATGACACGGCCAATAAGGTATAGCTCTGATGCCATAAGGAGCGAGGTGGGGTAGTCAGGAAATCCCGACGGGCTCATAACCCGTAGACCGATGGTTCAAATCCATCCCTCGCTATCGG